>JAHFNO010000017.1 GCA_023267275.1 Candidatus Nomurabacteria bacterium | reverse complement strand
AAATACACAACCTTATCAGGAATATAGAGAAGTAATCACAAGTAAGAATATTAGTGCTAAAAAATTCAAAATTACTGAGGCTTTTGAGGAATATTTTGTTTTGCTTGCAAATAAAACTAAGGAAGAAGTGTACAAAAAAATACAAAATGACAACAAAAGTGTCTTTTTGGAAAAAGACGGTCATTAAAAACAAGACGAGATACAAAGTATCTCGTCTTTTAATGTTTCAATATTGTAATTTTTGCAGCTTTGTTCTTTGCTTCGATTCTGACTACTCCCCCAATTGGTAATGTAACAATTGGTTGAGTATGCCCAAAATCAATATTCGCAATAATCGGAATATTATGCAGTTCCTTTTTTGAAAAAATAATATATTCTAATTTTTTAATAGTGATTTTTGAAGCCTTTTTAAAGCGGCCAAAAACAATTCCTGCAATTTGATTTGAATCTTTTTGTTGTAATAGTGATTGTAAATCGCGTTCAAATTCCAATACAGCCATATCTCCTCCAAAGTCATCAGTTTCCAAAAAAAGAATTGATTCCTTAAGTGAGGGCATGTACTGAGTACCTTGCAAAAGATTAAAAGTCGAAAGATGTCCTCCAAGTAGAGTTCCAGTCGCTATACCATTTTGCAATATCTTAAATCCCGCATTCTTTTTAAACGGAATATTTCTCTCACCGCATTTTTTACTTGGCTTTATTTCAAAAGTACTCTCGGTAAAGAGACATTTCTTGAAATATTCAACTACATATGGCACACCTTCTTCTGCTCCAAAACTTGCAAAATTAGGACCAACATATGACACAACTCCGGTTTTTGCATATATAGCATTAGCAAGAACTGTGATATCTGAAAATCCACAAATTGGTTTTGGATTTTCTTTAACCTTGTTCCAGTCAATATATTGGAGGAGTGTGTTTGCATTATATCCTCCACGAACACAAAGAATGCCCTTTATATCTTTGTCAGAAAAAGCCTGATTAAAATCCAAAATTCGTGAATCTAATGATGACGACCCTAATATATCTTTTTCATATGCATGCTTACTAAAAGAAACAGCGAATGACAAGTCTTTTGTTAAAACTTTTAGTGCTCGGTTATGAACTGATTTTTTAGTTGTCGCAGCAGAACTTGAAGGTGCAATAACTTGCAACATATCGCCTTCCTTTAATTTTGCTGGAAAAATTTTTTTCATTTTTTTAGACCTATATTATTTAATAATACCAGTAGATTTTTTATTGACTAAGTGAATAAACAGGACTTCCATCTAATGTAAGTATTCTTTTTCCAGCACCGAGCTGTTTGACTACTGCATTAGGATTCTTAATAAAAACATAACCTTTCGAGATTAGTGATTTAATAAGTTGTTCAGCCAGTTCGCTTATTCCGTAATCAGTAACAAAATGGAGATTATTTTGTTTTGAATAATTAATTGCTGTTATAAACAAAAGTGATCCTAGTCCTTTATTTTGATACAGTTCGTTAATAGCAATAATTCGAGCTGTAAATAACTTATTATTACGGTCAACTTCACACTGAAGCGAGGCTTCACCCTCATCTATTCCGTGTATGGTAAAAACCACATCGTTACCGTTCTCATTAACTTCAACTTTTTTTAATTCTATTGAGTTAGATTGATATTGCTCCATCTTAATACCCGTCGCTTGAGAGTTTTTCGTCGATACGATTCATATCACGTGGAAACATGCTTGCTTCACGAATATTTTTGAGACCAAGGAGCTGCATTGTAATTCGCTCTGCCCCAAATGCAAATCCGCCTTCAGGTGGAACACCGTATTTGAATGCTTCAAGAAACATTTTCACTTTTTCGGGATCCATCTTCCATTCCTCAACGTGCTTCATAAGTTGATCGTATTCATTGATACGTCGTCCACCTGAGAGCCATTCAACCCCTCGACAAAGCAAGTCTACACCTTCGTTGAATTCTGGATTTTCAGGATTTGGATACACGTAGAATGGTTTTTGTCGTGTTGGATAACCATACACAAAGACAAAATCTGAATTTGTTTCCTTTTTAATGATTTCACAGAGTTCACGTTCGTCTTGTGCGTTGAGATCTTTTTCTCCACGAACATCGCGACCATACGCTTCAAAAATTTTCTGCTGAGCTTCGGTGAGAGAAATTGTTGGAGTTTTCTCAATCATTGTTGGCAACGTGGCACCAAGAAGTGTGAGGTGGTGTAGATTTTTTCTTTCAACTTCTTGCAAAATAAAGCGCACGGTCTCTTCAGCCATATCACGAATGTCTACCCAAGAATCAATAAATCCCATTTCAGCATCAAGCGACACAATTTCAGTGAGATGACGTGTGGTTGAAGATGGCTCAGCACGAAATACTTTGTTTACAGAAAAACAACGCTCAAAAGCGGACATCACAATTTGTTTATAAAGCTGCGGTGATTGTGTGAGATATGCCTTTTTGTCGAAATAATCAATTTTAAATACTTCCGCTCCACCTTCAGCAGTGGCTGGAGTGATAGCAGGAGCTTGAAATTCAAAAAAGTTATTTTTCTTCATGAATTCACGGAATGAGTCAATGATTGTTTCTTGCACCTTAAAAACTGCCTGTACTTTTGGCTGACGCAAAACAAGAGCGCGATTGTCGAGCTCAGTTGAAAGTTCAAGGTTGTATCCATCAAGAGACATATCAAAAGGAAGCGGTGCTGCCCTTGCAAGAACCTTGATTCCAATGACTTCAAGTTCTACGTCCCCACCTACCACGTTCAGGTTGATATTTTTTTCTGGACGTTTGTTTACGATCCCCGTCACGGCGAGCACCCATTCTGGACGAATTTCTTTTGCCACTTCGATAGCTTCTGTGTGGTTTGGCCTAAAACTCTCCGTTGGAGGGTTCGGCCGATCAGTTTCTTTAGAAACTGATTTAGGTAGAACAATACATTGTACTTTTCCGGACATGTCACGGAAATCAAAGAAAACCATTTTTCCCTGGTCTCGGCGCACATCTACCCATCCCGCGAGTGTGATTGTCTCGCCGATGTGGCTGGAAATATCTTTGGTGTATGTTCTGTTTGTCATACGGTTAAATCTAACACAAAACAGACCCGTATAAAAGGGTCTGTTTTGAAGTAAGATATTGATTATTTAAATTTCTCAAGCGGTGGATGCATTCCCATTGCCGTGTTTTCAAACGGGATAGAAAGCGTTGCGGAAATAAGAAACAGAAGATAATACAATGGTGTCGCAATGTAAAAAGAAATTCTGTCTTCCTTTTTCCATTTTCGATAATGTGCTTGAAAAAAACGAAAAAAAGTATTCACCGGATAATAAAAAATCGAGATGATTGAGATGAACACTATCTTAATGGCAGTGATAATCATGTTCATAATTAAAAGTATTGAATATGAAGCGCTTTGCGCACTTCGTTCATTGTTTGTTCACCGACACGACGTGCCTGTTCTGTTCCCGCTTCAAGAATTTTCATAATTGCCTCTGGATTTTTTGCCAGCTCTTCGCGACGAGCGCGAATAGGTGCAATCATTCCCTCAAGTACTTCTGTGAGTCGCCTTTTAAGCACAACATCGCCGAGTCCACCCGCCTGATATTGTTTTTTCAATTCTGCAACGCCATCCTTATCGGTATCAAATACATCAAGATAAGTAAAAACAACATTGCCTTCTACCTGACCTGGATCCTCAACACGAATATGATTTGGGTCGGTATACATCGACTGCACTTTTTGTGCGATTGTGTCTTTTGAATCAGAAAGGTAAATACAGTTTCCAAGTGACTTAGACATTTTGGCGTTTCCATCGGTACCAACAAGTCGTGGTGTGTCACCGACGAGATGTTTTACACGCTCAAATGTTTCTCCATACAAACGATTGAATGTATCAACGATTTCATTACATTGTTCGATAACCGGTTTTTGATCCTCGCCGACTGGTACAATATTTCCTTTACAAAAAAGAATGTCTGCAGATTGCGAGATCGGATATGCCAGGAATCCTGCCGGAACATTGCGAATTTTTTCGTTTGCGACCACATACTGTAGAGACTTTCTGATCTCAGTGTTTTCTGAATCACTCATAACAAATCCTTTTTGTGCCATTTCTGCTTTTACTGTCGGATTTTGTTCAAGACGGGCAACGGTTACGAGATTGAGAAAAAATACCGTAAGCTCAGCGATTTGCGGAACTTGCGATTGTATAAAAAAAGTTGTTTTCTTTGGATCAAGACCGCATGCAAGATTGTCGAGTGCTACTTCCAAAACATTTTCGCGCACTTTTTCTGGATTTTCTGCATTATCAGTAAGCGCTTGCACGTCGGCAATCATATAAAAAGCTGCATCAGCTTCGTCTTGCAGTTTGATTCGATTTTGTATTGAGCCAACATAATGTCCAAGATGGAGCCGTCCTGTTGGTCGATCACCGGTAAGTACTGTCTTTTTCATAGTTCTAGTATACCTGTCTGAACAATTTTAGGCAAAACGGAGGCAAGACCTCCGTAATCCCAAACATCACCCATAGGAATTTCCTATGGGTGATGTTTGGGGGCAAAAAAATAACCAATGGTTTTCCGGTGATCTACCGGCCAACCATTGGCCATTCGTATTTACTATTGCAGAACATGTACACGGACTGTTAATAGCATCGGTTATAACTCTGAAACCTGATGAACAAAAGGGCCTGCCTAAACCCGAGTAATTGGTTTATAGCTCACACATCGACAAGCATACTATTTGTATTCGATTATACATATTTTCAATTATTTTCCCATAAAAATCTTCGTTACTCACAGATTAACCACAGTCTATGCAGTTTGACCATCTTTCATGAAAAATCTGACGTGATAGAATCGATGCATGTCTAAAGAAAGAGCAATGCGAGTGCCACCACAGAGTCTTGATTCTGAAAAAGCCGTTCTCGGTTCTATTATGCTTCGTCCGGGCTCACTCATTGAGCTTGCCGACAAAATTTCTCCTGAAGCATTCTACGCAGACAAGCATAAAAAAATATATGAAGTCATGCTCGAGCTTTCAATCAAGAACGAGCCGATCGATCTCATTTCCCTTTCACACAAACTGAAAGAAAAGAAAATGCTTGATGCAATCGGTGGCTCTCGCTATCTCACCGAGCTCACCCATTCCGTACCATCATCAACAAACGCAGAATATTACGCCGACATTGTTGAACAAAAATATATTTACCGTCGACTCATCGAAGCTGCGGACAAGCTTGCCGAGCTCGGCTACGATTCTGGCACACAAGCGCTTGAAGAAGTACTCGACATTGCCGAAAAAGAAATTTTTTCGATTTCTGACAGTCCAAAACGCGGAAAATATCTCACGCTCGGCAATCAGCTCGAAGAAGCGTGGACTCGTTTGGAAAAATTGCACGAAAACAAAGGTTTGCTTCGTGGTGTGCCGACCGGATTCAAAGAACTCGACAATATGCTCTCCGGATTTCAAAATTCCGACCTGGTTATTCTCGCCGCTCGACCATCCGTGGGAAAAACCACACTTGCTCTTGATTTCGCTCGCCTTGCAGCAACAAAACACAACATCGGCGTTGGTATATTCTCCTTGGAAATGAGTTCACAGCAGCTTGTAGACCGTATGCTAGCCGCTGAATCACGCGTGTCAGCATGGCAATTGCGTACTGGTGGACTTTCTACCGGTGGACAAGATTTTGCACATCTTCGCGACGCGCTCGACCGACTTTCAAAAGCACCGATTTATATTGATGATCAACCATCAAGTTCGATCGTGCACATTCGTTCTGTGGCGCGTCGCATGAAAGCTGAGCACGGCATTGGAATGATTGTGATCGACTACTTGCAGCTCATGTCGACCACAAAACAGCACGACAGCATGGTGAACCAAGTTACAGAAATTTCCCGATCCCTCAAGGCACTTGCACGCGAACTTGATGTGCCCGTCATTGCCCTCTCACAGCTCTCTCGTGCCGTGGAAGCCCGCGGTGGTGAACCTCGTCTCTCCGACCTTCGCGACTCAGGATCTATTGAGCAGGACGCCGACGTGGTTATGTTTATTCACCGTGAGGATCGATTCAACAAAGATTCCGATCGCACAAACATTGCAAAGATTATGATTGAAAAACACCGTAACGGTCCGACTGGCCACGTCGAATTGTACATGGATGAAAAGACAACCAGCTTCCTCTCTATCGAAAAAGGCAATATAGATGCATTCAGTGCCGCGGCTTCAAGTGGCAGCGCTACGGATGTGGATTTTTGATTTTATCAATTGAAAGATTGCACCGAAGGTGCAAAATTATATAGTAAAATCACAACAGGACAGTACTCTGTCGTGTTGTAGTCAGGTTTTTGGTGTATGGTGTTTGGTGTTAGTATTCAATTCGTATTCCTAAAACCAAACACCACACAGCAAGCACCAGTATTTTTATATGGAAACCCTCAAACGACTTCAACAACTCTTCAAACGCTTTCCCGGAATTGGCGAACGACAAGCTATGCGTTTTGCCTATTTCCTTGCGACTGCCGACGAAGCATATGTTCGTGATCTGACTGAACAAATATCTGCACTGCGAAAAAATGTGCATCGTTGCTCGCGTTGTTTTGCGTTGTCTGAAAAAATTCTTGAAGGACTCTGCCCTGTGTGTTCCGACCCGGCAAAGGACAAGACTTTACTTCTCGTCGTAGAAAAAGATGCCGATCGCGATCGTTTTATGCAATCCCGCACATATTCTGGAACATACTTCGTGCTCGGCGGACTTGCTCCAGCAATTGAAAAAGATGCCAACCAGCACATTCGCCTGGACCAGCTCGCAAAACTTGTTGAAGCTGAATCACAAAAGAATTTAAAAGAAGTTATCCTCGCACTTTCGGCAACACCAGATGGCGATCGCACCGAGGCACTCGTACTCGTTCGTCTTGAACAAATCGCAGACAAAAAATTCACCGTCTCAATGCTCGGCAAAGGACTTTCGACTGGTACAGAAATTGAATATTCCGACTCTGAAACACTTTCTTCTGCTCTCAAATCAAGAACGCATAATTAAAAATTTCCATAAGGTTAAACCTTATGGAAATTACGTCAAAGACGATGTTAAAAATAACTTTCATACCAATCAATCTGCTTAGGGTCTTCTCCTTTTCTTACCGCCTCTTCAATCCTCTCTTTACGCCTTCTTTCTCTGTGTGCTTCTTTTATCAAAAAACTTTTATCTTGTTCTCTTAGAAGAAAGAGGCAGAGGCCAAAAAGAGAAAAAATTACAGCCAGTACCAAAATCCCTTGTGCTTCAATTCTAAGAAAATTAATGAATGAATAATTACATCCTATAAATTTCATCGCCACAACTAGTAAAAATAGGCAAATTACGCCAAAAATTATCTTTTTCATACATTTAATTTTAAGGTGATTAACAAACTTATTTTTCTCTATTAAATCATGTTGATTTATTTTTGTCAATACAGCCCTAAGGTATCAGAAAAGCACCTATTTCTAGGTGCTTTTCTGATTTTTTGATTATTTAATTGCTGAGATTTTGACTTCTGAGTAACCCTGACGGTGACCGTTTTTCTTGTGGTACTTACTCTTCGCTTTGTATTTTACAACAATAACTTTCTTGGCTCGGCCTGCTGTCTGGAAAATAGCCTCTACTGTTGCTCCTGCGATTGCTGGTGCGCCGATTGTTGTGTCTTTGCCATTATCAACGAGCAAAACTTGGTCGAAAACTACCTTGTCACCTTTTTTAAGGTCACCTGGAAGTGTCTCAACGCGGATAACATCGCCAACGGCGACCGGATATTGTTTGCCCCCTGTAGCTATAATTGCGAATTCAGTCATACAGGGCATATATTACACGATAAAAAACATAAGTCAAATCAAAAAAATGAGGCGGTCGATTTGACAGCCTCATAATTAATTACGTGCGATTTTATTACTCAGAACGTTGCGGCAAAATTTAAAGCATCACTATTTTCCTGTTCCCAATACAGCCTCCTTATTTCCTGACATTCAAGCAGTAATTTGGTTTGATCCGCATCAAGTTCGGGTGGTATCTGATCCACATTCACTATCAGGAGACAGGTCAGAAACATACCATCGGTAATTAGTGTGTTATCTTTCCTTACCTTGTCTTTTGGGTCAAGAAGCTCAACCATAATTTTGAAATTATCTTCACCGAAAAGACTTCTTAAAGTGGTAGGAAATGAGTTCTGTCCACCAATACCCTGAGTTGTTGTAAAAGTGAATTTTAAGCTCGGATTCAGTATTATACTTCGAGCGAGAGAAGCGCGTACATCGTCTGTTTGTTTAAGAAAGGAAGCGAGGATTTGCGCGGACCGTGGCATCCTGCCAGTGTTGGCAATAATTTCTTGCATGTTCATGTCTCAATGTTTTTTTGAGATTACATCACAAACAGTTGTGTGTCAAATGAGACTGAAATTTGCTTCCCCTCCTTTACTAAGGAGGGGTGAATCGTACTCGAGAAGGGGTGGTGCATTTTAGGAACCACCCCGTTTTTTAGGGTACACTTATACAAAACTCCCCTCTTGGTTACAGGAGGGGAAAATACAGCCCTAAAACAACGAGATTATGGCTGCAAGGCCAGAAATAGCCATGAGCCCGATGGTAAACCAGCCAAGCACCTTTCCGCGCTTGCGGTTTGCGTACTCGCCCATCACAGCCTTGTTGCTACTCAATTTTACGATAAATACCAATATAAATGGAGCGATAATTCCATTTGCCACAGCTGAATAAATGAGTACTTTTATGGGATCAAGACCAATAAAATTGAGCAAAATACCGATAATAACGGAAATAATAATAACTCCGTAAAAAGCATAGGCTTCTTTCAATTTTCGATACAGCCCAAATTTAAATCCAAAACTTTCTGAGATTGCGTATGAAGTAGAGCCAGCAAGTACTGGAATAGCGAGCATTCCGATTCCAACAATTCCAAGTGCGAACAAGAAAAAGGCTGTGTCGCCGGCAAAGGGACGAAGTGCGGCTGCGGCATCAGCTGCCGTGGTGATATTGTTGATTCCGTGAGTAAAAAGCGTTCCCGCACACGCTGCAATAATGAAAAACATTACGGCGTTTGAGAAAAACATTCCGCTCCAAATATCATTTCGTACGCGTTTGATTTCCTTTTTTCCGACCGGCTGGTGCCAAGTATGCTCATGTTCTTCACCTTGCAAATTTTTTTCTTCAACTTCTTGCGATGTTTGCCAAAAGAACAAGTACGGAGAAATCGTTGTTCCTAAAATTCCACAAATCAGAAAGATTTGATCTCGGCTGAATGTTATTGATGGAATGAGTGTGTCATGCAAAACGACAGACCAATTCAAATGACTCATAAATGCAGAAAAAACATACGCGAGTAATGCGAATGCCAAATATTTTAAATATTTTGAATAGCGAGCGTACGTAGTAAAAATTTGTAGTACCAAACACAGGACTCCGAATGCAATTACGAGAAGTGCAAAATTGATGAATGGAAAAACGAGTTGCACTCCTTGCGCCATCGCTCCGAGGTCGGCACCGATATTTAAGGTGTTGGCAATAAAAAGGAGCGATGTAATAAGGTACAACGTCCAGCGAGGATAATTGTGACGAATGTTTGCGGCGAGTCCGTGACCGGTGACCACGCCAATACGCGCGCACATTTCCTGAATGATAGCCATGAGCGGAAATGTAAACCATGCAAGCCACAATAGCTGTGAGCCATATTGAGCGCCCGTTTGTGAATAGGTGGCGATTCCCGAAGGATCATCATCTGCAGCACCAGTGGTGAGTCCTGGGCCAAGTGTATTCCAGTATTCTTCAGCAAGTTTAAAAGGTTTCTTGCTAATCAAGATTTTTTCTTCTTTTACAACAATCTCAATTCCCTCTTCAAGAATTTTTGCTGGCACTTCAAATGCTTTTTCGAGTTCGTTATTCGCTTCTTCTTTAGAATGTTCCATTTGCGATAAAAGTATAGCGCATTTTGTATTTTGGATACAGTACGCTGTATCCACTTTAAACTTTAAGCTTTGTGCTTTATACTATAAGCATGATTTCACGCTACGCACATCAAGGGCTTACTTGGATCGATCTTGAATCTCCAACAAAAGATGAAGTAACTGTTCTTTCCGAAGAATTTCAATTGCATCCCGTCATTGCAAACGAACTTCTTGAATCGTCAGAACGTGCAAAAGTAGATTTGTATGAAAATGCAATCTACCTTATTTTGCATTTTCCAATGCGCAACCGTTCCACTCTGCATATTGAAGAAGCTGAAATTGATTTTGTGCTACTAAAAGATACACTCATTACCACACACTATGAACTCATTGATCCATTGCATGATTTTGCACGTCTCTTTGAAGTAGATAGTTTTCTCAGTGCCTCAAAAATAACCGAGCACTCGGGATTTCTCTTTTTCACACAAATTCGCGAGCTCTACAAACACACACTCTTTCTCGCCGAAGAAATTACGCACGACATTCGCGACATCGAAAAGCGTATTTTTGCTGGTGAGGAAAGCGAGATGGTTTCTCGTATTTCAAAGGCAAATCGCGAACTCATCGACATCAAGCAGTCACTTCGTGCACACAAGGAAACACTCAAGTCTTTTTCTGAAACCTGCGGTAAAATTTTCGGTGCCGACTTTTCGTATTACGTGAGTATGATTGAGGGCGAATACGCACGCATTGAACAAATTCTTTTAGAAAACCGCGAGATGCTTCAAGATTTGCGACGTACTAACGATTCCCTACTTTCCGTCAAAACAAATGCCACAGTCCGTAGACTAACAGTGGTAAACATTCTCTTCATGCCACTCACGCTTATTGCCGAAATCTATGCCATTCACTCTCGATTTCTCTATCTCGACGAGTCTTGGCAGCTCCTCACACTTTTTGGTGTGATGGCTTTCATCTGCTTCATTTCCGTGATATATTTCCGCAATAAGAAATGGCTCTAACTCTGTATTTGTGTGGTTTTTCCCCTCCTGCCTGAGGAGGCGATTCTGCAGAATCGAGTCGCGTACTGTCATTGAAACGCGACCATTTTGTACTCAAGGCGGGGTGGTGGGAGATGTTTTTTTAATTGCCATTCTTGTATATCTTTTTTATGTCACTATCCTTCTACAACACGCTCTCAAAAAAAGTTGAACAATTTGTTCCAATCGACCCAACAGGAAAAAATGTTGGGCTCTATACGTGTGGTCCAACCGTTTACAACTACGCGCATATCGGCAACTTCCGCGCATACCTTTTTGGCGACACAGTAAAACGTGCGCTGCAGTATTGCGGATACGAGGTAAATCACATTATGAATCTCACCGATGTTGATGATAAGACGATCCGTGATTCACAACTCGCCGGAAAAACACTTGAGGAATTTACTGCATTTTTCACCGAAGAATTCAAAAAGGATTCAGCACACTTGAATATTGTTCCTCCTTCTCGATACACACGCGCAGTAGAACATATTCCGCAGATGATCGAGCTCATTGAGGCACTCATAGAAAAAGGCTACGCATACAAATCCAATGACGGCAGCGTATATTTTAATGTTCGCAAGGACACAAACTACGGACAACTTTCAAAAGTTACACTCGCAAATCTTGAAAAGCGTCCCTTCGGACGTGATGAGTCATCAGCAGCCGGAAGAATTGCAAAAGACGAATATGAAAAAGAAAATGCAAGCGACTTTGCACTCTGGAAAGCATGGGATGAAAATGATGGTGAAGTATTTTGGGAACCAAAAGGATTACTCGGTGGAAGAACTTCTATCGGCAAAGGCCGACCGGGCTGGCATATAGAATGTTCAGCTATGAGTATGGAATATCTCGGTGCTCATTTTGATGTACACACCGGTGGTGTTGATCTTATCTTCCCGCATCATGAAAATGAAATTGCACAATCAGAATGCGCTACAGGCGAGCAGTTTGTAAACTATTGGCTCCACAACGAATGGGTAATGGTGGATGGCAAAAAAATGGCGAAATCTGCCGGCAATTTTGTCACTCTTCGCACAATCATTAAAAAAGGTATCTCACCTCTCGCCTTTCGCCTACTCATGCTTATGAGTCACTACCGAAGCCCGGTAAACTTTACCTGGGAAGCTCTAGAAGGCGCAGAGAACGCACTAAAACGCCTCCACAGTCATTTCCTCGAATACGGTGGCGGTGGCTCGGTAAATGAAAAATATACAGAACTATTTACCAAAAATATTGAAAACGATCTCAACACCCCACTCGCCATCGCAACAGTCTGGGATTTGATCAAGGACCCAACTATTCCTTCCGTAGATAAAAAAGTAACGTTACTCAATTTCGATGCTGTACTTGGACTCGGTCTCGCAGAATTAAAAAAAGAAACAATTCCTGTTGAAATTCTCGCCCTCGCAGATATGCGCGAACAGGCTCGAAAGGAAAAAGATTTCGATCGATCTGACGAACTCCGCGCCGAAATCGAGCAAGCTGGATATACAGTTAAGGATACTGAAGATGGTCCAGTGGTAGCGAAAAAATAAGCTCGTGATAGGATATACACGAGCTTATTTTTTTGCCCATTCCTTAAAAACTAAAAACATGCAGACAGATTACATCTCTCAATACGAGAACCAAATTGGTATCTCGATCGAGGTGTTAGTAGAGAATATTCGCTCTATTATCAACAATACGATTCCATACCAAATGACATGGAGAATCAAGAATATAAATACTATACAAAAGAAAATTGCGCTCAAGAATGGAACCGACGTCTTTGCTCTCGATGACGTGTACGGGGTACGAATCCTTGTACCATCAATAGACGAAGCATATTCTCTTCTCCAAAAAATACTTAATGTAATTCCTGGACACGTTGACCATGATTTTCTTGTAAAACCAAAAATTTCAAGTAAAAAACCTGGTGCTCGATTGCGACTACTACAAAGTATTCACTATATAAACAATGTTCCTTTTGAAATACAAATAACTACAACTGATTTTCACAAAGAGAATGAATCGCATCATGAGGAATACCACAAAAATAAATACAAAGCTCTATGATTGTTGCAATCGTGGAGTTTTTTTAAATCGATGACATGAATTCGGAAAAATCTTTTACAACAGGATTATCATTTCCAAGACGAGAGCCTAGGATTTGAAAAATAGAATCAAAATACCATTTATATTCATCGGGGCTTCCTCGGAAAAATTGGTTAACGTCAATTCCCTTTCGTAACGCTTCAAAATAAGCCTGTCCATTTTGCATTTTATCAACTGCAATAATAAGGAGCGTATCCGGAGATGCATTTTTGACCAAGTGGATGTAGGCTTCCTTTTTTTCCTTCCAGGTCGTGTATGCTTCGTTTGAATCCGATGACATCTCAAGTACCATTCGAGTGATGTTTGCACCGAATTCCTCATTCAATATTTCTTGAGTAACAGACACACAATCCTCCAATACATCGTGCAGAAGCGCTGCCGCAACGATCTCTTCATCGTTGGTATATTTTTGCACTCCAAAAGCGACAAATACTGGATGCGAAATATACGGAACAGTACCTCCTTTGCGATATTGTCCATCATGCGCCTTAGCGGAAAAATAGAGAGCTTTTTTAATTAATTTCATTGTAGGTTGAGTGAACGCATTTTTGTAATATATTCACGACAAAAAGGAATCGATTCCTGCCAGTATGCGAGAGCTTTATCTACTTCAAATGATACTCCACCAAAAATAGACTTGTTTTCCAAAGAGTTTGAGCTTACACCGCTTTGCTCCAAAATATCAATGATTTCTTCTTTAGATTTTTTGATAACTGGTGCATGGAGCGTAATACCATATTCCATCATAAATTCTTGTGTCAATTTAAAAAAATCTTCTCGCTGTTCTATGTATCGGTCTTCTTTTGCTTGATATCCAGAATATCCACAAGCAACATCCTTAATTCCATGTTCTAAGCAAAATAAAACAGCACCACAATGTACAGCAAGTGCAAGTGCTATGGGATACACGACGTGAATACTATTTGTTTTTTCGATTGCTAATTTTCGGATAAGATATGTATTTCCTACAATAAAGCGTTTATCTATGATCTTTCCAGGAAATGCTTTTAATAATTCTTTATGTCGAATGTCTGGAGCAGAATCACCTAAAAAACCAGTGAGTTCTTCCTTTCCAACTTGATAGGTAAATAATTCGACTAGGTATCCCTGGCGAATCATTTCAATCACTGTGGCTGATGAATCTCTTCCACCAGAGAACAATACAAGTACCTTCTTTTTTGAGTCCATATTTATATAGTATCAAGAATCTCTTTCTTTACTAAATGAACCTATCCCGGAATTTTGCAAAATTCCGGGATAGGTTTTACTACAATGTTTTGAGTAATTCTTCTGCACGTTCAAAGATTCGCTCGCCGATTTTTTTCCAATCAAAATATTTTTTATATTCCTTTGGATCGATTATGACAATTTTGTCTATACTTCCGGCTGGGTCACCTTCAAAAGGTCCATATGGTTGCACCTTTGCAGCAACGCGCAACTGAAAGAAATATGAACCATCACGGGTGTCGATTACTTTTTGATACCCGATCGGTTTCCAGGTAAGCACTTCCATGTTTGATTCTTCCTGTATCTCGCGTCGAAATGTCTCATCGAGGGATTCGCCGTCTTCAATCGTTCCCCCGACGAGTCCCCAGGTATCTTTATTCCCATTATGAACAATTACAACTTTTTCTTCGTCCGTGAAGCAAACACCGTATATCTGTCGGCACTCGGAGTGTGGCAAAATTGAAAAATCATCACAGTCATCATACTGCATTGTATATACAATTCCGGAATACCCAATAAATTCTTCTTCAATCATAATTAAATGGCTTTCAATTCAATTGAGAATGTAGATCCAAGACCTACACCAGGAGAATCGATGGCCACATGACCTCCGTGCGCTTCAGCAATAGTTTTTGCGAGATAGAGTCCAAGACCACTTCCGCTTGTATTTGTTTTTCCACCAGCACCACGACTGAATTTTTCAAACAACTTACCTTTTTCTTCGGCCGATATACCCATACCAGTATCAGTCACAGCAACCTTAATCGTATTTGTTGTAATATCTTTTGTTAGTGCAACAGTGATTGAACCTTTTTCTGTGTACTTGATCGCATTATCAATAATATTGAGCATAACCTGACGAAGTTTTTCCATATCGCCATTGATAGTATATGGAGCTTTGTTGTCAGTAGTAAATGAAAGTTTAAGTCCTTTCTTTTCTGCTGTGACTGAAAGATCTGTAGCCAAATCCTTTGCAGCTTTTTCTATATCAAACGGAGCCATTTCATACTTCATTCCGCCTGCTTCAATCTTGGAAACGTTCAGCAAGTCTTCAACGACTTTTGAGAGATGAGTACTTGATTCAAACACGCGGCTAATAGCCTCTTTTTGCTTATCTCCCACAGTACCGAAATCTCCTTCAATAAGCATAGATGTATACCCACGAATCGCGGTGAGTGGACTGCGTAGCTGATGTGCGGCAAGCGAAAGAAATTCTGTTTTAAGCTTGTCGAGATCGAGAAGCTTTTCATTTGCAGTGGCAAGTTTCGTATTTGTTTCTTCGAGATTTTTTCGAAGGACTTCCAATTTTTCACGCTGTTTAATTTCACGCTTTACTGAACGCACAAGTACATTTCCAAGAATAATGACAAATAAAAGAGTAAACGCAACAACAAGACGGACATTTTGAATACTTCGAATAAAAGCCATCGCGAGCACAAGAAAACCGAGTCCGAATACCACAGCTTGTGAGCCGAGTAGTTTTATATTAAAACTCTTGTATTCAACAATGAGATAAGAAAGGAATCCAACAAAAATCGGCATTCCAAAAAGTCCGAGCTGACTGACTGTCCAATTATCAGTGAAGCTTCCAATAATATTACCGAAGGCGAGACTTAACAAAAAAAGAATAATGCCAACTGTTATTAAAACAATTTTACGCTTTTCAATAATTGGAGCTTTAATATATGCATGAATTGAAAAAATTAATATCCAAACTGAATAAATTATTTCAATTCCATAACCATATAAAGCTAGGGGTCCTTCAACTATATTTCTATCGCAATTTGTAAAATCGAAACCAATCAATGCTAGTTTAGTTGAAGCTAAGATAAATGTCGGAGCCAATAATATTGATATTGTAATTTTTTTAGTAAAACTAATATCTTTTTTATTAATAAAAACATCAATAAAATAAACACATGCTGCATAAATTACTGGCTCAATAATTACTTGTAGTGACCAAAAAAAGAATTGGAAATTAATTTTTTCATTTGCCCAGAGTACCAAATCTGAAAAAACCCACAAAGAAAAAATTGTGGTGATAAAAAATAAAATTTGAGCTAATAATGAACTTCTGTTTTTAATAAGGATAATAAATCCTATAATAAAAGAAGGAATTAAAGCAAAAAGGTGGGAATAATAAATAAGAGGCCCGAAAACATTTCCGGAAAAAATAAAAAAATTTGCTGTATCCCAACCGCAAGATAATGGGTCCATTCTTAAATTAAGGTTTAATTATACTCATAATATCTGTTTGTGCCGGTATCTCATTTTCATTATAGAAAATTCTGTAATTCCTTTTTACTACATAATTATAATAAGAAAAAATAACGGAAAAAATCATAATCATCAAAAATATAACTATGAATTTTTTTGATTTTTTTTCCATTTATTTAAATATGAATTTCTAATTGAGTGATGTTTCATATACACCTTCTGAAAAAAATGAGGGATATTTGGCATATATTTATTAAAAGTATGTTTGGGTAGTGATTGAATTGATTTAATTGTCCCTCTGCAATTCTTACTACCACACTTGCATTTTTTATCTAGCTTCCACAGAACATCAATCTCAGTTGTTGAATAATCAATTAAAACCTCCTCTCCTTTTTTAATATTTTGCAAAGCAACAATTGTTTTAGAGCCTCGAATACCAGCATTAGGGTCACATGAATGATTTAAATTATGAAAGGGTGGGCTCGGATCAATCCATAAATTTTCTCCTACACCAATCCAATTAGGTCCGGCTTCCGAGGTTTTTTTATCTACTACAAAGTGTTTTATTGGGGTACCCTTTATCAAAGCAATTATTTCCCCTTTCTTTATGTCCTTTTTTGCAAAAACGCCTGAGCCATCAACCTTACTTTCGTGAACATCTATTTTCATATATTCTCAATTTTATCACTCTTTCTACCTCTTATCAACAAGGTGATGATTATTCCATCAAGAATAAAAAGGTAAAAAGGATAAATCATCACTCCTAGGGTAAATTTTTCTATTGCAAAAAGGTTTAATGTATTTGCTGTGCCAGTCAAAAGCCATGCAAACAAATCCTCGCCCTGAGGTCTTAAATACGACTTGCGAATTGTTGGAATAGCGGCAAAAACATCTGTGGCGATATTTGTGATCAAAGCAATAAGTGGACTTTTGAATACAATCCAAAGAATAATACTAGTTATACCTCCTGCGAGACAAAATAGGTCCATTTTATCTGCCAGACCACCCTCACCATACCAAAATGACAAAATTGCGATTGAAAGTGGTCCAACAACTTCTGCCATTGGAACCCAAATAGTATTACTTGCTCCGGAAAAGTAGTAACTTGTACCTAAAACAATTCCCATGAAAGACCAAATCCACCACGTGACTTTATCTGGTTTTGTTTCCCCTTTCAGAATTGCAATTATATAAAAAATATAGGCAAGTGATGCCACCAAACCGGCTACGATTCCAATTATTTCACGAGTAGGTAATACCATATGAACATATTAGCACACTCTAATAACAATATGATTCCAAATAAAAAAGACCTTCCGAAGAAAGTCTTTTGGTTTAACACGACTTGCCAATTAAAACGGCCTACTGCCTGTCCTGGTCGATAAGTGTACTAGAATACGTCACACACTCAAAAACTGATGAATTTGAGAAGTCCCTCAGGTACCTCTCTTTGGTAATAGTACCCGAAATCGGGTCATATCGCATTGCGTACCATGCTGTTAGTCTCATTTTACCTGCCTGGATATGAATCATAGTTTTGATCTGATGATGGACAGTATCATCTACATTTTGGAATTCAAGGTTACCGGATGGATCTTTCATTGTATCCTTAACTGCTGAAAATATCTGGCCATTATAATGGATAATATTTTCATACGGGTAATACGTCAGGAGATCACTCTTATTGTTTTCTCCAGCCATGTTGTAATGTAATGGAACTGGCCCATCTTTACCCTTATCACAGGCAGATACGAAAAATAGCGCAACGGCTATTAGCAAAATCAATGTGTGTTTTTTCATTATTCTGTTTTTATGGTTTAGAAAAATTGTTTGAATTTAGAATAACATAGATATGAAAATTGTACAATAGAAGATGAACATACAAATATACGAATTATACTAATCTACTAATAGCTACAAATATGCATTTCATTTGCAGTCATTCGCAACATTAGTATCATTCGTTGATTGGTATATAAATTTAGGGTGACCCGAAGCCAAAACTATGCAATAATACCCTCATGGCTCAATCAATCATCAACACAAAAAACGTGGCTGAGGCCGACGTTCTTATTATCAGTGCTCCCTACGACATGACTGCATCCTTTCACAAAGGCACAGCGGAAGGTCCACAAAAAGTGGTCGAATGTCTCAATTCTCAAATCGAATTCTGGGACAAGCGCTACAAAGTGGATTCAACAAAAGTTATCAAAGTTGCGCACACGGAAATTGCCGGTCTTGCAAAAATGACACCAAAAGATGCCCATGATGCTGTAGTAAAGGCAGTCAAAGAGAGCCCTGCACCATTCAATTTCTTGCTTGGTGGTGAACACTCAATGAGTTTTGGCGCACTCAAAGCACTCGCTGAAAAACACGAACCAGCTGATGTAACTATTTTTCAAATCGATGCACACTGCGACCTTCGTATTGATGACAGCGACTATTCAGACGAGGAACCTACCGAATATGCACACTCTGCTGTAATGCGTCGTGCTCACGAAATGGGATTCAATCTTGTTCAGGTAGGTATTCGCGCATATCACGAAACAGAAGCAAATTATTTTTCATCATTTAAAAATATTAAAGTATTTGAATGGGGCGTAGGAAAAGTACCAAGTATACAAAAAGTTGTTTCAGCTATTAAAACCAAAAAAGTATATATTTCTATCGACGTGGATGGAATCGATCCAGCCCACATGCCAGGAACTGGTACGCCAGTACAAGGTGGGCTCGAATGGTGGTACACACTTCGCCTCCTTGAGCGCGTGATTGAAAAGAAAACACTCGTTGGTGCCGATGTAGTAGAAGTCTCCCCTGTTTCCGACAATGTTCTCACAGAATACGGCGCGGCTCAGATTGTCTACAACATGATCAATACGTTTTATAAAAAGAAATTGCTTGCGCATAAAAAATAATCTTGAAGCAGGTTCGATGACGGATTAAAAAAACCAGCAAGGTCGGACCTTGCTGGTTTTTGACTTACTGTCAACTTGAGATTGTGACGTCGAAATATACTTTTTGAAATAAAAACTTCTTCACATTTCTCATAGTGAGAGGAAAAAATCTTTCAAACTCACAAAGAAATTGAAATCTCTCATGAATAATTTTAAGTGTAAGTTTTTTTTGGCTATAAAAATAGAATTTATCGTTTTCAAGTGAATCGTGCATCATGGTAAAAATCCAAAGATCCATTATCGGCTCGTGTTTTTTAACCCAAAATTTTACATTCCAAAATGGATTTTCCTTTATCACACCAAGAATACATGGCAAAAAATTTTGCATCTCTTCCCAATAATATTCAGCAGAATTATCTGCATTTTTGTGAGTCTCATATGCTGGGTACGTCTTGTCGGGGTAACGATCTATTTTTCCCATGGTAAGTTGTGTTTGAGTATATTCTAGTACAAAAAAATACGTCTGTCAATACACGAAAAACGCTCCGATTCTGCAGAATCGGAGCGCATTTTAGTCGCTATACCCTATAACCTAAACCCTACACCCTGCCACTACGCGTATTTCGCAATCAACGCATTTGCAGCTTCAGGGTTTGCTTTCGCTTCAAGAAGAGCATTTAGCATGAGTGGAGCACAGATTGTGGCATCTGATTCCACCACAAACATTGGAGTATCTTTTGTAAGCTTATCCCAAGTAATTTTTTCGTTTGGAGTAGCACCTGAATATGAACCGTAAGAAGTTGTTGAATCAGAAATCTGACAGAAGTACGCCCAAGGTTTTACATCTTTTACTTCCATATCGTATTTAAGTGATGGCACTACACAAATTGGAAAATCTCCAGCAATACCTCCTCCGATTTGAAAGAATCCAACTCCCGCACCTTCGGCAAGCTTCTGATATTCATCGTAGAAAGCTCCCATGTATTCGATTCCACTTTTTGCAATCGAAGCACTACACTCACCTACTTTCACATGTGAAGCAAAAATGTTTCCGAATGTTGAATCTTCATATCCAGGCACAACGATTGGAATATTTGCTTTTGCTGCGGCGAGAAGCCAACATTCTTCTACAGAACCTTGGTAATCTTTTGGATCAACATTTTGAATGAGCTCGTAAAAATATTCGTGCCAGAATTTACGAGTGCCATCCGCTGTTGCCTTTTTCCATGTTGGCACGATTTGCTTTTCAACAACACGGAATGCCTCGTCTTCAGGAATTGAAGTATCCGTCACACGACGCATACGATTTTCAAGAATGTCGGTGTCGTCTTGTTTTGTGAAGTAGCGGTAGTCAGGAAAATCTTTGTAATGATTGTGTGCAACAAGACGAAAGAGTGATTCTTCAAGGTTTGCACCGGTCACTGACATTCCAGAAATAAGTCCTGCACGAATTGCAGGAGCGAGCACGATACCGAGCTGAGCCGAACTCATTGCACCAGCAACAGCCCAAAACATTTTTCCGCCTTTTTCTGTGTGGCGCCAATACGCAATAGTAGCATCACGAAGTGCACGAGCATTGAAATTTTTGTAATTTTTGAGCACAAATTCGAGTGTGGGTAAATTGTTATTCATCTGCCAAAATTTTATCCAGATAATGAGTTGCTATTTTTTACTCTATCAGATAATCAGTTATTGTTGATAATGTATCGACTGCCAAAAAAATTTCCGGCGGATTCATGAGAGAATTATAAAATAATTAAATTAAAAATGCACCACCCCGTCTCGAGTACGATTCACCCCTCCTTAGTAAAGGAGGGGAAAGCAATACCTGTTCATTGTTCCCTGTTTTTATGTTCTCGTGATCTCCTGCTCTCGTGATTTTTACCACCCAAAGAGTTTTCCTACATCTTCCGCGGTCTCGCGCTTGCGAGCCACTACAATGTGTCCGTTTTCAGCAATAATCTTTATTGGTGAAGACAAAAGACAGTGCTGCATCGAGAGTGAGGCCTGATATGCGCCTGTATCGAATACTACGATATACATGGGCTGTTCAGAATCGTAATCATAATCTGGAAGTGTTACAGAACCTTTTACTCCGGTATAAATGTCATCAGAGTCACAGGTCGATCCGGCAAGCCAAACTTCGTTGAGATTTTTATCATTCTTATTATTTACTGGAGCGATGGCCCATTTCTGTTTGATTGCCCATGTATCAGGCAAATCATTCATAAAGCTTCCATCGATTACGTACCACTTTTTTCCATCTACTTTTTTTGAATTGATTTTCTTTGTATCAATCACTTTGTATACAGTGATTTGTGCCGGCGCCACAATGTAGCGTCCCCATTCACAAATAAGATTTGGATGTGGTACACCACGCTTTTCCGCCTCGCTTTTCAAAAGCTCAAAAATTTTCTCCATGAGCTTTTCTACTGGGTAGCTTTTTGTGCGCTCGTATGGAATAGGCATTCCTCCACCAATATCGAGCGTATCGAGGGTTGGATTTTTTTCTTTCAATTTGAAAAATATATCGAGGGCGTATTTGATTGGTCCGATCACATCATTGAGTGTTTCGATTTGTGAACCCACGTGGTAATGTAAAATCTTCAAATTTTTGAATTTTCCCATTTCCAAAATATCTTTTGCGGGAAAACCAAAGCGATCTACCGGCTTGTTCCAGATAGATGCAGCCTTTACCGGCATGTCGAGACGAATACCCACGTCGTAGCGTGAGTGTTGAAGGAATTTCAATTCACTTGGACCTTCGATGAGTGGAAAGATTTTTGTTCCTTTATGTTGGAGTTCGTCGATAAGGTTCATGTACTTATCTGTCTTTGGTCCATTACAAAGAATACGAATGTTTGGGTTGAAGGTCTCAGCCTCAAGCATTTTTTTGATGAGATAGAGATCGTTGTATGAAGATGTCTCAAGATGCGCGCCTTCACCCACAAGTGCCATCACCACTTCTTTGTTTTGATTTACCTTCATTGGATAATGGTAAAAAAACTTGCCTTGGTAGCCAACTTTTTTTGAGAGCTCTTTGTTTAAGTCCAAAAAATCTTCGAGGCGTTCCTCCACCACAAACGGCAAAAGAATCTCGAGCGGAGAACCCATCTTGTCTGCAAGATAGCGAACGTTGTATATGTTGTGACCTTCTTTGATAATCAAGTCACCGTCCTTGTTGAAATCGAAATACTGGGTGTTGTACTCTTTCGAGCCAATCTTCCAGAGTTTTTTTGATGAATTAGGTTTCATTTCCTCGGAAAGGCTAGTCCTCCCCTCTTATTTTTTTAATGCAAACATCATACCATCTGGTCTAGAAATGTACAGTGTTTCCTGTATTTTTAAACAAATCTAACCCACAAAACCCGGAATGCATTTCTCAATAACGGCCTGGGCAGTAGTAATTGTTCCTTCAGCATTAGCTTTTTGAGGGTTTACTTCAACAACATCTAAGGAAAATAGTTTGCCCGAGTCAACAATAGTTTTCAGACATTTCTCAATCATATCTGCTTCAAAACCATCTGGGTTGGGCGTACCTGTGGCACTCACGATATCTTTTTTATATACATCAATGTCGAAGGTGATATGTATAGAATCAAAATTCTTGCAAAAGTGAGTAATTTTTGGGAGCATTGATTCTTCGTTTATAGAAATCATCCTTGAATCTATAACTTGAATATTTTCTTCTTGGATAAATCGTTCTTCTTCTCCTTCAAGCAACAAATTTCCAATATACAAAAATTGATTTGGTTGAATCGAAACATCTGTTATACGACGAATTGATTCTTCATCAAAATCACCAAAAAATGGTCGCACCCACATACCGTGAAAATTTCCAGAAGGGCTGGTATTTTTCAAATGAATATCGCCATGTGAATCAAAATCGATAACACCGATACGCTTGCCTTTTTGTCCACGAATGATGCCAAGCGTAGTTGCAAAAGCAACACCGTGGTCGCCACCGAGGTTGATTACACCTGCATAATCACCACTTGCGATTCGCTCTGCAATTATCTCTGCGAGCTCATTTGATTCACGAGCGACTATTTCATAATAATTTTCATCAGTCGTATTTTCCGGTTTAGAAAAAACGAAATCAACCACATCTACGTCGTGCACTCTACTCGTAAGCTCTTGTAAAAAACGTTGGTCAAGAATTGCTTCTGGACCATCTTCAACACCTATATTCAAAACATTGCTTCCGTGCGGAAAATATTTCATTCCCAGACGAGAGGATGCCTTTATTACAAGTATCTTTTTCATGGAATACTTCTTTATTACGCCCCTTATTGATATATCTCAAACCTACCACACAATATGTCAAAAAGGAACGGGGTGTATACCGTTCCTTTTTGTGCACTGTAATACAATTTTACTTTTTTACCCCTAAATAAAACCACTCTTCGCCAACTTTTGCCTGTGGTGAGGGTAAAAGAATATAACAATCAAAAGGAGCATAAATAGGATGTTCGCCTTTTGTAATATCCTTACCTTTTTTAATAAATTCAAGATGTTTCCATTGTTTTATAAAATGAGAATCATTGTGTTCCTTAAAATAAATTTTTTTCAGTTCTGTAATCTCGAGCTTTGGCAGTTGTGTATTCCTTTTTTCAATACTGTTTTTATATGCGAGCAAATTTACTATTGCTTTATAAGCAATATCTTTTGCTTTTGGGTCTGCATGCTGGCCGCATTCAACAAGAATGCATTCTTTTCCTTTTGAGTGAGCATACTTAATTGTATCGCTACTCTTTGATGATTGTGTCGCATACGCTTCTGTCCATCCGGTTACTGCATTTGGTAATCCTAAAATTTTTGCCATTGGTAACTGCTCAGCATAATCTAAAAAAACAAATGGTTTCCCTTGTGAAGTAATAGAATGCAAATCAAGAATTACATCGTGTGTATCTACCAAATTTGTCAGAATATTAGCCAACTTTTTTTCATACGTGTCTGCAACTTTATGTTTTTTAAATACGCGATTTAAATTTTCCTCGATGTAGGCAGTGTTTTTTTGAAACGCTCGAGGATTACACATAGGCACAAAAGTTATACTTCCAGAAAGAATGCTGTGCTTTCCAGAACGAATTTCTTGTATACACTTTGTTATGGCCTGATACCCACAAGGCTCACTGCCATGAATACTTCCAAAAACAAGAACCTTTGGTCCAGGGAGCAAGCTTGCAAATGTAACCACTTCAATATGAGTATTCTTCATTTGCTGATAATAATAAAAAACAACCGATTGTGCAATCGGTTGTTTTAATTTCAAACTTTGTTTCTAATTCCTACAATTCATAGTTGAGGCTTCCTATTCTTCCGACTTGCTTAAATGTTTTGTTTAGCAAATTAGTAGCATCGACACTGCTCTCAAATGATATTGCGGTAATGTCTACTGTGCCATGTTCAAACAGGTTTGGATTTGTGACTAATACAAATCTGGATGACGAAGAATCTAGTTCTGTAATAACCTGGCTAATTTTAGAAAAATCAGTTCCAATATGTCGTGTCGTATGGGCGTGCTGATGATGAAAGAAAAACGGAGTTTTTACATCTCGTATCCTCATCAGATCCTTCACAGCCTGGCATACATAATGCGAAGCCGCCTTCCGTGGATTCAGATCGCTCCACCACGTATTCATATCAGAATCGATAAGAATATCACAGCTCATGTGACCTAACCCACCTTTTTTGATTATTACAGCAATAAACCGTTCGTATTCCTCATTCAGTTTGTCTGCAAACCAATCTTCCATATCTACAGGAAACCTGGTTCCGCAAAATGAATCATTGATCGATATTTGTTCCCTTTTTGTATTGAGGTGAACCTTTCCATATGCTGTTATTTCCCAGTCGAGCGCAATTTCGCCGTAAAGCTTAATTTTTGCTTCAACAATGAAATTCTTTGTTGGAATTTTATTAAGTTCCTCCTCAGTAGAAAACTCGAATATTGTTCCCAGATTTTTACCACCGGATCCGAGGTGATCTTTTGCAAGATACGGCCCCTTACCAAGAACTTCCACGATTTTTTCAAATGAAAAATCGGCATCACTCGATGATATATACGGCAACGTTGGAATACCGGCTTCCATAAAAAGATGTTTTGCTTTTTCCTTGTTTCGATACGTGTCAGCAAAAACAAAATTTACGTAAGGTGCAATACCAAGCGCTTCTGCGACACGATCTTCTGACCCCATTACAGTTCCGAAAAAATGCAGTTCATAGTCTTCTTTGTTTAACGACTGCAGTTCCCTCTGAACGCCCTCATGATTTAAAATTAAGGTGCTCAGACATTTGTCATTTTGGTAGGGTCCTGCAACCATAAACGTTGGTAAGCTAAACCCAAGATTTTTCCAGTAGGAAATGTATTCCTGGTCAATTGGCGAAGTCGTAACAATAATGTCTCCTTCGCGTGCGAGAGCCAAAGCTCTTCCATCATATGCCTGCTCTTGTGGTTGTCCAATAAAGAGACTTGCACTTTGTGAATCAATAAAAATTCTCTTCTTCGAATTACGATTTTCGTTGTGCATCTTTATTTAGTTTTTAAATGTTTAGATTAGCAATTTTCAAAGAAACTGTATCAAAAACGTACAGGATGTCAATAGCTTTCGGAATAAAGAGCTAATTACCCTCTTCTTTGAGTTTCTCTGCTGCTTCTTTTGCCTTCTTTGAGAGCTTGGTTGGAATCTTTACAGTCACCCTTATCATCAGATCTCCTCGTTTACTGCGAGAACTTGGCACTCCGCGTTCCTTCACGCGCAGTACAGTGCCCGAAGCGATGCCTTCCGGAATAGTCACGGTAACTTTACCATCGAGGGTTTCAATTGACCTCTCAGAGCCAAGTAGAGCCTCAGAAAGCTTGACCTCCATATCCATCAAAAGGTTTTGGCGATCACGTCGGAATACCGGATGAGGTGCCACATTTATTTTTATATACAAATCTCCAGAAGTTCCTTTGCGAACTGCTTCACCTGCGCCTGTCATACGAATCATTTCGCCAGCTTCGATTCCGGAAGGTATACGAACTTCAATTTCTTCTTCTTTTCGTTTTACGCCAGCACCGTGACAGGTAGCACATTTTTCTGAAGGAATAGTACCTGCGCCATCACATGCATCACATACTCGTGTTGAAACAAATGAGCCGAGCATTGAGCGACGTGTCTCGCGAATCTGACCCTTTCCATTACATTGTGAACAAGTGATTTGTTTTGCTCCAGCTTTTGTACCAGAGCCATGACAGGTATCACATGTACTCACTTTTGTTATCAAAATTTTTCGTACGGTTCCAAAAATACTATCGGCAAATGGAATCGAAATTTCAGTTGAGATATCGCGGCCACGGCGAGTCTGCTGTCCGCCACGTGCTCCACCACCAAAGAAATCAGAAAAAATATCTCCGAGATCACCCATATCAAATCCTTGGCCGTTCTGGAATCCAGAAAAATCAAAGCCACCCATGTTTGATGGGTCAAATCCTCCGTGGAATCCACCAGCTCCTGGTCCAGCTGATCCGAACTGGTCATATTGAGCTCGTTTCTGATCGTCGGAAAGAGTTTGATACGCCTCATTCACTTCCTTAAATTTCGAATCATCCCCTTTGTTTTTATCAGGGTGATATTTGTGAGCAAGTTTATGAAATGCCTTTTTAATCTCCTCTTTTGAAGAAGATTTATTTACACCAAGTACTTCATAATAATCTTTAGCCATAAAATATGTTGATTAGGTTCGTAAAAGCTTGCCCGACAGGCAAGCGTATTCGCTTTCCTTTGGGGTCTTTGTTTGCCATTGCGCGAATACTATATCATGAGCAGGGGTTAGGGTCTAGAGTTTAGGGTTTAGAGATAAAAAATGAATGAATTTTTTCCCCTCCTTGATGAGGAGGGGGTTGGGGGGTGGTGATTCAAGAATTTTTTATCATCCCAATTCACCTAGAATTTTTAGCATCACGCCTTCGATGTTCAGATTAATATCTGCATTCGTGAAGCGCAAAACCTTTATACCAAATACTGAAAGATTATTTGTCCTAGTTAAATCATATTCAAGTGATTTTTCAAAAAAATGCTGAGAACCATCAATTTCAATTGCAAGCTTTTTTACTGGGCAATAAAAATCAAGAATATATTTTTCAATACTATGTTGTCTTCTGAATTTATACCCAAGCTGATTATTTCTTAATCGTGACCAAAGAATAATTTCCTGGGGTGTAGCTTCCCGACGAAGACCTCTTCGTTTAGAAATTATTTCATGACGATTATTTATTGCATTCATGATCACCCCACCTCAATCCTCCCCTCGATAAGGGGAGGAAGAAATACATTACCCTAACAATTCCTTGAGAATTTTTGTTGCGAGTGCTGGGTTTGCAGAACCTTTTGTTTCTTTCATTATCTGCCCAACAAGACTCATGAGTGCATTTTCTTTTCCTCCTTTGTATGAAGCCACAACTTGTTCGTTTGCATCGATAATTTTTTGTGCGATTTCTTTGAGCGCACCTTCGTCGTTTTCTGAAGCAAGTCTTGCTCGGTAGCAATGGCGACTGGTGATGCATCGGCAACCACAATCATGGCAAGAATATCTTTTGCGGCGCGTGAGGAAATTTTTCCATCAGCAACAAGCTCGACAAGTTCCGCAAAATGCTCTGGGGATGGAAGCTTGATTTCCTCCCCTCCTGCCTGAGGAGGGGTGCCCGCAGAGGCGGGGTGGTGGGAGGCCTTTTTCATTCCAACATAGTCGGAAGTAATGTAGTTTGAAGCAGTTTTAATTTTTTCTGCATTTTTTAGAATGTTGCCGACTGATTCAAACCAAAGCGCGAGCTCGTAGTCATTGATATATGTTTCAATATCTTCTGCTTTAATACCAAATTCTTTTGCGTAGCGACTGCGCTTTGCCACAGGAAGTTCTGGTAATGCTTTTTTCAATTCATCCATAGCAAACATTTCTGAAAGCATAAATTTTGGAATATCTGGATCAGGAAAATAGCGATACTCTTGTGCAGATTCCTTTGCGCGCTGAGAAAATGTACTTTGTTTTATATCATCCCAACCGCGTGTTTCCTGTACAATTTCACTCGCACGTCCTTCTTCGTGAAGTGTACGCATACGATCGAGCTCGTATCGAATTGCTCGTTCTGCACTGCGGAATGAGTTGAGATTTTTGACTTCAACTTTTGTGCCAAGGACATCTTTGTCTGGAGAAAGTGAAATGTTTACTTCCACACGGAATTCGCCTTTTTCCATGTTGGCTTCCGACGCACCAAGATATTGCAACAAGAGCTGATATTCTTTTCCAAATTGCGCACCCACGCGAGCAGCTTCATCCACAGAATCGAATGTATGCGCATCGGTCACAAGCTCCATAAGTGGAACACCGGCACGATTGAAATCAACGAGAGAATAATCTCCGCGATCATGTTTGCTCGTGGCAGTATCTTCCTCCAAATGAATGCGAGTGATTTTCATTTCGGCGAGCTCACCACCTGAAACGATTGGATACTTGTATTGAGAAATCTGATAGCCCTTCGGAATGTCTGGATAGAAATAACTCTTACGATCAAACTCAGTAAAATCTGCAATCGTACCGTTTACTGCAAGACCAACACGAATTACCTGTTCGATAGCACGCTTGTTCGGCACAGGAATAGTTCCTGGATGCGCCATACAAACAGGACAAATATTTACATTTGGCTTTTTTTCGTTCGGATCGTTTTTGCAACCACAAAACATCTTGGAATTTGTTTTGAGTTCGGCATGAATTTCAAGTCCGATGGTCGGATAGTAAGACATAGGTTCTAGTTTCTAGGTTCATAGTTTCTAGTTTGAGAATCTGGGCTCTCTAGAACCTAGAAACTAGAACCTTTTATAATAATTATTTTAGATATTTGTTTATATTACCCAAATGCTCAGAATACGTACGGGCGTAATGGATAGTACCATGTTTGTCGTGAAGATAATAGAGATATGGACTTGCGGTGGGATTGAGTGAGGCCAAAATGGCTTCTTTGCCCGGATTTGCTATTGGACCAGGCGGTAAGCCGTAATTTTGATAGGTATTGTATGACGAAACAACACTAAAATCACTTTTTGAAAGAGTCGTATCAGACTTGCCTACTGCGTATGCCACCGTTGCGTCGACTTGAAGGCGCATACCTTTTGCGATGCGATTCCAAAGAATACCGGAAATCATTGCGCGATCATCATTGCCGTGCGCTTCGCGCTCAATAATAGAAGCCATAATAACAATATCTTTTTTTGTATGCGTTTGTTTTTTTACAGAAGCAAACAGTGTATTTGTTTGTGTATCAAACATAGTTCGCATTTCGTCGGCAATATCTTTTGCATTTGTCTTTGAAAAAATAAAATATGTTTCCGGAAAAAGATACCCTTCATTTGGTTTTGCATATTGTACAAAAGAATTCACATCGAAATTCGGAACTTTTTGTGCAAGAATCGCACCGATTTCACTCACCGTGCTCCCTTCTGGAATTGTAACTTTTATGGGAATAAGATCGTGATGGCCCAGTGCAATTTGACGCGCCAATGTAAGCACGCTAATTGGTTTTGAGAAAAAGTAATCTCCTGAAGGAACTTCCTTTTCTGCACCGTAGAGTGTCACGAGTGTTGCAAAAATAAATCGCGATTGAATATAGTGACGAGTCTTCAATTCGGTGCCAACGCTTTTAAGACTTTGTCCTGGAGTAATCGTAAAAATGCTTTCCCTTTTTGGAAAATCTCCTGGAGCAGAAAACGCATACAACAGAATGCAGATTGCAAAAAATACTGCGAGAATCACACCAAGCCGGTTTCGCCATTCTGGCGAAACCGGCTTGCATAAAATTTTTTCTTGTTCGATTGAATCTATTGGATGCATTGCACTTTATAACTTTACAAACTTTATGAACTTTATAACTCGTTTTATATAGGCAAATTTGACGGTGGTTTTGCAACCTTTGATTCGATACGCTTGAATGAAGGCGCTTGAGAAACCTGTCCAGGGAAATGAAAGAGCGTGGCGAGCTCCTGCACGTTTACCACATTGATGTTTGGACGACGCGAAGGAAAGAATTTTTCAATCAACATTGGATAATTTATCGAGTACCAAAGTGGTGGATGATAAAAAATTCGCAAGCGATACCAGTTGAGCATTCGATTTTGCAATTTATGCAAGACGAGACCTGTTGGGTCGGCATACGGTGCACCGAACTGCGTTGAGTTTACGCGAACAATACTATTTCCATCGGGGTTATTGAATTGACGGAACAAAATACGACTCGACATACGCAAATTTTTGAATTGATCGAGCGAAACATATTTTTTCTCAGCTACAACCATCACGCGAATACCAATATCAAATCCTTGCTTCTGAATTTTCTCTTGGATTTTTTTGATACGAGCAGATACATTGTCCGGCAAACGGATCTGTACTCCAAAATCACTTCCAGTTTTATTTTCCTGTCCAGCCACCGTACTACGGAATTGTTGTGTATATGGCGCCATCAAACGAGACATATGTTCGTTGGCTTCCTCAACCCAGCCAATATGTTTGTGTGTGGTATGAGAATGATACGACTTTGATGAAGGACGTACGACGTGTTGAATCCAAACTTGTTCTCCACGCTTCAAAGCACCGAGATACTCGATTGTCGGCGTGAGCGGATCAATCTTGAGCTGTTCCTTGTCGGTCGGCTTATCAAGTCCATAATCCACGTAGGTACGGAGCGGGATTGAATCATGTTCGGAAAGCATAAATTCTGTACCCCACACATGCCAGTCATCATCAGGCGCCTTGAAATTGACGCGCATAGAATAGTCCTCTGCATCGCGAACCTTGGCCTGTGGATACTGCGCATAGATTTGAGTTTCAATAACGTCACGAATACGTGAAGGAGATCGAATATAGAATTTTACAACTCCATCAATACCTACAATTTCAAGTGAATACCAAAAGTGTACCGCTCCCACAAACCAAACTTCCCAAAGTCCTTTTTGACTGGCGTGATACATGGCATTGGTAAAAATAAGTTCCATTGCCATTGGTCCTTTTTCCACATCACGTGGAACCTCGATTTCAAGTAGCGACCATTGCATACCAAGAATGAATCGCTCGGACACAAAGTGATGCCAGAGTTGAAACGCGGTATACATCAAAATAATTGGCGCCCAAATAAAAGCAACTTTTCCAATAAGGAAAAATAAAAAAGAAATGATGGCGCCTAAAATAGCGATGATCGAAGTGAACATGATACTAGTATAAAGTATAAAGTATAAAGCGACCAGTACTCTGGTCGTCCCAGACTTGATCTGGGATCCAGGTTTTGTATTTAAACAAAACTAGATCCTGAAGCCCCAAGAGCGATTTTGCTAAATCGTAAATTCAGGATGACAATACGAAATTTAAAACGTAATCGGAATTGAATGAATGAGTCCGGTAGTGCTGATAAAGAGTATATTTCCTTTGTCAGTTGTTGGAGGTGTATGGAGCTTCAGATATGTTTTGAAATAAAATGGAGCATTCGTCGATTCTCTCACCACAAACATTCCGGTCGGCAGTGTTACCGGCAATCCCTTTCCATCAAACACTTGGACTGTTCCTGCGTTTCCGGATGAGACGTCCCAACCACAACCATTTGCATACCCATCTACAAGAATAGGAAATACAGCTTTTATATCTTTTGTTGCGTCTGGATCGTTTACAGTGAGACCGCACGGCAATCGAAGTAATGTTTTTATACCGAACGTATCCCAAAGAACACGATCACTTTTAAAATAACCAATACCAAACAGTGCGATGACAAGCAAAATTGCCACCACCAATAGTACATTCACACCACCGTTTCCACGATTCATACAAATATATTATCATATAATAAAATAAAAAGCTGAACAATAATATTTTGTTCAGCTTTTCTTATTTGGTTAGAATCTTTTATTTTTTACGTGATTTTTTATTTTCACTCCAACTATTAAAGCTAGATAGTGACCTATTTTTCCACTCTTGCTGCCATGTATTCAAAATAACTATCGCTCTGTGAGTAGCATTTTCTTGCATATCTCTTAACGCGATAGCAATCCATTTTTTTGCATCCTCCTCAGAGAATCCCTTTCCGGTTTCGTGGTATTTTACAATACGGCGAAACCAAAATGCGTATATTTTAGCATCACCATCACAGTTTCCCGCCCAATCGGTTCGCGTAAAGGAAGAGAGCTTGCACCTTTCAACCTCACGCTGATAGTTAAAGATATTCATGTACAATTGAGCCTTCCATAACGCAAACATATCGAGTGCTTTTCCGGTATCATCCTTTTGTTTCCAGGCAAAAACCATCGTCGGTTTTGCCCATTTATATATTTTTTCTTGCATTTCCTTGTCTGCATTTTCAACATACGGTTTTACAAGATTCACGATATCAATTCTGTGTCCATGTGGCTTAAAAACCGAATAAAATGATTCCCATTCATTTCCACAAAATGGCATCATGCCATATCCAACGGCAATACTGCCGTCGCGGCCGTATTCTTTTGCAAAATTCTTTTCCTCGTCTCTCAGCGATAGTGCTGTCGTTGAGAGTAATACCATAGGATTCCCTACATTGAATTCTAATTCCAAAAGCTTTTGTAGTGGCTTTGAAAAGAAATCTTCAGGCAAGGTTTCCTGGAAGTCTGTCATACCTCTTATTACCTCATCACGATGGATTTGCTCCACTATTTCGAGCCCACTGGTATGCTTTTTTTGCTTTTGGGCGGAAACATTTGTTGCAGAAAATAATAAAATGGCGCATACAAGCGCAGTGAACGTTTTTTTCATTTTTTGAATGTTAAGGTGAAAAATCCGAATTTCCGTTTTGTATTGCATCAAAGTATTCTGTATTGTATGAAAGCAAAAAAAAATTTCTCGAATACAGAAGGAAGACAGAAATCAAATTTACATATTAAAAAAGCGTGGATGT
>JAHFNO010000016.1 GCA_023267275.1 Candidatus Nomurabacteria bacterium | reverse complement strand
GAGCACCGTCCAATACAAACTTTCCTTATGTAAATCTATGCCTATTGAGTACATATGATTGCTAATGATTAGTTGGTAATGCGACCAACTCTAATCGTAGCAGGATTTCATCGCATCATTTGCAGATTCGTATCATTTGTATATTGGTATGTTAAACTATCAATATGATTCGCTTAAAATTACTTCGTCGTCTAGCAATAAGTGTGATTTCGCTTGCAGTTATCAACGAATTTGCAGTCTTTCTCCATTGGTACAGCTTGGTTTGGTGGTTTGATATGCCTATGCATTTCCTCGGTGGTCTCTCTGTGTGTTATTTTTCTGCCATGGTGTGGCTAAACTGTTTTGAAGGCAAAACAGTCGCCCGAATATTTTGGAATAAAAATGTTTTAGGGTTTCCGTTTCGCGCAAAACTTTCAAACGCACGATTTTTGTTTGATGCCGTACTCACAACTCTTTTGATCGGTGTTCTCTGGGAAGGATTGGAATTCTATCTTTTTATGCAGTATGGCAATCCGCCATTCATCATGCTCGATTCTTTTTCTGATATCTTTTTTGATATTGCTGGTGCACTTTTTGCAGTGTATGGAATTCTTCCCCTCCTTTTCGAGGAGGGGACAGCACGTACTCGTGATTAGGGGAGGTGATTCTCTTTATACTTGATACATAATACTTTATACTTGCTCTATGTCTACCAATCAATACAAACTCACATTTTGCTCTGGTGCTGAAACAGTGACCGGTTCAGATTTTTTACTTGAAGGGCCACTCGATGCTACGGGTCGTCCACTCATTCGCATTCTCGTTGATTGTGGACTGGTGCAAGGAGAAAAGATTGCCACCGAAGCAAACTGGGAACCATTTGCCTACAATCCGGCAGAGATTGATTATCTTTTTATTACGCACGCACACATCGATCATATCGGTCGTATTCCAAAGCTCGTGCACGATGGATTCAAAGGAAAAATTTTTGGAACACCTGCTACGTGCGCACTTGCTCGTCCAATGCTTGAAGATACGGCAGGTATTCTTTCACACAATACAGATGAAAAACTCGATACCATCTATACTCCTGAAATCGTAAACAAGTCGCTCACTGGCTGGACTGGTATTCCATACGAAAAACCATTCGAGCTCGTGCCGGGAGTAACTGTAATCATGCATAACGCTGGACATATTCTCGGCTCAGCATTTATCGAATTCAAGATAGGGGAGAAGAGCATTGTTTTTTCTGGCGACCTCGGTAATACACCTTCACCAATTTTGCCTGACACCGCACCTCTTCCAAAGAATGTAGAGTATCTTCTTGTGGAGAGTGTGTATGGTGACCGATTGCATGAAGACCGTGCTGTACGTCGAGACATGCTCAAGGATGTATTGCTTGAGAACTATAAAAAAGCAGGAACACTCATCATTCCTACTTTCTCTCTTGAACGCACACAAGAAGTGCTGTTTGAAATCAACAACATGCTTGCTGCTCGTGAGATTCCAAAGATGCCCATCTATCTCGATTCACCGCTTGCCATTGCTGTGACAAAGATCTATCACGATTTTTCTTCAGAGCTGAATGACGAGATCAAAAAGCATATTACAGACAATGATGATCCATTTTCTTTCCCAGGCTTGATTGAAACACTTGAAGCTGAACAATCAAAACATATTTTGAAAATGCCGGATCCAAAAGTCATTATTGCGGGAAGTGGTATGTCTGCCGGCGGACGCGTGATTCATCATGAACACAATTATCTTTCAAATCCCAACAACACACTTCTTTTGGTAGGGTATCAAGCGGTCGGCACTTTCGGTCGTCGCCTTGAAGATGGAGCAAAGTCTGTCATTATTGAACACGCCACAGTAGCCGTGAACGCAAGTATCAAAAAGATTGGAGGTTACTCCGGTCATCGAGATAGCGATGGACTCGTGGCGTTTGTGGCAACAGCAAAGGATTCACTGAAGAAAGTATTTACGGTGATGGGCGAGCCAAAGTCTACAATCTTTCTCGCTCAACGCATCAAGAACGAACTCAACCTCGACGTCACCGCTCCAGCCAAAGGGGATAGTGTGATGCTCGATTTCTAAGATATAAAATAAAAGTAATAAACTTCACTCAATATTTTAAACGGTCGTGAATTAGCAAATTCACCTACTGGGTTTAAAATGTTGAGTGAAAGAGAAGATGTTTTATATGAGTGAAAATACATTATCTGATCACATTATTGCCTTTCTGTGCTCGGCGAGAAGTACAAAAGCATACTTTGATATTTTGCGTGAAAGGTCTATCTCTCGCAGAAAGAAATCAGTCGTGCAAAGCACGTTATATAGATTAAAAAAGAAGGGATTGATCCAAAGAGAAAATGGTGGCTGGCAGATCACAAAAATAGGGAAGGAATATGCTGAGCAAAAAGAACGATATGATCTCATCCCATCTCCATTCAAGAGAGGTGATAGTGATCATCAGATTATTATTTTTGATGTGCCGGAAAGTATGCGTCTTGAGCGCGACTGGTTGCGGGAGCAACTAAAAACATTCGGCTATCGGATGGTTCAGCGCAGTGTTTGGATTGGTCCAGGACCAATGCCATCAGAATTTAAAAAGAAAGTGATTGATCTTGATATAAAGGTTTGCATCAAAACATACAAACTTGCCTAATCCCCCCCCACTCAACATTCTATACGATCGTATAGAATGTTGAGTGGGAGAATAGGATTGGTATTTGACACCGACCTTATGGGGGGGGGTACAATTTCACTCATGACAACCCATACCAGGAAATATTTTTTATCAATCGTACTCTTTGTTATCATCTATTCATTTTTTGTGTTTTTTATAAAATTGTCAGTTGAAGATCAATCTGATCTTATTATTGGCACCACTTTCTTCTTTACGCTTTTCATTGGTTATTTTATTACCCGTCAAAACGATCGATATACAAGTATTGCTGATGAACTTACTACAAATGATGGTTATTTTTCTTATTTGTATCGAATATCCGGATTGGTGCCAAGAATTCAGGATGAAATTAAGGGAATAATGCATGATCATTATACAAAAATTTTGCAAACAAAAGATCCCGCGTATCATGTTAAAAATCCATCAAATACAATTACCCGATTAACAAAATCATTATCAAGTATTACAAAAGAAGAAATTGAGAATCCTTCCGCCGCATCAGCATGGGGATTCTGTTTTGAGGTTATTTCCGATTTACAGCTTACACGTAAAAAAGTATTGCATCTTTTTGGAGAAAAATTGGTTTCATTTCAATGGGCAGTTACGTATATTCTGGGAATACTTCTGATTTTTTCCTTTAATTTTGTTCCTTCGACTTCATGGTATGTTTCTATTCTTAAGGTAGCTTTTGGTACGGCAGTATTTATTTCTATTTTGCTTCTACGGCAGTTAGATGACTTAACCCTTTTTGGCGACACTGCAGGAATGAGTTCTGTTGAAGACGTTTTTAGAATTATTGAAGAAAAGGATACTATTGAGTTGAAAAAATAAAAAAAATCATCGAACATAAAAGTCGCTCGTTAGAGCGACTTTTATGTTCGATGATATGATTACGCTACTTGTTTTATTACACGAGTCATTGTTTCTGGCTTGTGTTCTGCGAGGTAGGCAAGAGATTTTCGGTCGATAGTGATTCCTTTCTTTGTCATTGTACCCATCAATTTTGAGAATGATGTACCGTTTGCTTTGGCAACTGCGGCAATCTTTACCTGCCAGAGACCACGGTTTACTCGCTTCTTCATTTTGCGGTGAGCAAAGGCATACTTTCCAGCGTGTACAAGAGCCTCATTTGCTGCTGCTTCCTTTGTACTGCGTCCGAAACGCATTCCTTTTGTCGCCTTAAGCACATTGCGGCGACGCTTGTTTTTGATTACTCCTCTTTTTACGCGTGACATATAGGTAGTTGAAAGTCTGTAAAGTTTATAAAGTGGAAAGCGAATGCATTTACTTTATTAACCTTATGAACTTGATAAACTTTATAAACTAATTAAACGGGAGCAAGTAACTCTTACTCTTGTTACTCATCTTGAAATCCTTTGCGACCTTTCCAGAAAGTTGTTTTGAGCGAGATTGTTTTGCGTTGAAATGGTTGAAGCCTGGCTTGCGAGCTTTGATTTTGCCGTTTTTCGTAATCTTCAAACGCTTTGTATATGATTTGTTTGTTTTCATGGCTGACTTGTAAGGAGTGAAGCGACTATACAAGTCGACACCCTGTTAAATAACATTCGCACTTGCTTGGTTACATAACTTATCTTTAATAATGTTTATACTACATGTAAAATTTTGTTCGTCAATCTTCTGCGAATGTTCTTTTGTGAACAAAAGATTTAACAGGGTAAGGAAAATTATAATCATAGCACTCATTAATTTTCACTTATTATTTCTTTGTGTCGCGTTCGATAACGAGGGCAAGGCCTTTCGGTCCTTTCTTTGGCTCCTCAGCAATTTTGAACGGTTCTGTTATAAAGCGAAGCACTCGGTCGAGTCGTTCTTTGAGGAATTTCTCGTCCTGGTATTTCGTGCGCCCTGAGAGATAGAGTTCAACTTTAATACGATGTCCTTCCGCAAGCCATTTTGAAGCCTGTTTGGCTTTCAGTTCCAAATCGTGTTCGCCAGTGGCAACTTTGATTTGAATAGCTTTGGTTTCGGTTCGTTTTGCGCCGGCTTTCATCTTTTTCTCTTTCTTGCTTTCAAGATAGAGGAATTTACCGTATTCCATGATCTTTGCGATCGGGGGAACTGCATTCGGTCCAGTCTCGATAAGATCAAGACCGCGAGCCTGTGCAAGAGCAAGAGCTTCCTTGAGGGGAAGAATGCCCAGATTTCCACCTTCTTCGTCAAGAACTCGAAGTTCGGCGGCGCGTATATGTAAATTGGTTCTTACTCGTTGTTTCAAGGGTTATCGGTGGATTATGCCTAAAACATTTTGCTCGAAGCAAAATGTTCGGCCGGTCGCAGGGCGACTTAGGCCGTACGGGGCTTATACTATCGTATTTTTGGTGAAAGGTCAATACTTACAGGAGAGACTTCACTCCGTCTATGATTTGCAAGGCTCTTTCAGGGGTTTTTGCCTCGGCTATTATCCGCACAACAGGCTCGGTATTTGAGGGTCGAACATGCACCCAGGATAGATCAAGAAAATCGAGTCGAAGTCCGTCGAGCGTGTTGACGGTGCCTTCTGAAAAAGTTTTTTTTATTTTTTCATACAGACCGAGAAGGTCTCCGGAAAAAGATATTTTTTCTTTAATCATTGTGTAATGGGGGAGTTCGGCAATGATACGTGAAAGTGGTTTTTGTTCGATTGTCATGCACTCAAGAATGAGTGCAATTCCTACAAAACTATCGCGCGCCGTATTTACAACAGGCCAAATAATTCCACCACCACCTTCGCCACCGACAATCGCCTGATGTTCTGTCATAGCACTTACTACATTTGCTTCACCCACCTTACTGCGAATTGTTTTGCATCCATGTGTGTTTGCAATATCTTCACTCATTCGCGAAGTGGAAAGATTGAGTACGATTGTACCCGGAGTTTTTGTGAGCACTGCTTTCACACAGAGTGCGAGCATGGTTTCTTCGGTAGGAATGTTGCCCTTTTCATCATAAATGACGAGTCGGTCGCCATCGGGATCTTGTGCAAAGCCAACATCACTTTTTGTTTCGCGGACGAGTGCTTGGAGTCCGGTGAGATTTTTCGGAAGTGGTTCTGGTTCGTGTTCAAATTTTCCTGTCGGTTCGCCGTTGATAATAGAAAAAGATACTCCGAGTTTTTCGAATAGTTTTGGTGTAGTTGTGCATCCAACGCTGTTGATCGGATCGAGAGCAACTTTGAAATGGTTGTTTTGAATTTTTTGTATATCAATGTGCTCGAGGAGGGTAGAGAGATATGAGTCAAATAGATTTGGCTCGTCGATGCGGGTGCCTGGGCGTGGCTCTGCCTTCGAGGCAGAGCCACGCAGTCTCTCAATCTCTGCCACCTCACTCTCTGTTGTAAAAAACCCAGTATCAGTAACAAATTTCAATCCGTTGTATTCGATGGGGTTGTGCGATGCGGTGACGATAATTGCCCCATCTGCCTTTTTATTTTGCACAAGAAAAAGAACGATGGGAGTGGGCATCATGCCGAGATTGATCACATTCTGTCCTTGTTCGGTGAGTGTGCCGATTATTGTTTCGCACAACTCAATTCCTGATTCACGACCATCACGGGCAACAAAAATAGTTTTTGCATTTCGCTCTTGCATAAAGAGCGAAAATGCTTGAGCAAAATCTTGTGCGATTTGAGTGGTGAGTGTTGTGCCCCAGATGCCACGATATCCGGAGACAGTGAGTTTTGGTTGCATGTATACACTGTATACTAGAACAATTTTTTTCGCATCCAAATACAAAAGCACCGCGGCTATGCCGCGGTGCTTTCTAAGAAACGAAACACAATTACATTTGCTGGCTTCCTCCAGTCATCATTTTTCCGCCAGAGAAACCAGCGTAGAAAACAACGAGAGCAAGTACAAGATGGAGCCAGTTGTCAGCACTATTTATTTCAATTCCAAGAATTGAAGAAACCATGCCGCCTGATGTCATCATGAAGCCAAGAATAGCTACAAGAAGATATACAACTCCTACAATCTTGAGCCAGAGAGAAGATTTCTCTTCTGTACCACACATAACAAGGATAAGACCAAGTATGATGTGTACAAGATTATGCATGAAGTTTGCGTGGAAGAATCCCATTGCACCAACGATTGGATTCGAGATGAATCCGAGGATTCCAACAACGATAAACACCACTCCAAGAATTTTTGCTAATTTTTTTGCCATAAGTTAATGCGAAGCTAAACTGCTTCGTTCGTATTATGTGTTTCGACCATACACATAATTATACAAGACTCGTATTGTCTGTCGCAATGCAATGAGGTGCATTCTGTGAATAGTTTGGTATCATACAGCTTGATATGGAATCCGGTAGTAGATAATGACATTGCGGGAATCTACTTTAGTGTGTTTTGGATACTTATATCAATTGCAGATTATTGTTCAATGATAAGCGTAATCTACCGCAAGGTTATGTCATTTCTCACTACCGGATGGAAACATATTTAGACAATCCAAAGGCACGTTTTGATTACGAAATACTCGAACGCTACGAAGCGGGCATCGAGCTTTTTGGATTTGAGGTCAAATCAGTACGCAACGGACGCGGTTCGATAGCGGGAACGCATATCATTGTTCGAGGTGGGGAAGTCTTTATTGTGGGCATGCGTATCGATCCATATCAGCCAGGAAACACTCCACTTGGGTATGAACCAGACCGTACACGCAAATTATTGCTTACAAAAAAAGAGATTCATACGCTTGAAGAATCTGATGCCAAAAAGGGTTTGACTATTGTGCCATTATCGTTGTATAATAAAAATGGCAAAATAAAGGTAGGTTTTGCGGTCGCGCGCGGAAAGAAGCAATTCGATAAGCGCGAGACAATAAAAAAACGCGATACCGACCGTGAATTGAGCCGAGTGATGAAGAGGTAGGTTCTGTATTGTGTCATCCTGAATTTATTTCAGGATCTAGGTTCGTTAACAACGGTTTTGACAAAAATTCTGCCCGCACGCGCGATTACGCTTGCTTGGGATAAAATTTCTTAACAATTTTTGCCCACTAGCACGAGCTGACGCTCGCTCGGGGCGATTTTTGGAAGGAACAAAAATTCTGCCCGCACGCGCGATTACGCTTGCTTGGGACGAAATGTAAAACCATTTCGGGGATGAAATGAATAGACAATGAGTTTCATTCTGTGTGCGCATGTCGAGTATGGAAACAATCTCGTAAAACTTTTTCCAATTCCCAAATGCAACCGCACTTGGAAAATCAAAAGCTTCACCGTATTTTGCGATGAAAGATTTTGATTTCGCGTTCGCCTAAACAGGCCCGCGCGATGTCTTCTCCAGCGATTCCTAATAGTCGGATGAAGGCATAATATTTTTAGGATAGGGAAGTGTCATTCTTCGGATACGGCCCGAGATTAAGAAGATCGGAAGAGAAAGTATTTTGTTTGTTTTTTACAGCTTTCTCTCTTAAAACAAAAAAACTAACTACACATGTAGACCCGCATAGAATCACACATTGCACGGGGGTTCGCTACCGCCCATCTCCACAATACAAAAGAAACCCGCAAGGGTTTCTTTTGTATTGTGGAGTGGAGCGAGCCAACTGCTTGGCTCGCGGGCGGTAGCGAACAGCCGCAGTCATATTTTTCCAGCAGGAAAAATGGCGAGGCGGGGTCGAGAAAATCCTGAGCGACGGCGAAGGATTATTCGTGACTCACACCCCCCGTCTCCTGTATTTACCTCATCTATACAATTGCAAAAATACCTGTTAGGCTTTTAGTATTAATACGTTTTTAACGTTTTTTAATTTTATGCAAAACTCAAAAATAAATACAGTGCTTTTAATTATTCTTATTATTCTTGTTGCCACTGGGCTTTGGTTTATGGTGAATAAAAAAGATACCACCGTAAGTGCGCCAAGTGATATATCTCAGGTTTCGCAAACGCCTGTTCAAAATACAAATAATAGTAATAGCAATACAGTGAAGCCTGTACAGAATACCGATACTGCTCCAGTAGAGAAACAATATGCCGGTCAAGGAGTTCGCTTTTCATATAACGCTAATGCAAAAACATGGTTGGCTGTTCATGCATCTCAAGGAATTAACGTAGGTACAAGTACTACCGATCCATATCTGGAGTCGATTGTTTTCAGCGAATTTCCGTTTAACAGTAGTGGCGGTTACGTCAAGCTTGCTTCTGAGAAGTATGGTTCGAATACTTTTGACGTATATCAATATGATGAAAGTGGAACAAGAGTCTATGTTTTAAACAGTGGCCGTGGCAATATCATTGTTTCGATTCCATTTCGAGCTGGAGGAAACGATACAACAAAATATATCGACCTCGCATCGGTTTCGTTCAACCAATAATCACTTTGCTAGAAATAGTTTATTAAAAAATAATCCCCAACACCTTCGTGTTGGGGATTTTTTTACATTAAATTTAGCGGAAACAAGCTATACACTTCGAAAAATGAATCATCGAGTCTTTTTAATCGTAGGTGATTGATCACATAAAATAATTCGGAATTTTTCTCTTCTCCGTCAACAAAATACAGAGTACTCCCTTCCGGCATGAACTTATCGGTACTAACGAAAATAAGCGATGTGTAGGCTGTTAGTAAATTGAACGAATATTTTTCTATTTTGGATAAACGAGAAAATATTCTTTGTTTTCAAGATCAAGCCCTATTTCTCTTTTGCGACGAGCAACCTGCTTTCGTTTAAAAAAAAGTGGATGTTTTGTATTCCAGGCAAATACTAGAATATAAAATCGATCACATTCTTTCATATCAAACAAATGCCAGAAAATTTCCGTGATACTTTCTTTTGTTTCACTGTTTTTGATGATAACTTCGCAGCCGAATTCGAGTGATTCTTTTTGTTTGTTGAACGATTCATTGTCCCGGGGGATATGAATAAATGTACGTTCGCCTGTTGTGTATAGTTCGTACGTCTTCTTTGGGATTTCTATTTCTATTGTCATGGTAAGGAGTTTTTTTGCATACTACTCTTTATTTGCATAAAATCAAAAGCCTTTCAAAAAATAGGGTTTCGGGTACACCCGCACACTTACTATTTTGAGGCATGAGTACATGCGGGCCGAAGGCCTTTCAAAATAGTAAGTGTGCGGGTATAATGCGCAGGCAATTAGGTGTTTGGTTTAATTCCTCATTCCTAATTCTTAATTCCTAATTTATACCCATATGTCTACACCAAAAAACACCCCCAAAATGAATCCTGAGGAGAAGCCACAAGGCAAAATGCCTATGCCGACACCCAAGTTCTCACGCAATATTGCTATGGCAATATTGGTTTTTATGATTATTACCGCAGCGTATATTTTCATTTCAAACAATACTCACGAAAAAAAGACTATATCACTTTCTGAGCTTGCTAAGGATGTAAATACTGGACTCGTAACAAAAATTTCTGTTGATGGTGACACGCTCACTGCAACACTCAAAGATGCGAGCGTTGTTACTGCAAAAAAAGAAGTCGAAGCATCACTTTCTGAAACATTGAAGAATTACGGTGTGACTCCAGACAAACTTTCTGCGACAGATATCACTGTGGTTGAGCAAAGCAATCTCGCATACTGGCTATTCAACATTTTGCCAATTTTACTCCCAGTCATTTTGATCGCATTCTTTTTCTGGTTTCTCACACGACAAGCAAAAGGAAGTGGCATGCAGGCATTTACCTTTGGTCAATCAAAGGCGCGTATGACCGACCCAGATGATTTGAATAATCGTGTCACATTCAAAGATATCGCTGGTGCAAAAGAAGCCAAAGAAGAATTGAAAGAGATTGTAGACTTTTTGAAAAATCCAAAAAAGTTTCTCGACATCGGTGCGCGTATTCCAAAAGGAGTGTTGCTCACGGGAAGTCCTGGTACAGGAAAAACATTACTCGCTCGTGCCGTAGCAGGGGAGGCAAACGTACCATTCTTTCATTTGTCTGGTTCTGAATTTGTAGAAATGTTTGTGGGTGTGGGAGCATCTCGTGTGCGTGACCTTTTTGCAAAAGCCAAGAAAGCTGCACCAGCAATTATTTTTATTGATGAAATCGACGCCGTTGGACGTGTTCGTGGAACAGGAGTGGGTGGAGGCAATGATGAACGTGAACAAACACTCAACCAGATTCTTGTAGAGATGGACGGATTTGAACCAAACGATAAGGTGATCGTAATGGCTGCTACAAACCGAAATGACGTGCTCGATCCAGCATTGCTCCGTCCAGGTCGCTTTGACCGACGTGTTGTGCTCGATCTTCCAGATCGCGCCGACCGTGAAGCGATTTTGAAAATTCACTCACTCAAAAAGCCACTTGCCGAAGATATCAATCTTGTGGTGATTGCAGAACGTACCTCAGGATTTTCTGGTGCTGATCTTTTCTCACTGATGAACGAAGCGGCGATTCTTGCTGCACGCGAAAATCGAAAGAAAGTTTCACAATTTGATCTTGTTCGTTCAATTGAAAAAGTAATGATGGGTCCTGAACGTAAGAGTCATTTGTTTACCGATTTGGAAAAGAAAATCACGGCATATCATGAAGGTGGACATGCACTTGTTGCATCAGTACTTCCGCATGCAGATCCTGTACATAAAATTTCTATCGTGGCTCGTGGTCGCGCCGGAGGATACACAATGAAGATTCCACTCGAAGAACGAAAGTTGCAAAGCAAGGCAGAATTTTTGGATGATATTGCAATGGCACTCGGTGGATTTGCAGCAGAGCGAATGATTTTCGGTGATATAACGACTGGACCATCAAATGATTTGCAGGTAGCTACAGGGCTCGCACGCTCGATGGTGACACGATGGGGAATGAGTGATGAGATTGGACCTGTTGCGCTTGAGAGTGATGGTGGACGCACAATGTTTGGTGGACAAGCTGCCGATGGTGATATGTCTGAAGCAACACATGCGCAAGTAAACGGCGAAGTAAAACGAATCATGCAGGATGGATTGCACCGTGCAGAAAAAGTACTCAAGGATTATCGTGGAGCACTTGATGCAATTGCAGAAAAACTCATCGAAGTTGAAACACTCGAACAAGCTGAATACGAAGAAATAATCAAGGCGCACGGAATCAAACTGAAGACTAAAGCAAAAATTATTGCATAATTTTTGCTCGTTCGACCGCGAAGCGGTTTAGAAAGAAGGAAGACGTGATCGCGACAATCGCAAAAGCTTAGATCAGTCAAAAGTCTGAAAGTTCGTAAAGTTTATAAAGTCATGCAATTAAGCAAAAAAGTTCCCTAACGGGAACTTTTTTGTTGGGGGATTATCAACAATCGTACGATATTTTGGGCAAACACATTAGGATTGTCTGTTAATCAATTTCGAAAACCGTATATTAAGGAAAGTCTAAGTACTTCTATTACTTACAAAACAGGATTTGGTCAGGGGACGTGTTCTCTAACCGCCGGTAATACTGAATTATTTAACCAGGTTATTATGGGTATAAAGTATATTCAGGAGATGTACGCAGAAGATTGCTAAAATCAGCTTTTGTTTATAGTATGAGAGAGTCCGTTTTAGTCGTTTATAAAGAGGTGTTATTAAGTTTGGGCGTATAGCTCAGTTGGTAGAGCAAGCGTCTTATACACGCTCGGTCGAAGGTTCGAATCCTTCTACGCCCACACTTAAGCACAATCTCTTGTTTTTTGTTAAAATTTTTTCCTTGAACTCTTCCATCAAAAATGCGATGATATATCTGTATGATTACTGTACAACCCACAAATGATTCTTTTAGTTTAAAGAATCCATCAGTATTAACGCGCCTTTGCTATTTTTTCGCAGTTCTTTCTTTTATTGGAGGATTTCTTTTTCTGAGTCATGTTTTAAAAAAAGTAGATCAAGTAGACCGACAGGATTTACTTACTCAAGTACAAACAATCTCTCATCTCATCAGCGCGCAGGATATAGCAACGCTTACTGGTACGGAGAAAGATCTCGACTCACCAGTATATTTAAAAATAAAGCAGGAGATGTATGACTTGCATGATATCAATAGCAATACTCGCTTCGTGTATCTTATGCGTGCAAGCGATACTGATCCAAATAAACTCATCTTTCTCGTAGATTCAGAAATTCCAAGTAGTAAGGATTATTCGTGGCCTGGACAGATATATGACAACACCACACCTCTCCAGATGAAGAATTATCTTGAAGGTGTTCCATTTACCGAAGGTCCGTATACTGACAATTGGGGGACATGGATTTCCGCGTATGCTCCAATTTGGTACAACGGAAAAATTGTAGCAAAAGTATGTATGGATGTGTCCGCCACAAAATGGCGAGCGGAAGATTATTATTTCCAGGTTGCGATTCTTACAATGAGCATCATTACATCGATTGTCTTTATTTTTATTGGTATCTACATAAAACGCGCAGTGCAGTGTATTGATGAAGTGGAGCACTTGCAAAAAGATTTGGAAAATAAACAGTCACTCAAAAAATAAAAGAAAAAACGCTCCATCCGAATGGAGCGTTTGTGTTAAAAATGGCTTACCGCTCATAATGAGCCTAGAATTTCGGTGGTAAAAATTACCCTTTGGTATATGTGCTATCCAACCATTATCCTGGGGATAATACAGTGATGATTGGTAGCTACACCTTAATTACTAGTCTGGGTATAACCCTTTTGTCAGGTAGAGAATTACATCTCTTTGTACGGTTACTGTAATCAATATCTCGTGTTGACCTGGCTTTCAGCCTAAAGAACTGTACTATTGAAAATTTTACACTTTTTATTTTATCCGTCAATTTTAACTATTCAAAATGTGTGTCGAGTTTTTTTAGGTCAACCAAGGTTTTCATTTCTGGATAGTCTGTAAGACTTGGATCTTTTTGTACGATTGCCGTGGCTTCGGTGCGGGCAGCTTCCACCATTTTGATATTTTTGATTGCCTCCATGCCGAGGTCGGTGATGCCCCATTGCTTTGTGCCACCGAGTTCACCCGCACCGCGAAGTGCCAAGTCGAGTTCGGAAAGCTCAAATCCATTTTTTGCTTGCCCGAGCGCTTTAAGGCGCTTTAGGGCGGTATCTCCAGTGCTTTGTGGAAAAAGGTAACAGTATGCCTGATGATTGCTTCGAATCACGCGTCCACGAAGTTGATGGAGTTGTGCCAAGCCAAATCGTTCCGCTCCTTCAATAATGATGAGTGTGGCATTGGGAACATTCACACCCACTTCCACCACCGATGTGGCACAGAGAATATCAATACTGTGATTGGAAAAAGCTTCCATCACTTCGTCTTTTTTTGCGGGAGTCATTTTGGAATGCAAAATACCTACAGAATATTGTGGAAATATTTTTCGTAGATGTGCGGCCTCGGCAGTGACCGAACGTGCTTGCACCGCACCTTCTTTTTCTGGATCTGGTTCATCGATACGCGGACAAATCACATACAGCTGTCTTCCTTGTGCCATTTCTGTGCGAATAAAATCATATGTTTTTTCACGGTGTGCAGGAAGTACAATTTCTGTGATGATTGGTTTGCGCCCCGCAGGCATTTGATCGAGGATAGAAAGATCGAGGTCTCCATAAATAGTGAGTGCGAGTGTGCGGGGGATTGGTGTTGCCGTCATGGAAAGCAAATGCGGAGCGAAACCTTCTTTGGTAACTAGTTTTTTGCGTTGCATCGTGCCGAAGCGATGTTGTTCGTCGATGATGGCGAGTGCGAGATGTTTGAACACTACCGATTTTTGAATGAGTGCATGCGTGCCTATGAGAATAGGGATTTCGCCATTGGCTACCCATTTCAAAAGTTGAGCGCGAGAAATAGTTGTCCATGGTTCTTTGGCACTCGCTACTTTTGTGGGGAATTTGCGACAGCCGCTTCCGGTGATGAGTCCTACTGAGATACCTGTGTGTTTAAAATACTGAATAAAGTTTTCAAAATGTTGTGTGGCAAGAATTTCTGTAGGTGCCATGTAAGCGACTTGTAGGTTTCCGTAGGATTGCCTCCCCTCCTTACCGAGGAGGGGATTGAGGGGTGGTGATTTTGGTGGTCTATTTTTGATTACAGCATACGAAAGTGTTGCGGCGACGGCTGTTTTTCCGGAACCCACGTCTCCCTCAAGTAATCGCGCCATTGGATGTGGCTTTTGCATATCGGTAAGCATTGTGTTGATGGCTTTTGTTTGCGCCTCCGTGTGTTTGAATGGAAATCGTCCAATGAAATCGTCGATGTCGTTTGTGTCGACAGCAACGGGAAATGATTTATTTTCTAAATAATTTTCACGCTCAATCTTACGCGCGAGCTGAATGAAAAATACTTCTTCAAAACTGAAACGTTTACGCGCAGCAGTGGCATCGTTTTCAGTCATCGGCGAATGCATCCACACGAGCGCTGTGCCGAGCGTGGGCAGATTGTATTTTTTTAAAATTTCTAGCGGTATGTATTCGGGTGCTGTTTTTATGATCCCTGTTTTTATGATCTTTTGGATTGCATGGTATATGAATCGGCTGGTGATCCCTCGTGTTTCTCGATAGATAGGGAAGCCGAATACTTCACCCGAATCTTTACCGAAGAGTGAGCCATGCGTGTCGATAGGAAGCACATTTTTTTCTTTGAGTTCTGGATTCGACAAAAAAAGCCCATGCTTTCCTTCAGATACTTTTCCCGAGAGTTCGACATTGTCACCTTCGTGTACCATCTTTGCCATGTAGGCTTGATTGAACCAAATGACAGAAATTGTTCCTGAACTGTCGTCGATTTCTGCTTCACCCATGGGCATTTTGGTTTTGAATGCTTTGCGCGTTTTTAGTTTGCTGATGCGTCCATATATGGTGGCTGAGTCGCCAGCCACAAGGTCGCGAATGAGTTTGATTTCGCTTACGTTGGTATAGCGAACAGGGAAGTAATAGAGGAGATCGCGAATAGTTTTCAGGTTGAGACGCGCGAGTGCTTTCTTCTGATCTTCTTGCAGACGAAAATGGGAGCTGAGTGGGTCGGTGAGTTGCATACGGTTAGTATAACCTAGCTTTTTGGTTTTTGCTGTTTGGTTTTAGGAATACAAATCCACCGCGCCTCCAAAGGAGGTGCGGTGGAGAAAGCTAACACCAAACACCACACACCAAATACCTATTTCAACAATTCTTTGATTCGATCGGCGAGTTCATCGAGGGTGAAGTTTGACTTGATCATATAGTCTGTAGCACCAAGGTCTTTTGCATGTTTGATATCGGTATCTTCTGATAGGTTTGAAAATACGATTACTGGGACTGCACGTGTTGCTCCAGCTTCTCGAACATTGCGCAATACTTCAAATCCATCCATACCAGGGAGAATGAGGTCGAGCAAAATACAATCGGGCACATCTGTCTTAAGCAATTTGAGTGCGTCGTCTCCGCTCGAAGCAGCTGTCACTGTAAAACCTTCCTTCTCGAGTTTTGTAGAAGCAAGGCCTTGGAGGAATGAGTCGTCTTCAACTATGAGTATCTTTTTATTCATACGTGGATTGTACTATGCGTTGGTAATTTTTGGAAGCTCCACATAGAAAGTGGTGCCCTCGCCGACCGTGCTTTCAAACCAGATTTTACCATGACTTGTTTCGACTATTTTCTTTGTCGTAAAGAGCCCAAGTCCTGAACCAATAGAATCTTGTTTCTTTGCATTTTCGGTGCGGAAGAATTTTCCAAATATATTTTCTTTGTCCTCGTTTGCGATGCCGATACCAGTATCACGCACAGAAATTTCGATTGAGTCTTCTTTTTCTGTAGCGTTGATAAATACTCGTCCGCCTTTGTTTGAATATTTGATTGCGTTTTCAATAAGGTTTTGGAATACCACTCGCATTTTCTCTGGATCAACCGTTACTGACGCGATAGGGGATGTTGGTTTGAGGAAAATAAGTTCGATACCTTTTTTAAACGATTCGCCAGTAAAATCAAAATATACTTCGTCGAGCAATTTTACAATGTCAGTAGGAATAGGATGCACGGTGTTAAGTGTTTCTTCTGAGTGGTTGATAGAAAGCATTTCATTTACGAGACGGATCATGCGTTCGTCTGAATCAAATGCTTTTTGTATAAAATTTTGTTGTTCGCTAGTGAGCGTACCGAAGTCGCCATCAAGAAACATTTTTAAAATCCATTTCATTGCAGAAAGACTTGTGCGGAGTTGGTGAGCGGTGATGGAAATAAGGTCGCCTTTCATGGCGTTTTGTTCTTTTAATTTTGTGTTTTCTTCCTCGAGGCGTGTGATTTCTGGGTTCATGTTAACAGTATAAAGTATAAAGTATAAAGTATAAAGCTATCCTACTTCCCCTCCTGTAATCAGGAGGGGTGTTTTGTAATCAAAACGGGGTGGTTCCTATTTAACACTAAATCATTTTCCTTTATATACTTCTGTACCGATTCAGGAACCATCGTTTCCCAGTCGTTTGTACCGGCTCGCACACTGGTACGTACATAGCCACCCTTTTCGCGCGGTGTTTCATGTTGTTGTGAAAAAATTGTTTCTACAGCAAATCCTTTTTGTTGTAGATACTCAATTTTCTTTGCGTCATGTTCGCTGGTGACGCTCATAAAAAATACAGCATCGCGCGGAACAAGTGTTTCAATATTTTTGTAATCACTCGGGAAGGGGATGATGGTATAGCGACTCGGAGATATACCTTGTTCGGTGAGTGCGAGACCAATCATTGTTTTGCGGTCTTCATAGGAAAAAGGATTCAAGTGTGGAGCGCACGGGTACCCCGTGCGCTCCGCTTCTTCATCGCTACAAATCTCTGGCGTACAGACACCAATAAGAAGATGCTCGGCTTTTTCAAATGCCGTAAGTATGTAGCGAATATGTCCGTTATGTGGTGGTTGATACCGACCATGCACAACTGCGATACGAATTTTCTGCATTCTGCGGAGACGGCGAGATTCGAACTCGCGAGGGCGATTAAACCCTGCATCTTTAGCAAAGATGTACCTTAGACCGCTCAGACACGTCTCCTGAACCCCCGTACTTTAGCATATTATTTATTATTTTTCATTTTGTGCTATATTAGATTCGTTTTCCCGTGGAGAGGTGCGTGAGCGGTCGAAACGAACAGTTTACTAAACTGTCGATCCTTAATTGGATCCGAGGGTTCGAATCCCTCCCTCTCCGCGAGCAGTACTTTTTATCGGTAGACGCTTAGACCCTAGTTTTTGCAAGGGTCTAAAAAAGCCGAAAATAGTCAAATAAAAGACCATCCTAGGATGGTCTTTTATTTGACTATTTTGAGCCTCCGATCTACCAACTTTCTGTAAATCGTAGTTATCTTCAAAATGTCCTTTTTCGACAATTTCAAGTGATCTCTTAAAATGACCCCATCTGTGAAGTTTAAAATTGAATCAATCGGTTCTTTGTCTCTAAGCATTGAATCCAATTTAGCGAAGTCACTGGTTTTGACTTTAACATAGGGTACCGGTATGCCTTTAAATTCGCTTGGAATGAGTTCTAAGACCCCACCCCCGTAATATCTACCCTCAAGCTCTGTAAAGATCAAACTGAGCGTGTTTAAGAAAGAGAAAGCCAGACTTTTGATCTCGTACCCGTCTTTCATGGAAATACGGTAAAACGCGTCAGTCACATTGAGCTTTGCCTCGTTAACAATCACTCTCGGGAATAGATTGCTTCGTTTAATAAAAAGACCCTCTGAAGCCCAAATGCTAGAAACATAAAACCAATTGTTCCGAATCACACATTTGTATCCTTTGTTTATTTTTTCATCCTCGCCTTTTTTTATGTAAGCCTTAACAGCTTTTGGAAAGGAATCTATCGACTTGTCCTCGAGCGCCAAGAGAAGTACGGGCTTATTACGTTTTTTCAAAGCGGTAAAATCATCCTGGGTTATCGACAAAGAAGCAGGAACAAAAGAGCTTTTTTGCAGGATCGGCTTGCAGTATTTAGCGATTGAGAATTTATCAGCAATCGCTTTGTCGATGATGAAAAAATCATTAGCCGCAGTAACTATTCCGACCTGCACATTTGAATAGTCTTTAATCGCCTTCAGACCGTCCTTAAACTTGTCGAGAAACGAGAGTTCTTCTTGCGATAAAATATAATTAGTCCATTTGTCCAACGTATTCCTGTCGATGTTTGTGTTCCCGGGAATCAAATCAGGTTTTTTTAAATCAGTGAGTTTATTCGCTTGAAAAAAGGAAACACCGCTAGTCGTTGGGGACTTCGTGCCCATCACGATAATAACGTCCTGCTCAATACCCTGAAAGACCAACTCATTAAAAGCAAAGATTTCAATTTTATGTAATGTCTTTCGCAAATAATCTCTGAGTTCCTTAGCATAGGAGACCTGAAGCAACTCAGCCGGAAGCACGTAACAAATAATGCCGTTGTCATTTAGTGCATCAACTGCACTGATTAAAAATGCAGTCCATATATTTTTAATTTTCTTGTCAGAAAGCCCTGCCTTACTGTGAATTTTTTCACACAGCTCGAGCTGTTTTTTTGTAAGATGATTCTTCTTAATATATGGAGGATTCCCAACAATCAAATCGTATTTTTCTTGATTATTCTTTTCAAAATCGAGATAGTCTTGTTCGTGAGATGCGAAGCTCAACCCCTTTCTCTTATGAGTCTTGGCGATTGTAACTACTTTAGCTAGTTCCTCAGCCTCTCTTTCAACAACTTCTAGGAAGATTTCTCTTGCAGAACTACTTTTGCTGTCCAAAAGTGCTCGAACAAAAACACCATCGCCGACGCTCGGTTCTAGGACTTTAATTTTTTTGGGTAGTGAGTAGTGTTGCTTATCAAAAACACGCTTGATGATGAAATCAGCAATTATGTCAGGTGTGTAATATGAGCCATTTTCTTTTTTGCTAATCATTTTTTCTTCTTGGTAACATCGCCAAGTTCATACGATGGTATCTTCTTTAAATCTATCAAAAGCTGATTGAGTTTATTACTCATTTCAGATAGTTTTGTCAGATATTTTATCGACCTCGCATCGCCCTTTTTACCAAGCAACGGAATGAGGGTTGAGTACTCATTGTTTAGTTCTGTGAGTTCCTGATCAAGAAAATATTGTCGTCTCTCAAGAATGAGCTGGGGGCGATTAAAATACAATCTTTCGACGATGTATTTTGAGGCAACCTTAGTTCCAACAACTGAACCATTTTTACTATTTACATTAAAAAGAATTGTGTAGTCTACACTCGATGGGTCAGGATAGGAACTATTTTTAAATAGCCTGTGAGGTTCAGCAGGCCAATCATTGGATTTAAAACGATTGCAAATCGGACAGGCATAAAAAAGATTACTCAGTGCGTTCTCTAATGCCCTGAATTCAGGTTTTGATTTCGGTCGATAGTGCTCTACATGAAATGCCTGAATCCCACCGAGAGCGTTCTCGTTGACAGCACAATAAACACATCGAAGTCCTCCTTCTTGTCTTAAGAATTCTTTGACACGAGGATCATGATAGCCATAAGCCTCGACTGTCGGATTTGGTGTTTTTTGAATTAATGACCATTTCATTTTTTCTTGAGGAATTTTTTAGCATCCTTTTGCATTTTCTTAAAATTAGCAATGGTTTTTTCATATTCATCCAACCACTCTTTTCGGCTACCGAGCGCAAGAGTGGTAAGTGGTATTTCCAAGCTTTCTTGGATGGCACGAGCTTTCTTCTTTTCCGCTGCGGTTGCGGTTCCCAAAGCAATCTTTCTTGAGATTTTCGAAAGTTCAGAAAGTTCTTCCTCATTACTATCAAGAAAATTTTTATATAATCTTAAAAAACGATCAACGTACTGTGCGGCTTTTGCTGTGAAGTCGTCTCTCTTTACCACCTCATTAAATAATGCAAAATGTTCCTGCAACGAAGTGTCGTCGGGATAGGATGTAACTCCGTAGATTGGCATGTCCTTATTTTGTTTCCTAAGAACGCTCACAAGATCGCTACCAGTATAGTTTGCTGTTTTTCCCGTTGCGTCAGGCACCTCGCCAAGACGTTCGTCGATAATAAGTATCCCGATTTTTTCTTTGGTGACCCAGCCTCTGTATCCTGCCATCGTCGACAGGGGCGCACTATCAATCACTGCCCATTCATCGGATACCTCTAAATTTGCAATCGCATCATCAATAACACTCGCAACTAGTTTTCGTGCGTCCTCTCGATCATCAATTACTGCTATCTTAGTTCTTGCCATAAATAATTAATTAGATGGAAGCCAAATTCGAAATCGGGCACCTTTTAATTTTGTATCCTTGGATACCTCTTTTGTACCGCCCAATTCTTCGACTGTAGATTTAACAATACTCAAACCAAGACCGGTGCCATCCTCTCTGCCCGTCTTATCCTTTTTTGTGGTGAACAATGGTTCCCAAATCATGTCAGAAACTGTTTTGTCGACACCCGATCCAGTATCGGCAACTATGATCTCAAAACCTTTTATAGAGCCGTTATTTTTTTCTCGCAATTCAACTCTTACTTTCCGTTCTCTTGATGTTTGACCACAAGCGCTATATGCATTCGTCAAAAGGTTCAAGACTATCGATTCGATGTCCATTACAAATACTTTTGCATTAACTTCCTCAAGCTCTTTGATTAAGTTAATTTTAATAGCATTAAAAGCCTCTTCAACCTCACTAAGAACACCTTCAAGTGCATTTTTTACATTGATTTTTTGGCGAGTTCTTTTGTCCTTTCTCACTCGAGCCATGGCAAAAGCTCCCCATGAAGAAACCTGTTTTGCATAACCGAGAGATGTTTTCATCTGAGTCAAAGCCTTTTCTACGTTCGGTCCTGTTTTTAGAGACAGTGCGGATTGCGCTGCAGAAACAGCTGACTTGAAAAGCGACACCGCCGTCTGTGTCTCATGACCAAATACAGCAGAGGCGATACCCACAGTCGCAAGACCACTCAGTACTCGATTATTATCGAGAAGTTCTTCAACCCTTCGTTTTGTTTCTACTGTTTTCTGAATTACGGCAGTAATTTCTTCGAGGGACTTCTTGTCCTCGGTTGCGGTGCTAGTCTCGAATTTTGATTTCAGTCCCTCTAGATTTTTCTGTAGACTTTCGAGGTCCTGTTTGTATGTTTCTACTTCTTCGATAAGACCTTGTTTGCTATTTTTTACGACAGCTTTTTCTTTTAGTGTTTTTTCGTGTCTATGTTTTTCCAAAAGAGTAACGCATGCTAAAGTCAAAGCTCTGATGTCATAGAAAGCTCCGTTTTCAACCAAGCCTTCTCGGGAAGAGCCGTCTCTGAGTTGAGGATTTGTGTCTCTACCAATCGCCACAGCACCCACTATCTGATATGAAGAGACTTTGTAAGTTGCTCGCGATAGACCTGCTGGATCTCGTTCTTTTCGTTGAGCAAGACCGAGCCAGTCACCGGCAGGTTCGTTGTTGTAACCATATGGTTTTACGCTAATTTGGTCACGATATATTTTTATACCCTGATTTTTATCAAGAAAATTTTTCAGTCCACTCATGTCGAGTCCTTTTTCTGCGAGCAAGGGATTGTTTTTTGTTCTGCCAAAATACAAGAGGTCAATTGTCACGGGTCCACAGGTAAGTTTATTACTGAAACCGATATCGTTATTAAGCACTCTTTGCGAGAGCTTGCTCCATTCGATCTCTCCCTTGGACGTAGAAACTTTCGGAGATGTTCGGTCAATTATTTTGTATTCAATTTTTTGAGATTTACCATTAAAACTTGCCTGAACAGAAACCTCTGCGGCTGTATAATAGTCTGACTTAACTGATCCATTTAATTCCGGTACCAAATAATTATTAAATTGGATTTCAAAATCTTTTACTGCAGAAAAAGGAGAGACGAGCGCGCTGATCTCACTGTAGACCTGTTCGATATCTGTTTTGAGCCAACTCTGGCGTAATCCAGATATTAAAATTTCAGTTCCTGTGCCACGACTTGATTGTGGAATTTTAAGAACTGATATATTCGAAATATCAACAGAAATATCAGAAAGTTCTTTTCCGTCGACATTAAATTTCTCCCAGTTAACCGATAGGTTGAAAGGTTCGGCTTTTTCTGATTTTGTGTTAAGGGAAAGTTTTTCACCTAAACGGTCAGTGGATAGGCGACCGATGCCTTTTTCTCCCGTCTTGCGTCTGGACTTCTTGCTAACTTTCTGTGATCGCTTGTCTGAGAATCCAATGCGTAGCCAGTTTTTTTCGAGCTGTTGCTCTGTCATTCCCGAACCGTTATCTGCAACGCGAATACCATGTTCATTAATTTCGACTTCGACCACTGTCGCATCAGCGTCGTAGCTATTTTTGACCAACTCTAAAAGAGCCGTGGTGGGATTTTTTATACTATCTCTACCCAAATTCATGACAGTACGGGCATCGATTGTGAACGATTTAGTTGTTATTTTTTGCTTCATAAAATCAAGCTCGTTTGTCTGAAGGCATAAATCCTGAAGTCTTGCCTGAAGAATTGACTCGCTCAACATACTATCGCACAAAATAAGCTTTTTTTCAATTTATCTCCACCATCCCTTTCGTCAAAGTAATCTGCGACTTAAAGCACCCCATCAACTCACGCTTCTCCTCATTCGTGCCGTCTCGCAGTATATACTTCGCATAACTCTTGAGATCCACATCCTCATGCTTCACATTCGGATTTTGTATCCCAAGCACGCCCCGATTGAATTTATTGCGTCGCTTCAGTTCATCCTCAAACTTCATCTGCACCCCAGTCTCATTGAGGTCGATCCTGTCCATCAGTTTCAGGAACTGCTCAGTCAGTTCTTCTTCCCGAAGATACTGTCCTTTGCACATCTTGTCTTTCGTTCGTCCGCATCCATAGTAGATATACTTGGCGACCGTGCCATTTTTCAGTTGCTTGTACTTCTCCTCCGCCGATATGCCCGATCCGCACTTTCCGCATTTCATCAGCTTGGTGAATATGAACTCATGGCTCTGTCGTTGGATGTTGTCGCGCTTTAGTTGCGCTTGAGTCTGCTCGAAGAGTTCCTTTGTGATGATCGGCTCATGCTTGCCTTGATACCAGTTGCCCGACTTTTTTGGGTACTCGAATGTGCCATAGTAAATCGGATTCTGTAATGTGCGGAAAATATTTCCGAGAGCGACATGCTTATTGCCGACACTCTTGAAGTTTAGCTCGAATTGCAACCATTGGTGTATCTTTCTGCCACTCCACTTGTCATACGCCACCTTTTCAAACATCTTTTTGACGATCGGTGCACGGTCTGGGTCGATGATGATCTGGCACTTCTTGTCCATGAGCTTCTGATTTCGATACCCTAGCGGTGCCATGCCCGGCCACAGCCCCATCTCGACTCTCGTTCGCAGTCCGCGCTTCACGTTGATGCCTCGGTTGTCGTTCTCGAGTTTTGCTTGGCTTCCTAAAATCATGAGCAGGAATTTCTCGTTTGGGTTGTTCCGAAAGCTCTGGCTGTAGGTTCGGATTTCTTCGAGCTTCCCGGAATCCATAAGATCGACGATTTTCCCGAGATCACCTGCGTTACGGGAAATTCGGTCAGGTGCCCATGTCAGAATCCCGTTGAATTTCCCAGCTCGAAGTTCCTCGACGATTTCGTTAAAAATCGGACGCTGTCCTGTCTCTTTCGCGCTGTGCGACTCGCGCTTCATGGCGACTATCTCGAGCCCCTCGCGTTCTGCCAGTTGGAGCATCTCCTTGATCTGACTGTCGATGCTGAGAACTTGGCGTTCTTCACTCTCCGTACTTTTCCTCGCATACAGGCAGTACTTTACCTTTGTGGGAGCTAGTATTTTCGCCCTTGTCCCTGCGGGCATTTGTATTATTGTTTCCATACACCTAAGGAATGACGCAACTGCCTATGGAAGTCTAGCGACTCGAAGACCCTCGGAGTTGGTAAGTAAATGCTATAATAATTTACATATGACGTTGCAAAATAATATTGATACAGAAACAAAAACGCTAAAAATTAAAAATAAATATCCTATTCCAACAAAAGAAGCTCGTGATTTAAAAGAAGCCCTCGAACAAAAAGGGGTTCTTGTTTATGTCGAACTTGATGATGGACACAAACACATTGATCTTGCAATTCCTCGAGCAAAATTAAATGTTGAAGTAGATGGCATAAAACATCTCACGGATCCTCGTCAGATTTTGGCTGATTTAGGACGAGGTTACTACTCACACAAAAATGGTTACAACACCATGCATATTCCAAACGAAATGATCCACCGGCACCTACCAGAAATTTCGGAAGCATTGGCGGAAGCTTCAAAAATGCGTGAACAAAAAATTCGTGTGAATCTTGATTAATAACTTGTATGTTTAGATTATATTTTCCAAACAAAAATTATGCCGCGCTCTACCTTCACGTTTTCGTAGAAAGTATCGGGCATCGCATACTCGAAATATTTACGGGGGTTTTGTTCTATCATCTTGGTATGCCATTGCCGTTCATTCTGCTTTTCTTTGGTTTTGAATTCGGATTGCGAGGCTTGATCTCTCCGATTTCTCCGGTCATTGTTTCAAAAATCGGTGTGCGAAATGCTGTCGCTCTTTCATATTTTTTCTTGCTCATATTTTTCGTACTTGTCGGGATTACTCACGTTTCGCTTATCCTAGGATTTTCCTCGTTTATTTTTCAAAGTCTCTCGCGAGGAATTTATTATCCTTGCATTGATACGATTCACTCAGTCTTTGTGAAAGATGGCTCGCGCGGCAAGCAATACACTCTTGAGCTTGTCTTTGTCGCGATTGCAGGACTTTTGGCTGTCAGTGTTGGCGCATCCGTACTCGCGGGCAATTTTCTGCTTGCGGTTATCGTTCTCGTCGTTGTTCTTGCGCTCGCGGTTGTTTCGCTCTTTTTCATGGACACGGTTCCGTTTACCGCCACAGCGAGAGTGTCTGACAGCTATAGATTTCTTGCGAGCACAGAATTTCGTCAGAACATATTGCCACTTTCAGGTCAGTCGATTGCGATCATTGCCAACCAGATCGTCGTTCCGCTCTACTTGTTCATTCTTGTAAAAGAATCGACATCCTCATTCAGTTTTGTGGTCGTCCTCGGCATCATCATTCAGATGATCATCACGCTCCTCTATGGTGTTTGGGTTGATAGAAAGGGATACAAAAAGACACTCGAAGGTGCGAGCTTTCTGCAAGCGATTGGAAACATCGGCTACATTCTCGCAATGCGAGCGTCCTCACTTCTCGTATTTTTAATCGGTTTCAATAACACGACATGGGCTATGTATTCGAGCAACTACAACAGTCGAATTCAAGAAAAAGCCAACAAAAGTTTGAATCCGTTTTTATTTAATACGGCAGTGCAGATGACACTCTGTTTCGTTGAGATTGTAGCGCTCGCGATTTTTGCGCTTATTGCATGGCGATGGAATAATGCGGTCTTTCCGGTAATATTTATTTGCTCAATATTCAGCCTTTTTATTTCAACGAAATATTTCAAAGATTAATTTTTTATGGACTTCACCAACAAAAACGTAAACATCCTCACTTTGCATACTGGCATCTGGCGCTTCGCCAATAATATTTTTGACGTCTTTAGCGCGGTATATCTCCTAGGACTCGGCATTTCATTTCCCGTCGTTGCGCTCATTATGGTCGGAAGCCTTATCCTCCGTGCACTTCTCCGACCACTTTCAATGATACTATCCGAAAAAATCGGTCTGCGGAAAGCATTGATTTTCGGAGTTTTCGTCAGTAGTGGATTGTTTCTTGTTCTCGCAAAAGTTCACGGCCTGAATTTTTGGCTGTACTTCTACATGTTCTACCTCTCACTCCATGACATTACCTATTGGCTTCCATATCATTCGTATTATGCCGCCGCAGGTGATGAGGAAAATCGGGGCAAGCAGATAGGTCCCTTGCATGGCATAGTCAATCTGTTTAGAACGCTAGCACCACTCGCGGGAGGACTTATCATTACGCATTTTGGTTTTTTGCCGCTCTACGTCAACGCGACGATAATCATGCTTTTTTCGGCGGTTCCGCTTTTCTACGCGAAAGATGTCACTCCGGGCGAACCGCTCGATTGGCGCGAGGCGTTTCGGAGTATCGACAAGCGAGGCCTCGTCATGCAGATGGGCGATGGTCTTACCTATATGCATGATTTCGTTTGGACGATCGTTCTTTTCTATCTCGTAGGCAACTACGTGACTTTTGGTGGGTTGGTTACTTTTGAACTGCTCAGCACGACAATTCTCTGTGTTGTTCTCGGGTACTACGTGGATAAAGGCAAAGGAAAGAGAATCGCCACGATCGGACTTTTTTTGACTGGTATTGCAATTCTTGCTCGCGGACTCTGGGTACACACCGTTCCGCAGGTCATTATTATAGATGTGCTTATTGCGTTTGCCGCTACTTTTTATTCAAGCTCATTCAGTGTGGCTTTTTACAATTTAGCGAAGGAAAGCAGAAATACGCTTTGGTTTCATTTCTTCGGTGAGGTGGGTTGGGATCTTGGAGCAATGATTTCTCTGACTCTCGCGGCACTCCTTTTCTGGTTGGGTATGCCGCTTCGATTTATTATTCTATTTTCAATATCTGGTTTGTTTATCGTCTATCATGTGTTGAATAAATTTTACTTAAAAAATGAAATCAATTAGCTTATTTTTCAAATGCATATTCTACTGGTGGAATCCGAGAGGTCAAAAAAATCTGAAAGATGCTCAGATCATTTTGACGCAGGCACAGACTGATATGGCCGATGGATCATCGAGTAGAGGCAACAAGCTCATGGCAGAAGTGACTGCGAAATATAGCAAGGAATTAAGCATACCCATATTCGCCCAAGGTGAAGTTGCTCGTGTCCTCGACACAATGTATGTGTCAGTAGTTGGAAGAACACCGTGCGAGGCAATTCCCGATAATTTCGGTTTAAAGGAATATCACGGAACATCAGGTGTGGCGACTGTGCAGAAAAAATACTGCGACGAGAAAGGGTTTACTCGGGTGCTTGTTATTGCTGGAAGCCCCCATACTTGGAGAGCAAAATGGACATACGAAAAGATGGGTTTTATTGTCATGCTTCCACGTAAATCACCGCCAATGATTTTTGAAAAAGGAGCAAACCAGAAACGCTGGAGTCGAGCGGTTACTGCATATCCGTACGAATTATCTGCTCGATTGAAATATCTTTTTCATGGAGTTATATAATTTTTGATTAACATTATGAACTACGCTCTCGGTATTTTACTTCAACTTCTTGCGACATCCACTGTTAGTGTTGCTAATGTTTTTGATAATCAACTGACACGAAAAACGTTTTCTTCAATTTGGGCGCTTGTCGTCCTCAACGGTCTCGTTCTCATCCCATTTATTCCAATACTGTTTTTTGTCCTTCGACCAGAACATATCACTGGCGGACAGTTATTGCTTCTTCTTTTAATTTCTGCAATAGAGGTTTTTTATCAAATCCCTTATTATAAAGCGCTTCGCGAAACCGACACATCGGTCGTCGTGTCACTTTTTAGTTTTGAAAGAATTTTTATTCCCATTTTTGCTTATTTTATTGTCAGTGAACGCTTAACTGTTCTTCAATATGTTGGTTTTGCAATTATTGTCATCTGTTCTTTTGCGATGACATTCAAACCATCGTCATTTAAATTTAACAAGGCACTCGCGTATATGATACCGACTACTATTGTTCTCGCGCTCATGGCTTCACTGAATAAATACGGATTGAATCAGATGAGCTGGGAAACATTCTTTTTTTGGAGTCTCATACTGACGCTTCCATTTTATTTTCTTATTCCGCTTTTTGTTCGGTCGTCGCGCCCCGAAGTTTCACTTTTTTTAAAAAATCCTTTCAAAAAAATATACGCACAGCTCTATATCCAAAATGGTATCTCGTGGATTGCCGGAGGTCTTGCCATTGCCGCACTTTCTTTGATACCAGTAACGATTGCGAAGGCAGTCGGTTCTTTCCAAGGAGCAGTCGTTCATCTTGTGGCATCAAAAGGAAACAAGCAATTGAAGGTTGATACCAAGGAACAGTTTTCTAGTGGCAAAATCGTGCTACTTTTACTTACAAGCCTTGGCATTATTTTGACTATCATCCAAATACCGCTACACTAATGTAATGAAGCTTATACCTATTCCAAAATCAAATCGTAAACGGGCACTTATTTTTGTAGATATTCAAAAAGGCTTTTTAAAAAGATGGAAAAAACCACTTCTCTCGAATCTAAAAAAACTTTGCGTACAAGAATTCTACGATTTGTATGTAGAGGTGACTTTTCACGCTGAAAAAGGTTCGCTCTGGGACAAACAGACGAAATGGATCTTCACATATGAGCCATCTGTTTCTGATGTTCAGAAGCTTCTTGAAGGCAAGGATGTTGTACGAATTAAAAAAGAAACAAGATCAGCATTCAAGGGAGATGAAAACCTGAATAAAATTCTTAAAAAGAAAGAAATTCAAGAAGTGCATATTGTCGGACTCGATACCAACGATTGTGTTTTTGCGACGGCGCAGGAAGCATTCGACCTTGGATTTTACACATATGTCATCGAAGAATGTGCTGGGTCGAGTAGTGGTGAAAAAATGCACAAGAATGCGATTGAAATATTACGAGAACTTGAACTGACTAATCACTAATTCTATGTATTTTTCATATCCATATCTTTCATGGCTCGTGATATTTGTTTTCATTCCATTGGCAGTGCTGTGGTTTTTTAATTTTCGCTACCTGAAGAATTTTGGTAAAATTTTTGCCATTGTCGCCATCGGTTCGTTCATCTGGGGTGTTGGGTTTGATCTTGTTGGCAGTCCGCTTTGGCATGTATGGTCGTATCACAATACCCTAGGTGTTTGGTTTTTCGGATTGCCAATAGAGGAATACATGATTCTTCTTGCATTACCGCAGGAGCTAGCCGTTATCTTTTTGTTAATTCGCAAAAAATTCTATGGGTAAATGGACATACACAATTCTCGATATTATTTTCTTTGTACCGCTGATCGTATTTTGCGTTTTTCGATACCGAAGCATACTGAAAAAAAGATTAGAGTTCATTTTCTTTTCGGGATTGGTAGGCGGTGTTCTCTATTTCATAATTGATATACCCGCGACATATTGGGGAGCATGGACAATGAATCTGGCAAAGACATTTCCGCCGATTGTCGGGTTGAGCGTTTTTGAGGAACTCGTTTGGGCGATTTTAGTGTGCATGACTGTTGCCGTAGTAATCGAAGTCGTTTTATCAAAGAAAAAATGAACCTAAAAATTCTCACTCTTAATACACAGAAAGCATATCAGTCGAGCTTTGACGATTTTTTCGCTCGCATTCTTCGAGAATCAAAATATGACTTTATCTTACTCCAAGAAGCAACCGCGCCGATCGTTTCAATGGTGTCTGAAATATCTACGGAATATAAAGTACTCAATCTATTCGATCCTGAATTTGGCGAGAATACTCACGAGTGTGTCATATACAAAAATAACTTTGAACTCGTAGAAACAATTTTCATTTCCTTTGCAAAATTTGGCAAGCAAAATCTACTACGTGGCTGGGGCTTTCTTGCTGGAGTGTTCCAAAAAGATGGCAAGACCACACTTGTGGGGACGGCACATCTGCATCCGGGCATCAATAGAAAAAAGCGTCTAGAGCAAGTCAAAATTATCAAAAGTGAAATTTTGAAGCATAAGTTCGACAGCGCAATTTTTGGCGGTGATTTCAACACGGGGCTTCCGCTTGAAATTCGAGGTCACGAAAAAATGTTGTCGCCCGAATTCGTCCGCGTGACAAAAACACTCGGCGCCACGCTAGACAGTTGTTATACGGAAAAAGTGCCATTCGGCGTTGCCCGAGTGGCGAATTTTCTCGCTTCGCTCGGGATTTCAATCAAGCTGAAAGCCGATCATGTGTATGTCAATAAAAAGACTGCTGAAAAATCTATGATACAAGCTCGATTACTTCCTGATAGAGTCTCGGATCATCTCGCTGTCGAAATTAATATCGCTGAACCGATTAATATTCGTAGTCTTCGTTCCGCAGATAGCGAAATAATTAAATTCATAAAAGACCGGCTTGCTCCTTTGTGGAAAGTTCCTATTGAGGAAATAGAAAATGATTTTATTTTGCCCTCATTCAAGGGAGGATTTCCATATATTTTTGTCGCCCTTACTGAAGATAACAAATTCGCTGGAAAAATAATTTTATCAATCGAAAAGAATTGGTTTCTCGGAATAGATGGAGAGCCGTGGATCAGCGCAGTCTTTGTGCCTGAAGAATATCGAGGACAAGGTATTGCTCAAAAGCTTATTACTGTGACCGAAGAAACTGCTCGTAAAAATGGGTTTAAAAATCTATATCTTGATACTGTTGAGGCTGTTGGCTATTACGAAAAACTTGGTGGTTGGCATGAGATTGGTAAGGATAAATGGAAAGATGAGGATGTTGTCGTAATGGTAAAGAAACTCTGATCTTGTTAAGAATAAAAAATCTTGTTGTATACTACTCTCTATATGAGTTATGGATTTTTCGCCCTGCGTCATGTTGGCTTTTTGAGTCCCGGACTTCAGATATTTCTCATTAGTTTGTTGTTCGCTATTACTGTTCTCTTTCAGCATGCGGAGTATAAAAAAACGGGAAAAACCCTACGAGGACGTTTTCAGTCACCGACATTCTTTTTCTTCTGCCCGATATACGAAGAAGTCATTTTCAGAGGATTCATTCTGTCTGCTTTACTTATGCTGTATTCGATACCAGTAGCAATCGTTGTTTCCTCACTTATGTTCGGTCTTTGGCATTTAAAGAATATTATTGTTTACTCAAAACGTGAACTTATTCTACAGATACTCTCTAATACAATCCTGCTGGGTCCAATCACTGCGATTATTACCATAATCACAGGAACTATATGGATCGCGGTAATCGTCCATTATTTCATCAATCTTTTTGCCTCAGCCGCCCTAGGAAAAGCAGGAAAGGTTTTGACTTAAACTAGGAGATTTTATACCCAACCGTAATCCAGATAGTCGGAATGCCAGTTTTATGTTGAACGATATTTTCGAATCCAGCTTTTTCAAACATGCTTCGCATATTGTTTGGCGTGATAAACCCAACATGCCCGTCACGAACAAAGTGCGTAGTTAAAAAATCCAAAACTTTTGGTTTTCTTGGGGATATATCCACGAGAAGAAACTGACCGCCAGACTTGAGTACTCGATACGCTTCATCTACAGCTTTTTGCGGATAGTGGTAATGATGGAACGAAATCGAGTTTGTCACGACCTCGAAAGATTCGTTTTCGATTGGTAAATTTTCTGCATCTCCGACAGTAAAAGAAATATTTGGATATTTTTTCTTTGCAAAGCGAATCATTGATGTCGAGAGGTCTACGCCTGACAACTCTGAGGCGGGAAAAGTACTCGCCATGTGACTAAGCATTTTTCCTGTTCCACAGCCAACATCCAAAATATTCAGATGTTCTTTTTTGGGTATGAGCGCTAAAAGTTTACGATGCACAACCGAAAACCCCAATTTGCTTGATGCACTTTGATATATCGAACCACCAAATAATTCGTAGAATTTATTACTCATATTTTTTACTCGTTGCTTCGTGAAAATCTTTCACGATTGCGTAGGGGTCTTTACTTAGTCTTTCAAGAATCGAAACCACTCTGTCGGGGCTATTTTTCACTTCCTCAGAAACGGCATATGCCAGTCGTGAAAAATCCACATCCAATATGTTCTGAGTAATTTTCTTGCGAAGCGCGCGAGCTAATTCTTCTCCCATGATATCAATTGTCGTCTTGCCGGGAAGTATTGTGCTTATGAGTCCATCGCCAACGGCGTTTTGGCGACCGAATAGGATGATGTCATATGGAATAGGTACTTTGTGTTTTACAAATATTCTGACGAATCCCATGAACCAGAAACCGACTCCTGTAGTAGGAGTTTTGCGAAGATATTCTTTGATATCAGGACGTAACTTGTCCGAGTACTTATCGTAATCAACGCCCGGAATTGCTAGTGCGTATTCGATTGAGCGTTCAAGATTGCGAGCATAGACGGCAAGAAAGAGATCTGCCGTGTGCCGTGTCTGTTCAGGGGATAGTCGTCCAATCAAGCCAAAATCCACGAGTGCGATTTTACCGTGTTTCAGTATGAGCAAATTTGCTGGATGTGGATCTGCGTGGAATATGTACTCATCGTTCCGCGCAGTGAGCCAGTGGCGTACCGTGAGCATGGCGATTGCTTTTGCCGCGCTCATAATGTCGTAATCGAGGTTGTCTTTGATTGTTTCAAATTTTGAAAGCGGAACGCCATCAATATATTCCATGACGATGACATTTTCAGTGCAATATTCATCATAGACATCAGGGATGATCAGATTATTTGCCTCTTCCTCGGAAGTATCTGTATGCTCAGCCGCATGTGCAAGATAGCTTTTCATCTGCTTTATATTCTTCACCTCCTGTTTAAAATCCATTTCTATAAGCATCCAGTCTCGTAACTGACTGACGACTTGTTTCCCGTCAACATGTCGAAGGGTTGGTGAAAAAAGCGATGCAACTGCTACCACTTGCTTGAGAACTCGTATGTCTGATTCGACATGCTCGCTGACTTCTGGACGGCGGATTTTGACTGCGACTTTTTTGCCGTCATGCAAGGTCGCCCGATGAACTTGTGCGATTGAAGCGGATGCGAGCGGTGTTGTATTAAAAGTTTTGAAAACAGCTGCATATTTCTTACCGAAATCTTTTTCTATTATTTCCTCAACTTTTTGAAGTGGAATAGGTTCGACTTGATCAAGTAGTTTCTGAAGTTCGGCACAGTCTTCGTTATTGAGAATGTCGTACCGTGTACTCAAAATCTGCCCGAGCTTTATGAATATGGGTCCTAGTTCTTCACAGGCATAGCGAATTCGTTTCCCAAAAATATCCTTACGACGTTTTCCGAGCTTGTAGAATACAAAATATTTAGAAATGACAGAAGTGATTTTTAACCAACGCGCAAAAGTGCTTTTGTTCTCCATATGCTTAGCGTGGCTCATGGCCGGGAGCAAAGTAGTAACGCTTGCCGGAGGAAGTTTGTCCCACGACGACAGGACTTCCTTTCTTTATTTTCTTTCCTGTTTTCTCACAGACGATATCTCGTGCGGCCTTTTCGGTGCTGAATGTTTTTATATCATCCCAACGATCCTTGCGAGGGAAGATGTCACCAAGGATTTCCTCGCTGTCCTTAATTACTTTGCGAATGAGCGCAGAAACAGACTCGCTGTTTTCTTTCGCCATATCTTTTACTTTTTCATACGTTTCCTTGGAAACCCGAATATTTAAAATGTAGTCTTTGTTTTTGTCAGTCATAATTTTTCACTAGGTTGATAACGATTACAGTGTAATACATTGTATTACACTATGCAAGAAGATTATGCTGAAATAATAAAAGGTCAACCATTACAGTTGACCATGATACAACTGCCTATGTAAGTCTAGCGACTCGAAGACCTCGGGAGTTGGTAACTTATAAATAAAAATCCCCCAGCGTGTGCTAGGGGATGTACGAAACACCATTACGATAATCTGTAGAGGATTCATTAACCGATATTGCTCTCGGGTACTTGTAGGCCCTCGGTAGTCCCATCCGATGAGTTTGGACCTCGGTGGACAGGGTTCCTCACACCCGCGGGTATGTTGCTTCGTTTTCGTGCTTCCGACAAGAATCGAACTTGTACCACCTCCTTCGGAGGGAGATATTCTATCCATTGAACTACAGAAGCTTTGTTTAAAGCCCGAAGAATTTATTTAGGGCAACACCAAGGCAGAGGATGATAATACCACCTACCACCTTTTTAGTGGCTTGCTTCCAGTCATCTTCGTCACTAAAAAAATCAAAGACGCCAAGCAAAACAGACAAACCGCCTACTACTGAAATGATTCCTGAAATTTCCATAAACTGTTTAATTTTAAATTAACAAAGTTATTTTCGAAATCATTATAATACAAAAATATCATTATAGCAAGCTATCATTTTGACATTAACAAAAATAAATTGTAGTATGCAAAAAACATCTCAAAGCGACATTCCACCCCTCAACGCAACAGACCGCACTAGCGGTTTTTTCTTTTTCTAAATAGTTTCTTCTCTCTCATCACTTCATTTGGTGTCTTCCACTTCAGTTTTTCTCTCGGAGT
>JAHFNO010000015.1 GCA_023267275.1 Candidatus Nomurabacteria bacterium | reverse complement strand
TTCGATCGAGAAAATGTCTTCTACTGGCATAAGGAATGGCTTTGCGAGATCGCGTTCTGGCATTGGGATGTATGTATCAAGTGCATTTACGAGATCCAATACTTTCTGTGCCCATGGATCGTTGTTGTCTGCAGACTCGAGAGCCTTGAGACCTGATCCGCGGATAACAGGACATCCTGCGCCATCAAAACCTTGTTTTGTAAGGAGTTCGCGAACCTCTTCTTCAACGAGGTCGATGAGATCTTTGTCATCAACCATGTCGCATTTATTGAGGAACACAACGATTTTTGGCACTCCAACTTGTTTTGCAAGAAGGATGTGTTCACGAGTCTGTGGCATAACACCATCAGTTGCCGCAACCACGATGATAGCACCGTCCATTTGAGCGGCACCAGTGATCATGTTCTTGATGTAGTCAGCGTGACCTGGAGCATCAATGTGAGCGTAGTGACGGAGAGGAGTTTCGTACTCGTTGTGAGAAAGAGAGATCGTGATTCCACGAGCTTTTTCTTCAGGAGCCTTGTCGATATCTCCAACACCCTTCAACTTTGAACTGTAGCCACCTCCCTGACGTCCGAGAACGGTAAGGATAGCTGCTGTTAATGTAGTTTTGCCGTGGTCAACGTGGCCGATTGTACCAACGTTAACGTGCGGCTTTGAACGGTTAAATTCTTCTGCCATAAAAATTAGGCTTTAGGCTTTAGGCGCTAGGCACTAGCCACCCAAATACTAATGCGAATTAAGAACTAATAATTTTGGTTAATGACGAAAGCGGAGGCAACCAAGCTTGTGTGCGGGCGGAAAAATGTGTAAACACATTTTTCCGCCCTACAAACTACCTCTGCCACAGCCACTAACCAAGTGCGATATTCCCTTTTCGGGCACGAAAAAAGCCCTGGGGAGAGCTATCGAGATTAAATATAGCAGAATTGAGATGGATGTCAATAAAAAAGAGCTGTCATTACTGATAGCTCTTAAAATTAATTGTGGAAACTTTTATACGCTCCCACTAAACGACTCATACCAGCACCGGTGTTCCGATGTCCCCTTTTTATAAGGATTACGTGGTGATAAGCCCCCGTTTACAATATAGTTCCAGCGGTCATTAAAACCTCTGGATAATGGCCCGTCCTCACGCATTGGCGTAAAAGTAAGAGTCTTTGAGGGCACCTGTATCCTCTTGTACAAGAGAACCAGCAGCATTATCCCTAGAATTATTATCCCTAGGATAATGAAGGCAATTGATAACCTTTGTTGACCAAAATGGTCCAAAGGTTTTTGGGGATATAAATAAATGCCCATCATCAAAAACATTGGGCTTCCAATTAAAGTGATTAGCCAAGCCCTTAATTTTTTTCCTTCGGCAAGGTAATCGATCAAGGAAAGAATTATAGCCGTCAGTGCGAGCCCCAAACCGATAAACCCTACAACCAGGAACAGATCACTCATCATTGACTCTTTTAGAGTCATCATCGAACTGCCCCAGGAGTAATGGCTCGGGTGTTTTTTATGAACCTCCTCGATACGGAGATTCAAGAACAAACCTGCGGAGCTTACTACGACTCCCACAAGAAGCATTACTATTTTAATTCTTGTGCTTTTTGATATCTTTTTCATTTTTTTGGTTTTTTAAAAGTTAAGAATATATGAATTTCTTTGAAATCCCCGCTCAAGAAGCTCAAAGAAATTCATAATCCCCAACCAAAAAACCGTTATTTTTCAAGGTATAAATCGCGTATATTATAGCACATATAAGTACAAAAAGTCAAGTACCTAGAAAAACCTTATTTTTCAATCTAAATGTGTTCAAACTACTTGTATAAGTGACTTAATGTTATTACAGACTTCCTCTACAACAAATTGACTAGCCCTTTCGATGTATTCTGCCCCACGTTTTTCATAGGCAAGAGAATGAACGTGATCGGACAAAATTACTCCGATATTTTTACTTGTTACAATCGGAATTTCAAAGTTAAATCCTTTCTTCACTTTTGTAACTGGAACAACAACAGCAAGCCCTGTGAGTTTATTATACGAAATCGGAGACAAAACCAACGCTGGTCTTCGTCCTGACTGTTCGTGACCCTGTGTAGGCGAAAAAGTTAACCATATAATATCGCCACGTTCCGGAATATATTTTTCTTTTACCATACCTCTTTTCCTACAGGTTTACCCCAATCAGTTTCAGAATGTAAATTTTTCTTGGTCATACCTTTTAGTAATTCTTCAAGGGAGTACTGCTTTACTGTTGATATTGGTTGCATTTCTACATTGGCTCCTTTTTTTACAAAACGAACAACTGTTCCGGATTTCAAATCCAAACTTTTAGCAAGCTCTTTTGGCAAACGCACCGCCAAGCTATTGCCCCACTTTTGTACTTTGGTTGTCATACGGAAAGTATATACTCTGTATATACAGTGTCAATGCAACAGCCCCGCTCGCCTAATGGCGAGCGGGGCTGTTTTGTTCTTTGTTCATTGCTTTTATGTTTTCGTGTTCTCTGTTCTCGTGATTCCTACGCAGTAATTCGTGACTTCATCCCAGTAGTAAACCCTCGTGTCGAATACGCACTCGGCTCACTACGGGACAGGCTCTCAAGAACTATGCTGTTGTTCTACTTTTGACTATTTCGTCGGCCACCCCAGTAGGAAAACATCTTTAACGAGTACGTCAGTGTTCCCTACGGGGCAGGCATTTCTCGGAAAGTGCCACCTATGCTGATGTACGAGATTTTACTATCTCATCAGCTACATTCCTTGGTACTACATCGTATCGCAAGAATTCCATTGTGAATCCTGCACGACCTTCTGTCATCGAGCGAAGGCTTGTCATGTATCCGAACATTTCAGAAAGTGGAACGACAGCTTTCACTGCTTGGTTGAGACCACGTTGTTCCATTCCTTCGATGATTCCACGCTTTGATGAAAGTGATCCTGTAACATCTCCCATGAATTTGTCTGGTGTTACCACTTCAACACTCATCATTGGTTCAAGAATAACAGGGTTTGCACGCTTCGCTGCTTCTTGGATTGCCATTGAGGCTGCAATCTTGAAAGCCATTTCGTTTGAGTCCACATCGTGGTAACTTCCGTCCCAAAGTTCGACGGATACGTCCACCATTTTAAATCCGGCAACAACTCCACGGTCAAGACCTTCTCGGAATCCCTTTTCACAAGCTGGAATGTATTCGAGTGGAATAGCTCCTCCTTTGATTGTGTTGATGAATTCGAAGTGATCTTCGTGTTTCGTGTTGCGTGGAAGATCTTCGATTTCTTCTTTTGTAAGATGTTGCATTGGCTTCATCTTGATTTTCACGTGACCGTAGTTTCCACGACCTCCAGTCTGCTTGATGTATTTACCTTCAGCTTCTGATTCACCAGAAATTGTTTCGCGGTATGCAACCTGTGGCTTACCAACGTTCACTTCTACAGTAAATTCGCGCTTCAAACGATCAACGATGATTTCGAGGTGCAATTCTCCCATTCCGGCGATGATTGTCTCACCTGTTTCCTGATCTGTTGAAACACGGAATGTAGGATCTTCTTGTCCAAGACGGTTGAGTGCCATACCCATTTTTTCTTGGTCGGCCTTTGTCTTTGGTTCGATACGCATCGAGATAACTGGTTCTGGGAACACGATACGGTCGAGTGCGATTGGAAATTCTGGTTCACAAAGTGTGTCAGAAGTGATTGCTTCTTTGAGACCTACCGCTGCGGCGATTTCTCCAGCAAATACTTTCTTCACTTCTTCACGTTCGTTTGCGTGCATACGAACAATACGTCCTACGCGTTCTTTGTTGCGAGTGCGTGGGTTGTATACATATGATCCAGCTGAAAGTGTTCCTTGGTAGACACGGAAGAAAATGAGCTGACCAACGAATGGGTCTGATGCCACTTTGAAAGCGAGTGCTGCGAGTGGACCATCATCTTTTGCAGTGAGAATAACTTCTTCATCTGTGTCTGGATTGATTGCATGCATTGGTGGCATGTCGACTGGAGCTGGGAGGTAGTCAACAACGGCATCGAGTACGAGCTGAACACCTTTGTTTTTAAGCGCTGTTCCAGCGAGCACTGGGAAGATTGCGTTTGCAATAACAGCTTTGCGGAGAACCACTTTGAGTTCGGCGAGAGTAGGCTCTTTTCCATCGAGGTATGCAGTCATCATCGCATCGTCGTTTGCAACGATTGCTTCGATGAGTTCTGCGCGATATTTTGCAACATCGGCTTTCATCTCTTCTGGAATATTGTCTGAAACAACAACTTTCTCACCCTTGTCCCCTTCAAAGCGAACTGCCTTGTTTGCGAGAAGATCAACGACTCCTTCAAATTTGTCTTCGAGTCCGATTGGAAGCTGAAGACGAACTGCCTTCTTACTGAGACGGTCGATGATTGAGGCAAAAGATTTTTCAAAGTTTGCACCAGTACGGTCGAGCTTGTTGATGAAACATACGCGAGGCACATTGGCTTCGTCGGCGTAGCGCCAGTTTGTTTCTGATTGTGGTTCTACTCCGGCAACGCCGTCGAATACCACAACAGCACCGTCGAGCACGCGAAGCGAGCGCTTCACTTCCACAGTAAAGTCGATGTGCCCAGGAGTATCGATGAGGTTGAAGCGGAACTTTTTGTTCGCATCTTTTTTGTCCTCAACGTAGGTCGGTGTCCAAAAACATGTTGTCGCAGCAGAAGTGATCGTGATTCCACGTTCACGTTCTTGTTCCATCCAGTCCATCACCGCTTCACCTTCATGCACTTCACCGATTTTGTGTGACACACCAGTGTAAAAAAGCACACGTTCTGAAGTAGTGGTTTTACCAGCATCAATGTGGGCAATGATACCGAAATTTCGAACTTTATTAAGAGGGTAGTCGCGATCCATATAAATTAGGCTTTAGGCGCTAGGCTTTAGGCTCTAGCGAAAATGCAAATAGATTAATAAAAAAGAGGACACCGAGTCCACTTGTGTCCGAAACTATACCTAAAGTTGGGCATTTTTGCAACCCAACAAATAATCGTGTTTAAAAAAATAAAAGCCCCCAAGGTGGGGCTTATTCTGTAATTTCTTTTACAAATCCAGCGGTAATTGGTAATCGCATAGCGAGCATCTGCTTCGCCCGTGGAAAAATATCATATTGATATTTTTCCAGAAAATCGAATATTCTCTTTGCAAGCTGTAAATCAACAATGTGTGACAAAACAACTGAAGCATAACAACATACTACGTTTTGTCGCTCTTTTTTCTTTTCCTTTGGAAGCGCTGCATATGCTTCCAAAATCTGGAATGCGAGGTCAATTTTGACTTGCATATATTTCTTTTCGTCTTGCCGGTCGAGCCTATGAAGCTTCTGCCCCAGCGCACAGAGTGTCTTTCCCATAGAATCAGGTTTTGCCAAAAGTCTATACCTGTCATTTTTGTTTGGCAAACCTGGTAGTGAGCCTTTTTGAAACACCTTTAGTATATTGCGTAGCAATATCAAAAAGATCTACTACCGGGTAAATAAAAAGAAGCCTTTTTTAGGGGCTTCTTAAGATAATAGCGGTGATCACCCTACAAAATTGGGATCTTTACCGCAACTCACACATATTCTCATTAGCACTGAAGTTGCATTTCCCTTACAAAAATAGGGATCCGGCAACAAAAGAATGCAATGAACTAATTACTTCGTAGCATATACCAAATCATAGAATCTGTCAAGCGGCAAACATTAACCGTTTGGGACCTATGTAAAGGATATGCAGATCAGAAAACTTTTCAAACCGCGAAAGTGCAGTGTACAACAATCTTCTGTTATTGCTTCGCAACACTCCTTCAGTAATGTTTCCTCGCTCAAAACCAATGCCTTGCGCCTTACGCACCGTGAGTGCATAACATGGCCGTAAAGGAAAGAAAGATGCATGGCCGACTTCTTCTATAACTGGAAGTCTTTTTTCGTAGCCAGTAGCATAATTCTCTTCTTTGACAAAAGAAGTTTCGTTTTCAGAAAAATATCTTTCGGATATCCACACGCTACAATGATCAAATTGTACACGTACCGACCCTCCGTCATAACAAATTTCTTCAACAATTCCGACATCTCCATTTACAATGTAATCCGGATCTTCATACGATCCATACGTCAGATTATGCGTGTGCATGACCTGCATGCCTACATACAATCTGATTGTTTCGTATGGCAAATCAGCAGTATATTTGCCAGAAGATGAAGCTGTATGCTCCAAAAATTCTTCACCTGCAAAATCGGCAAGGAACTCTGCATTTATTTGTTCGGCTTCGTTCCAATGAGCTGCAAGCACAACCCCTTCCATTTCGCATGACGAAGTTTTTGTTCGCAAATCTGCAATTACACTCTGTGATATTCCGTAATTCCTGATCTTGCGCAACATTGCAACATCAGCAATATCTTCCTGCCGAAATACGGTTGTAAATTGCATCCAGGTAAAACCAGATACAATTTCCGCTTCCGGAGTAATCGGCAATCCTTCGTATGGCTCTAGTTGCCCGTTGTCTCCAACGAGAATTATTTGAACCCCACCGAATGGTTCATGCTTGCGTTTTTTTGCAGTCCGCAATGCAAGATCCACCTGACGAAGTTGATCAATACTCAGTGTGAAATATTCATCAATAATGAGTATTTCAACATCGAGGTATTCTCGGTTGTTCCATTGGATGAGCTCATCCGAATGGCGATACAGACCAAGCTTGAGAAAGCTACTGATCGTCGTTCCTCCAATTTTGCGTGCGGCCATTCCTGTAACGGCAGTCACGATTACTTTTCGGTTCTTGGTTTTAGCTATTTGTTTTATCAAGGCGCTTTTTCCAGTACCAGCTTCACCGTTGATTACCAAGGAATATCCCTGGCGAATTTTCATCATTGCCAGAGCTTGCTCTGTAGAAGGTGTGTGTTCCATTTTATATATGAAGTTTTTAAGTTACCATTTTTATGCCGATATTATAGCATAATCAAAGTATAAAGTCAATAGAAAAAGCCCTTATAAAATAGGGCTTTTTTGATTACATCGGCTTCTACAGCATAAACAAGCAATTTACTGCCCCTTTTTCGGACGCCAAATATGTCTTCCTCTTTTATCCCAGAATCAGACACTTCAGCTAAAGGCGCTGGCGTGAAATTTAGAATCCAGACATTCTTAACATACTGGCTCTAAGGATTTCAGCTGCTCGAGGATGAATAAAATCTTCATATTCTCTAAGAAACTCTTTCGTCCTATCCGCCAATCCTTCCTTGATAAAACCGGAAACTACAAGTGCGGCATAACAACAGGCACTCCTGTGTGAATCCTTAATTTTCTTTTCCAAAAGTTCCGTATAGCCTTCCATAATTTTGAAAGCCAGATCTATCTCCTCGTCCATTTTTTCGGCAAGCTGTTGTCCGTGAAGAAGGCGCAATTTTTCATTCAGTTCCAGTATCGTTGGTTTTTTCCCTGACATAATGAGTGTTTTTCTTCACACTAAATCACATCAATATTTTTTGCAAGAAAAAAGCCCTGCTGTAGTAGCGGGGCTCTAAAATTATGCGGCGGATTCATTTAGCAACAACTCACCAAGTAATTCTACTGTTTTCTTTGCATCGATTGATTTAACTGCAACTTTTCCGGCCTGTATCTTTTCAAGAATTCCTTCATTTGAATTCTTGTCGACAAATAAAGTAAAGTTCTCAGGAAAAGAAATGGTATCGTTGAATAGTTTTTTCTTATACATTAAACGAACACGCTCTTCTCCTAATGATTTTGTAATAACAAGCTGGACATCTTCATGGAAAAGCTTCAGCATAGCAAATAATATCTCGTCTTTGAGTATATATGCGTATTTTGCAAACGGTTCCATTTTATCTGCGTAATGACGGCCAGAGCTATTTTTTTTATATTCATGAAGAAAATCTGCCTCCAAATATCCGTCATGCCCTTTTTTACAAAGATAAAGCATTCGCTTGATTTTCGATAGTGGAATGATATTTAGCGCAGGAAAAAGAAACTTTGGATGAACACAAGAAAGCATCCAAATCATCTCAAAAGGAAATTGCTTTCCCTCTTTGTATTTAAAGATGTCATATTCCCTTTCTGACGCTGGTGCAGTAACTCCCACAGTACTGTCGATTAAAAACTCTAAAACTGTGGCAATTCGTTTAGTCGGTGCTCCATAGAAATAATCACAGAGATCTTTGCATTGATTTCTTGGAATTTTTTTAGCGTCTAAATCATGCCAATACCCCCAATTATGACTGTACCCCATCTTATTTCCGATATGAACCAAGAGCGGAACAGACAGCGCGTCGAGTAATTTTCGATCGATTGGTTTCGAAAAGTACAGTGAGTGAAGATCGCTAGTATTGAGGCGTTTCTTGTAATTTTGCATTCGCAAATCACAAGCAATAACTGCTCGGAATCTTTTTGGTGTGAGAATTTTCAGGATTTGATTAAGCCTTTCAGAATCAAGCTGAGTTAATGCAAACCATAATTTTACAATCGGCATGAGGAGGATATTCTCTTGAAGCTCCTTCATAATTTGTTCTTTGCTATTTTTCATTGTCAGATAAGTTTTTCTTTACCCTACCATCCACATATTCTTTGTCAAACCCGGTAGTGAGACTTTTTGAAGCACCTTTGGTGCATTGCGTAGCAATATCAAAAAGATCTACTACCGGGCAAACCCGATGTATGCAAAATAAAAACCCTTCCTTGGTAGGTCGGGTTTCATTTGTCTTTTAAACGATGATTATCAATTTTGATTCTCCTTTACATCTTACTCGCGGTTCTAACTTCTTTTTTGCACGTTTTCTTTTGGCGTTCATTTTGGGCGCTGTAGATTTGGGTTGTTTTGCCATGGGAGCAAAATTGAGTTGTGAAAAAATGAATTAATGTCCAAGCACGGCCTTTGCATGCAGTAAATCATTTGTATTATCTGGCAACTGCCGTGCAATGCCAGAAACAACAGCGAGGCCTTTCATTTTAAGCCACATACCTATCTCATCCGCATTTTTCTTTCCAGGAATTAGAACGAGTACTGAGACTGCGTATTTGCATGCGGAAATATGTTTTTCGGTAGCTCGTTTAAGAAGACAATAACTATCCAAAAGCTTCATACATGCTTGTCTCTTTTTTTCGATACTTTTGATATCATTTTTTTCATGAAGCTCACGTATTACGGCTTCGAGTTTCGGTATTGACATAATGTAAAAGTTTTTCTTTACACTACCATCCACATATTCTTTGTCAAACCCGGTAGTGAGACTTTTTGAAGCACCTTTGGTGCATTGCGTAGCAATATCAAAAAGATCTACTACCGGGCAAACCCAGTGTAAACAAAATAAAAACCCTTCCTTCTTAGGTTGGGTTTATTCTCTTTTTGATAAAAGGGAGTGCTGATGGATCAATAACTATTCTTGACCTACCTCTACACTTTACAAAAACATCATGGATTCTTTTCTTTTTCTTTTTGCAAATGTACCGTTTGATTGCATTCATCTTCGGTGGTGCGAATGTGGGTTGCTTTGCCATAGGAGCGGGATTTAAATGAAATACTACATTATTTTAAAAAAAGAAAAAGGAGCCTTTATGGGACTCCTTTGATTTTTGAAAAATTATTTATCCTGTTCCAATATACTTAAATTTTTCACGCCGAAAGAGATTTCTTTTTATGATCTCCTCATCCGAAATAAGAGTTCCCTGTTTCTTGGCGACAAGAAATTTTCTTGCCAGGATTCTTCTTAGTGATGGATCTTGTTGAAAAATACGCCCGACTTTTTTCTCCGCTTCCAAATCCCTTGTTTCTGCAAAAGCGAAATCAGGAAGAATTTTTTTCGCTTCCTCATCAGTAAGACCATCAACTTTTTTCAAAAAGCCATAAAAGGATTCCTCAATAATATGAAGGACTCCTTCAGCTCCATCGTGTTCCCAGAGTTCTTCCTTAAGAAATCGGGTGCTAAAAACAGTTATTTGCCGTAAACCCCGTTCATGCTCAGGATGAGGATCAAATGCCAAAATATTTTTATCCATACCAAATGAATTTTAGGTGAAATTTAACTCAAATGTAGCACCTAGCGAATGAATGTCAAATAAAAAAATACGTAGGTTATTTATAAATTAAAAAGCTCGGGGTTACCCGAGCTTTTTAATTTAGTTACGACCCTCTTTTGAATTCAGATTTTGCGCAATTTTATCATTCTCATTTGGCAAATGTTGAGCTTCAAGATCCGCCATTTTCATTTTAACACCTTGTCTGAAAAGAATTGACTCAAACTCTGCTAGGTCACCGCGCAAATTGATAAGTTTAACTTCATTTTCTCCTCCCGAAGCAAACTTTTGGAGTTTATTCCCTGACAAATCAATCGGAATATTATTCTTTTTAGCGAATTCAATCATAGCAATCACAGTTCGAGCATGCCTCGAAATATCGCTACCCATTTGCTCCATATAACGCATTACTTTAATCGGATCATTCTTAGACTCCATTGATGGCATTCCTTCAGTCATGATTTTTCTTCAATTAAGAATAATAATATAGATTATATTATTATATTTGTCTGGGTGTCAACAAAAAAATACTTCTCAAAGAGAAGTATTTTTTTGTTGAGTATATTTTGTTACCAAGCCAGGTGTGCGAACGCTTTGTTTGAGTCTGCCATTTTCTTTGTGTCGTCTCGTTTCTTGATCGCTGCGCCTTCATTGTTGAATGCGGCCATGATTTCAGATGCGAGTTTTTCTGCCATTGGCTTTCCCTTTCCGTTGCGAGCTGCATCGATGATCCATCGGTATGCAAGTGCCTGTTTTCGTTCTGGGCGAACTTCGCGAGGAACCTGATAGTTTGCTCCACCAACGCGGCGTGAGCGAACTTCGATAGCTGGACCTACGTTCTTGATTGCTGCATCGAATACTTCGAGAGGATTTTCATTGCCTGTCTTTTCTTTGATAATAGCAAGTGCTCCGTAGACACACTTTCGTGCAGTCTCTTTCTTTCCATCCCACATAACATTGTTGATGAATTTTTCGAGACGCTCAGATCCGAACATGATGTCTGGACCTGGAATATTTCGTTTTTTGACTGGTCGTCGCATAAATGAGTTATAAAGTTGAAAGTTTGTAAAGTTTAAAGTTGGTTTATAAAGTTAAAAGTTTTTAAAGTTTATAAAGAGATACAAAACGCATTTACTTTATGAACTTTATAGACTTTATGAACTTTCTACTTCTTTGCTGCAGCTGCCTTAGGACGCTTGTTACCGTAACGTGAGCGAGCCTTACGACGCTTTTCAACACCAGAAGTATCGAGACGTCCACGAACAATGTGGTAACGAACTCCGATAAGGTCTTTCACGCGACCTCCGCGAAGCATAACCACTGAGTGTTCTTGAAGATTGTGTCCTTCACCTGGGATATATGCAGTTACTTCCATTCCGTTTGATAGGCGAACGCGGGCAATTTTTCGGAGCGCTGAGTTTGGCTTCTTTGGAGTAGTAGTTGTAACTTTTGTACACACACCACGCTTAAATGGAGATGGGTAGTAGATTGGCTTGTTTTTAAGCGCATTGAAACCGCGAGACAATGCTGTTGCTCGAGATTTTTGTGTCACTTTTACGCGACCCTTTTTTGCTAATTGATTTATTGTTGGCATATTTGGTAAGAATTTTAGAAATGAATGCAGTTCGAGGCGCGAGCGAGGCTTGCGACCAAGGTGTATAAATATACTCCGCGGGAACAAACGAACGAAGCAACAAAGAAATGCGTCAATTCTGAAATTCTTATTTTTAGATTTAAAAAAGCTGGATCCAAATAACTAGTGCAACTCGAATCCCATAGACTTTAGGGTTCCGATCTAGAGTGAAACCAGACGGGCATTACTATACCTAATGTCTTGATAAAAAGCAAATAGTGCCTTCCTCCCCTTTTCGAGGAGGAGGATTGAGGTGGGGTGATTTAAACTAAAATGACATTGGTATCCCAGTAAGCAAAGTAAACATCCATCCAATCACTGGAACAATAGCTGGCCAAAGGAAAATGATAAATACAATAAGAAGAGGCAATGCGAGATATTCTACGCGAGCGCGGAATGCGGCTGTGGCGGTTTTCTCTGGCAATAATGAAAAAAGAATCTTTGATCCGTCGAGTGGTGGAATCGGAATGAGGTTAAAGAGCGCCAGCAAGAGATTTACCAATACAATAGTAGTGGCAATAGACATAAATGCAGGGCCTGCACTTCCCAAGACGCCGGCAAATCGGATCGCTACACCGAAAATGAATGCCAGGCCAAGGTTTGCAATGATTCCAGCACTAGCTACGGCGATAGTTCCCCATTTCTTGTCGCGAAGATTGCGTTCGTTATATGGTACTGGCTTTGCCCAACCAATAATAAAGCCTGAGTGAGTAATGATAAGAAATAGCGGCAATAAGATAGAACCCACAAGATCTATATGTTTGAGTGGGTTTAGTGTGAGTCGGCCGGCATATCGAGCTGTTGGATCCCCTTGCGACTCGGCAGCAAAGCCGTGTGCTACTTCGTGAACCACGATCGACATGATGAGCACTATCACATAAAAGACGGTGTTGGTGAGTGACATAAAAATTAGGCGTTAGATAATTAGGCTTTAGGCACTAGCAAAAATACCAAACAATTGCATTCCTGCTTACGATATGATAGCATGCAACGCACAAGTAAACGAAACATATTATATGGCAAAAGTATGCGCAATAACTAAAAAAGGTTCGATTATGGCTGGAGGTTTCTCCAACCGTACTCGTGCTACCAAATTCAACCCAACAGGTATGGTACGCAAATACCCAAACATCCAGAAAAAGCGTGTCTATGTTGCTGAACTCAAAAAGACTTTTGTTCTCCCAGTATCTACTCGCGGTCTCCGCACAATCAACAAGCTCGGAGCATTCGCTACCCTCAAAAAAGCTGGAATCATAAAATAATCAGACTCTAGGCATTAGGCTTTAGGCACCAGCAAAATTCAAAACTACACAAAACCCCGGCGACTATGTCGCCGGGGTTTTGTGTTATTCTGATATAATCAAAACATTAGTATTTATGAATGGCTAAAGCCTAGTGCCTAAAGCCTAACGCCTAATTTATGGACTACTTCACCGCAAAAACATTTCAGATACCGGCTCTCATTGGCATCTCTGCAAAAAATATCGAGGAACATATGAAGCTCTATGCTGGCTATGTGAAATTCGCAAACTATATTCAAACAAAAATAAAAGAACTCAGCGCTCCCGCCCGAACGACTGACGGCGTTCAGTCGGGCGGGGATGCAGAAAAAAATGCATACGAAATCGCCGAGCTCCAGCGTCGCTTTGCTTTCGAACACGACGGAATGAAAAACCATGAGATTTATTTCGCCTCCCTTGAAGGAGGCGCCCGACCACTTTCTATGGAAAGTGGTTTAGGGCTGCAAGTTATAAAAGATTTCGGTTCATATGATGCATTCCTCGCTCGTCTCAAAGCACTCGCTATGACTCGCGGTGTCGGTTGGGCAATGCTCTACTATTGTTCTGAGACAGGACATCTCCTCACACAATGGGTAGATGAACAACATCTTGGACATCTCAACGGACCAAAATGTATTCTTGCAATCGATATGTGGGAGCATTCATTTGTCTTCGACTATCAGCCAAGTGGTAAGAAGCAATACGTAGAAGATTTCTTCGCAAACTTAAACTGGAGTAAAGTAGAAGAACGATTCGGAAATTAGTACCTCTCTCCCTCTACGGGTCATCCTGAACTTGTTTCAGGATCCATGAATTTCAAACCTAATACTAGATCCTGAAACAAGTTCAGGATGACAATACAAAAAGAAAAAGCGCGACCTACGGTCGCGCTTTTGATTTTATATTCTTTTTAGTGGTAAATCTGGATCAACGAAACAATCAAAAAATCTTCGTGGCTCAGCATCATAAAGAACTGCGTTGTACAATACCGGCTTGCGATGAAAAAAGGTAGACCGATTTTCAGACATGGTCAATTCAAGACAAATCCATTTTTGTAATTTCTGAAAATCTAACCCTGGGACTTTGTTTTCAAGAATAGCAGTTCTGATTTTTACATTTTCTTGTAGATCGTTTCCATATAGCCTTGCAGGACAATAAGGCAATTTTATAGGAATCCAGGAAATAGTCTTGGTGCGATACTCGATGACTTTTTCTAAAAATGATTCATCAAATAAAAGTTCAGCATTTTCGTTTAATCCAACAAGAAGTAAACATTGTTCTACAAAAATCCAACTGTTTGATTTTTCAAAACCTGCCGCAACAAGTTTATTGATTATTTCCGTTTCCAAGGTATCCAGATTTAATTTCTGAAAAATAGATGACCAGTAGGAAGGAAGGGCGAATACCAGATTTGGTGTTGTCATATCAATGAAGTTTTTCTTCACTATATTCCCTCCATTCCCGAAACACAAGCATGCCGATGATTCCATACAAAGAAAGACAGAGGAGCACCGGCACGTGTGTGAGTGTAATAGAGGCAAACGGAACTTTAGCAAAAAATGAAACCATACCGATAATATATTTAAGCAGTTGTGACGTGAGCCAGGCTATTGGATATGCAAGTCCGACCGAGAAAAATCCAATCAGTCCGGCAAGTGCTCCAAGACCCATCGCAAATGGAATCGCGGGCAAAATGAGAATGTTGGCAACGAGTGAAATGAGTGAGAGCGTACCCATCTTGTATAGAATGAATGGAAGCACACCAATCTGTGCGCCAAGCGTCACTGACATGAGTTCACGCAATGGAAGTATAAACAATATTTTTCTTGGCACTCGACGAAATTTGTATTCGAGAATCGGCGTGATGAAAATAATGCCGAGTGTTGCCAAAAAAGAAAGTTGAAACGAAACATCGTAAACCAAATATTTTGGATTCCAAACTACCATCAAAAATCCGGCAAAGAGGAGTGCACGAAATGCATTGTAGGTTCTTCCTCCACCGCGAGCAAAGAGTCCGATCAGCGCCATAATTCCTGCGCGTACCGCAGACGACTGCATACCAGTCATCACAACAAAAAGAATAATACATATTCCTCCAGCAACTGAGGCAATGTGTACTGACAAACCAAGAATATCAACAAACAAATCGCGCAATGCATTGGCGACGATAGTTACGTTATAGCCTGAAAGGGCGATGATATGAATTGTTCCAGTAGTTACCAAGTCGTTGCGCAAGTTTTTATCAATAGCACTCTTCTCGCCCAGATTGAGTCCGGCGAGCAAATCTGCATCAGTAGACGGCAACACATTTTGAAAACTCTGCACAATTTTTTCCTTCACGGGAATGAGATGAGCAATAATCCAGCTGCCATTGCCCGAAGAAATAGTCTGCACACTTGCATGACGCATTTGATACAAAATATTGTCTTTATATAAATACGAAATGTAATCAAATTCCGTGCCTTGATCGGTCATGAAGTTTTGCGGTTGTTCCAAGACTCCGGTCACTGTTACTTTGTCGCCGTATGCGACCATTGTGCCAATATTTGCAGTCACTGAAATATTCACGTCATCCTTAGTATCAAGTACAAATTGCACACCTGTAGTTTTTATTGTCGGCTGCTCGGCTATGCCAGTGACTGAAATTTTTGTGTCGATATCGTTTGCATAGAGAGATGCATCGGGGCGGGTCGCGCTTAGGCGCGACCCGCCGAGAAGCACGGCAAACAAAAAAATCCCAATAAATACAGCTATTTGCTTTTTGGTGTTAGGTGTTAGAAAAAAGCTAATTCCCAATACAAAAAACCCAGCCCCGATATAATAATATTGCGAAATCGAAACGATAGATTCAAAAACAATTCCCGACGCAAAGCCAAGAATAATTGCAAAAAATAATCCGTCTAAAATTATTGCTTGATTATTTTGCTTATTCATAATCACCTCCCCTCAATCCCCTCCTCGACAAGGAGGGGGAGTACATACACGAAAGTATTTGAGTTCCTCCTCCCCTTACTGAGGGGAGGATTGAGGTGGGGTGACTATTCTTTTTCCAAATTACTCTTCGTCCACTCACCAATCAAATTATTTTCTTCCTCTTTTGAAAATACTTTTTGATACTTTGCGCCTTTCTTTCCTTTTACTCGCGCCTCACATTCTGGCCACGTCTTGTGTGTTTGAATGAGTCCGCCAATCATTGATACATAGGAATACGCAGATCCTGGTTTTTGGTGTTTGGTTTTAGGTTTTAGGTTCTTCAATTCCGGATCAGCATCAAATACTCCTCCTCCGATATACTTCTCATAGGAATCCAGAGATCCAACAAACAAGATTTGTTGTTTTTGGTCGGCAGCGTTTGTACAGATTTCATCCACTCGTTCGTTACCACGAAGACCACTGTGTCCTTCCACTTTTACCCAATCAATTTCATGTTTCAATTTCAATCGAAACACCAGCGCAGCAATTTCTTTCCAAATATCTTGATTGAGTACATCTTCTCCAGTTTTAGTTTTCCAACCGTTCTTCTCCCAGCCATACATCCAGCCAATCACTCCTTGCAGTAAATATGCAGAATCGGTATATATCTCGATTCTTGACCGTTCGCCGTTGGACGAATTAGGTCGACCCTCAATCTTGCGTGTTTCTATAAATGAGAGTGCCTGTTGTGCTGCCATGAGCTCCATGCGGTTGTTGGTAGTGTGTTCTTCTCGCCCACCGAGCTCAGTGACCTTGGTGTTTGGTATTTGGTGTTTGGTATTTGCTTCATCATTTACTGGGTAAATGATGAGTGCTCCCCATCCGCCTGGTCCAGGATTCCCCCGGGACGACCCGTCAGTAAATACCGTAATAGTGCCTTTTTTCATATTTTAGTATTGTAACAAAAAAACTCACGAAACAAATCGTGAGTTTAATTTATAATACTATTCAGTCTGGCTTTATCAATTCCACATTCAAGCGTTTTAGGTCGATTAACCACGCGTTTGCGTGTGAAATTTTTTTCTTCATATATCCCTTTATAAAACGACAGGGCAACCATTCGGCATACGAATCATGAGTTACTGCAATCACTATATTAAATTTCTGCTCCTTGATTGCAAGGATAACATCATCATCACCATATCGTTGCTCGGGATCAAGCTCGTATAATTGAGTGATGATATTAACACCTAAAACTTTTGCTAAAATCTCAGCACTTTGAGTTGTTCTTGGCGCCGGTGCATGAATAATTCCAACCGTTTTACCTTTTACGAAAGGAAGGATTTTTGAACCAAGACCAGATATTTGTCTTATTCCAACAGGAGTTAAATCCTTAGTGTTTGAATAATATTCACCATGACGAACAACGATTAATAGTTCCTGATTATTAATATTACTTTGATTTTCCATAAAATGTATTTTGTACACAAAATACATTTTAAATCATTGTATGTCAACAATCCTGAGCCGTATTGTCGTACGTCCGGCAAAATATGATTTCTCAATCGTCGCAACCAAATCAATCGCTTGCCCTATCTGCACAGGTTTCGAAAAACTATTTTCATTGGCAAAAAAGGCGATGGCCACTTTTTCAGGAGCTGTACTGTCGCCCAAAGTAAGTTCTAAATGATTTTTTTCTTTTCCAAACATTTTTATTCTCTCCACCCGCACCTGTGAAAACAAAAATGTGGGCTTCGCATTTCCAAGACCAAACGGCGCGAGTGTCGATATGAGCTGCGATGTTTTCTCATTGATATCAGAGAGCGAGAGTGTGGCATCGATCATCGAAGGAGGGAGTGCGCCACCTTGTTCCATGGTGGCAAAAATTGTGCAGAGTTTTTCCTCAAGAAAATGCACTGACTCTTGCGAAACAGAAAATCCACCCGCAAGCTCATGTCCGCCAAAATCCAAAAAGTGTTCTTTTGCCGTCTCCATGAGTCGCACCACATTTACTGCGCCATTACTGCGACATGAACCTTTCACCACTGTGTCACCGTTCGTACCCTCGCGCCCCCACACAAACACCGGTCGATCAAATTCGTCCATAATCTTTCCCGCCACAAGCCCAAGAATGCCCACACGCCACTTTGGATTGCCTATCACGATGATTGGCCCGAGTTCACGTTCGGCAAGCGTGTGCTTCACATCTTTCATAATTCCCGCGACAAGTGTTTTGCGTTCGTCATTTATCTTTGTGAGATGTTCTGCAAGTGCTCCCGCTTTTGCTTCGTCACGTTCGGAGAGCATTTCAAATGCACGCATAGGAGAGTCCATACGAGAAGCTGCATTGATGCGTGGAGTCACCATGAAGGTAATGTCATCTTCCACGATTGTGCGTTGGTCGATATTGAGTTTACGGAGCAATTGCTGAAGTCCTGGTCGTGGCGACTTGCGAAACACTTGCATACCAAATGAAGCAATCGTGCGATTCTCGCCAACAAGTGGCACCATATCTGAAAGTGTGGCGAGTCCTGCCATATCAAGCAACCATTTTTCCCAACCCTCGTTGATCTTGAAATATTCTCCGTATTTTTTTACAAATGCTTGTACGAGTTTAAATGCCACACCCGAACCACAAAGCATTGGTTCTGCGTACGAATCAGCAGATTCGTGCCGCGTACTGTCCATTGAAACGCGGCCGAGTTTTGGATTCACAATTGCAAAAGCGTTCGGAAGATGTTCGTGTGGAATATGATGGTCGGTCACAATCACATCGATACCGTTTGCTTGCGCTTCCGCTATATCTTCGTGATCGGTGGTACCGAGATCGATGGTGATAATAAGTTTTACCTCATTGCCAATAAATTGCTCTATGGATTCTTTGTTGAGTCCGTACCCTTCTTCATGTCGATCTGGAATGTATACCCGAACACCATACCATGATGAGGAGCTCTGCTCGGCGCGTGAAGCGCCATCATCATGGTTGGTGTGCGGGTAAATTGAAACTGGAACACCAATTTTTGTAAATAAATCATGCAAAATTACTGCTCCAGGAATTCCGTCGCAGTCGTAGTCGGCATACACAACAATTTTTTCTTTCCCTTCGATTGCCTCAAAAATGCGAACAACTGCCTTTTCCATATCGTGCATCGTAAGCGGATCATGCATGTCGCGTTCATAGCTCGGTTTCAAATATCGTTCCGCATCTTCTGCTGTACGTATTCCGCGATTTAAAAGAAGTCGTGTGAGTAGTGGACTATAGCCCACAAGCGAGTGTGAATCGTCCTCAATTTCCGGAGCATGGGCGAAAGTTCGTTGCATAAAAATCAGTATATCACACCTGCTCATCTGCCATTTAAGGAACAGCTGTTCCTTAAATGGCAGATGCGGTGTACAATGTTCGCATGCCAATTTCGTATAAGGGATATCGGATGGGAACAATTGAAAAAGGGCTTTTGCAATTGTTTCTTGGAATAAAAGACATTGAACTTCCAAAAGGAGGTTACGGAGATACTTTTGCTGATATTTTGACTACCGCTCGGCAAAAAAGAAATTTTTCCTATGTCATACATAATCTGAAAAAGAAAAAATTGGTTACTTTTAAAAACCGCAATGGAGAAGTAGTTGCATCACTCACTCGCAAAGGAAAAAATCTTGCGGAAGAATATGTATTTGCACCCCAAATGCCAAATCGTCCAAAAGTATGGGATAGGAAATGGCATATAGTGATCTTTGATATTCCACAAAAGAAGCATGTATCGCGCAATCTGCTTCGACATCATTTAAAACGCCTTGGTTTTATTCAAGTACAGGCAAGTGTATGGGCATATCCGTTCCCATGCGAGGAAATTGTTACATTGATAAAAAGTCATTTTGAACTTGGAAATGAGGTACTTTATTTGAGAGTAGACTCACTCGAAAATGACAATTTGTTAAGAAAAAAATTTAAACTCAACTAATTTCCCATATGCCATTTAAGGAACAGCTGTTCCTTAAATGTATTTTGGGAATTTTTGACTTTTGTGTACCAGGTGGTAGATTGAAGAAAACAAACACATTATGACAACAAAATATGTAGATATGCCGATGGATATTCAGGAAAAACTAAAATCATTCCTTCCTCTATTTTCGGGCCATGCGAAAGATATGATTCGATTCTCGTATACCCCAGGACTGGTAGAATATCCAGAGGAGGAAATTCTCAATTTGCAGTGGAGGTTGCCCGCGGGTTTCAAAGTGATAAACCTGCTTGAAGCCACTAGTTGGATCAAGGATGGCCTTCAACTATATGTTGATCTTGTGCAAGCCTCGCAAAAGGAAGCTCAAAAGGAATATATAAAGCTACTTGCAGGTTTATACAACACGATACCCCAAGAATTTTATGTCGGGGGTGCTAACTTTGAGCAAGGAATTGAAAATATTTTCAAAAAACTTACTCATACTTGTGAAATTAAGAGCGTTGATGAAAATAATTCTTTTTTACAATCTATGGCAAAAGGCCTGGACATGAAAATGCCAACATTAATTATTCGTGATGTATTTCCCAATTCAGATCATCAAACAACCTATAATTGTTATCTATATCGTGAAATTGGTGGTAAAAAACTATTTATAAAACTTGATGCTTACTACAAACTGGAATTTGCACGAAGTTAATTTGTGCAATCAATGCATACGGACGCAATTTTGTGTCCGTATTTTTTTATTGCTATACTGACCAAATGGAAAATTGTATTTTTTGCAAAGTAATTGCAGGTGAATTGCCTTCAGAAAAAATCTATGAAAACGATGAAACAATGGTTATTCTCGACATAGTCGCTCCAGTAAATCCTGGTCATGCTCTTGTTATTACAAAACAACACTACGAAAACATATTTGATACCCCGGAAGCATTCTGGGAAAAAAGTATGCGTACAGCAAAAAAAATTGCTCCAGCAATCTGCCAAGCAATGAATACAAGCGATATCAACATCAACGTAAACAACGGGTACCATTCTGGTCAACGAATTTTTCATCTACACATTCATCTCATCCCCCGACTTGAAGGAGACGGTCACGAGATGTGGCACGGTAAACCATACAAAGAAGGCGAAGCAAAAATTATCGCAGAAAAAATAAAAAAAGCGCTCTAAGCGCTTTTTTTATTTTATCAGAGATCTACTTAAGAGCCTTAATTCCTGGGAGCGTTCCTTTCGCCATAAATTCGAGTGCTGCACCTCCAGCAGTGGAAACAAAGGTAAATTTGTCGGCGAGTTTCTTTTTTTCAATCAAAACCGCAGTATCTCCCCCGCCAATAATCGTTTCGCCTTTTGCATTTGCGAGCAGTTTGATAACTTCTTCCGTGCCTTTTACATATCCGCCTTCATACCAACCCATCGGTCCATTCCAAACAATGAGCTTGGCTTTTTTAATCAACACGGCGAGTGCATGAATACTTGGAAGTCCAATGTCAAAAATAGATTCACTTTCACGAACATCGTCCACGGAAATCGTTTGCTTTTTGCCGCCGCGAGAAACAACAATACTCTGTGGCAAGATGAGTTTTGGATTTTTCAAAAATGCTTTGAGTGGTGGAATATGTTCGTCCACCACAGATTTTCCAATAGCGATTCCTTTGGCCTGAAAAAAATCATTGGCGAGTTCACCTCCAATAAATACCTGGTCAGCTTCTTTCAAATAGCGCTTCAACAACGGAATTTTTGTTTCCGCTTTTGCTCCACCTTGGATAAAGAGAAACGGATGCTTTGGTTGCAGAATTTTTGAAAGTGCTTGTACTTCACGTTCGAATTGTATTCCCGCATACGATGGAAGAAGCTTCGGCACACCAACAATAGATGTATCTTCTCGGTGCGAAACAGGAAATGCCTCGTTTACATATATATCGGCAAGGCTGGCGAGTTCTTTGGCAAAACTTTTATTATTTTCTTTTTCGCGTTCATCACTGCGAAGATTTTCGAGAAGAATCACTTCTCCGTTTTTCATTTCAGCAATTGCCTTTTGTGCTTTTTCTCCAGTAATGTCTGAAACAAATTGGAGAGGAAAATGCTTTTTCAAAAGCGAATACACAGGTTTCAGTGATTCTTTTGGATCACGCCCAATATGACTTATGAGAATTACTTTTGCTCCAGCTTTTCGCAAGTAGGCGATTGTCGGAAGAGCTGCCGTGATACGCGTAGTGTCGAGTACCCGATTGCCCTTGAGTGGTACATTGAAATCTGCTCGCACGAGTACTTTTTTGCCTTTGATTCCCTTCAGATTTTTGATTGATTTCATAGTAGTTCAGCATGGATCCCGGATCAAGTCCGGGATGACACAATGCAAGGTTGTTATTTTATTTCATTCGCGATTTTTAGAATTTTAAGAAATATTTTTGGAGTCAAACTCGATTTTCCAACAAGCAATCCGTCGGCACCACCTGCAACCAAAAATCCAACTGCATTTTTTTCATCAACTGATCCTCCATACAAAATTGCAACCGATTCTGCCACACTTGCACTTACAAAATCAGAAAGAATTTTGCGGATATAAATGCGCATTTCCTGAAAATCTTCCGGTGACGCGTCACGATGATTTTGGGTTGAAGATATCGCCCACACTGGTTCGTATGCGATTACGATTTTAGAAATCGCATTTTTCGCAACTCCAGCAAGACACTCTTCGAGTTGCGTCTTCACCGCACTCAAATACCACATGCCTTGATCACGCTCGCGCTCCCCCACACACAATACGGGTGTCATACCAGAAGCAAGCGTCATTTTTATTTTTCGACTAATGAATTCATTTGATTCACCAAGTTCACGGCGTTCTGAATGGCCGATGATGACATATTTTGTTTTGAGCGATGCGATCATTCCCGCAGAAATTTCTCCAGTGAACGCTCCTTCTTTTTCTGCAGATACATTTTGTGCACCAAGAGAAAGAGTAGCAGATGAAAGTTTTGAAAGTTCTGGCAAATACACAAAGGGTGCGGCTATGACCGCCTCTACATTTTTATTTGTACCAGATTCTTTTTTGATAGAAGTAAAATTGCTTCGAGCAAGAGCTAGGGTCTTTGGATTCATTTTCCAATTCCCGATGATGAGTTTTTTCTTTCGCATGTGCGTATTGTATCACGGGTGTCACCAACAAAAAATCCCGCGACTGTCGCGGGATTTTTTGTTGTTTCTTTTTTTATTGATTTAAATGACCTATCACTGTATTTGACCACCATGCTCCAATAGATGGAATTCCGCAATATTCAGCCGTAGTTAATTCGCCCGCATGATCATCACCAAATTGTCCTCCTATTATACCAGCAGAACTTGCGCTAGTTGAAAGAACATGACAAAACGAATTAGTCCCTGTGTATCCGGGACGATGTATTGCTATGTATATATTGGTCGAAAGTATCGGGCAATTCGTTCCAGTTTGCAAACAAACCGGAATATTTCCTTGTCTAAGCGTTCCTGCACTAATCGAGGTTGCTTTAATAGCGTAAGTCGTACTTATGTCAGGATCAACATATGTACCATTCCAAAAACGCGATTCACCTCCTTCAACCACGGCCGAGTCGACAAGACTTGTTCCTGACCATTTTGCAAGGTGGTTGGTTGTACCACTGCCGGTGATTCCAGCACTGCCTCCTGACGGCCATGAAGTGATACACGCCCCACTGCCGATACAAAATCCATCAGCTCGCACGTTTCCGTTCACGTGCAATCGTTGCGTTGGCGAAGAAGTATTTATTCCAAGAAAACCGTTTGGATTAAACCAAAGTGATGCACCAGATCCGGGAGTTCCTCCGGGGCCAGCTTGCTCAACATTATCAACATCCATCATAAGTCCGATTGCTGAGGTATCCCAACTTGTTCCGCCTGTTGTACGCAGAGCATGCACTCCAAACGAAACAGTATTTGTTGGACTCTTATATCCCAAACTTGCAAGCGTAACTTTACTGCCCATTGTACCACCGAGAGTTGAACCAGCATTTGTTTTAAAAATAGTTGAAACGGGTGATCCAGTGAGTTCAGTAGCTCCAACAGAAAGCATTGCTCCTGGAATAGCTGCAGAGATTGCTGCACCGATAGATGTATTGCCAGCGAGTTTACTTGCACCAGTATTTGTTAGTCCTTGTGTTCCAGTGAGACCGAGCGTGTCGAGAACATAACCAGTTGTTGGCGCTCCCGATCCACCCAAACGAAGACTACCGGACTTTCCTTGACCAGTTGCGCCCACATTGATTGGTGCGTTACAACCATCTGTTCCAGCCGGACATGTCGTAGGAGCTGCGGGGGGTGTTGTCCATGCAGCAAGTGCAATACTGCCGAAGGTGAGTGTTCCGACTACGAGAGCGATTTTTGTAATTTGTATGATGTTGTTTTTCATAATAATGTTGTTTGCTAATAAATTAATTGGTAATGATTTTTCTTAAAATTCAATCCAGGGTGGACGATGTGTTCCTGTAGTTCCCGTTCCTGTTCCCGTTCCAAACGGACCAATGGTAATTGTGGCTGGAGCACAGGTAACAGTACTTCCAGAATAGGTTCCCGATCCGTTCACGGTAACCGTCTGCGTCGAACTTGTTGCCGTTCCTGTAATGGAAACAGTGAATGATCCCGGTGCAGAAACCGTTCCTCCACTATCAACACTTGCCGAAATACTACTACTTCCACCAGTATCAACAGAAAGACTGGTGAGTGGAAATGTACCACCCGTTCCCGTCCATGAGGCAGTAAATCCTGGATCGTAACTCACTGATGAACTCGTCGGAGTAAGTGTTGTTGATGCTGGGCTAATAGAACATGCTGCGATTGTTGGTGGTGGAACATGGACAATCACCAAATCAGAAATTCCTGAACATGTAATAATGTATTGATAGTCGATAGTAGATGATGTTGTATTTGCCGGAACGGTTATACCAAATGGACTTGGACTAACTAAAGGTTTTGATCCAGACCAACCAGAGGCAAACGAACCGGTCAGTGACGAGTTTGCACTAGCTGTACATGAAGTGGCACCAGTAGATGTCCACGTAAGATTTGCTGGACCACCTGAAGAAGTCATTGTTACTGGACCATCTACTGCACCAGCACCATCAAATATATCGATTTTAATATCTACTGTCGTTGCCGTTGCGTTGAAAGTTGCATGACTAAAATCAATCCAACCAAGATTCATATCTCCCCACGCATAATTTGTACCACCGGAATTAAAAGGAATACCAGGACCAAATGTACTTGTAGCTGTAGAAGCAGGATTATACGTCACTCCAAAAGCGTAGGTATCACTGCTTGTTGAATGCAATTTAATACAACCATCCCAGCCACCAGATCCTGCAGTACCGCCGGTGAGAGCACGTGCCCAACCAGACATTATTCCAGATGTTGTATCAAGATTTGCCGATAGTGAACCACAGGCACTCGTATTTGCAGAATCAAAACCAATCCAACCGATGCTTGGACTCCATGCATAGCCGGTCATTGCGCCAGAAGTATTTACGCTCACTTTGTAGTTTGAAGTCGAACAAATACTTGTCATTGTTGTAGTGCCAACATTTCCTTCTGCACAGTTGAGACTGATCCAACCAATACCCATGCTCCATGCGTAGCCGTGCAAATCTCCGGTCGAACCAGTGGCTTCGGCCTTTTTATCAAAAGAAGGAGTAAATGAGATGAAAACCAGGAGAAAAACTGCAACAATTGAGACAATGCGAAATGAAAAGATGTTCTTTTTTTTCAACATATAATTATTTTTTTTGCGCATATGCAGCCATCTCAGCCGCAGCTACTGCCTTTTCTACTTCCGTTGGTTGTGTCACTGTCGCATTGTATTTTTTCATCTGTACAGCAGCAGACTCTTTTTGTTTTTCCGTTGGCTGTGTGAGAGTTGCATTGTACGTTGCCATTTGCTGAGCGGCAATCGCCTTCTGTTTTTCTTGTTCTTCGGGGCTCAATTGTGAAAATGGAATGGGTTGTGCGACTTTTGGCAAAATATATTTTTGGTACGCAAACCAACCAGCACCGGCAAGAATTACAACGATTATCACAATCGTAATTCCACGGCGTGTATGCTTTTCAACAGGAGAAATTGAAGGAGGAACAATTGGTGTTTGTGTTTGCATGATAGGAGAATCCATATACGCAATATTGTACCATTTATTAAAAAGAATGTATGTATTTTTTGGGTTGTGGAAAAGTGACCGCGCCATTAGGCGCGGTCATCCCAAACTTTATTTGGAATCCAGGTTTGTATTTTGAATTCTATCTTTTGATACTCCCCACACAACGTCGAACAGCGCCTGCATTGATTTTGCCAAATCCATACTCTCAACAATAAATCCAAACAATTCTTTCTTTGTTGAAACAAAAGCCACTTTGTTTGTATAAATAAAGATAGTGTACGGCATGGCAAATCCATCCGGCGCGTAACGAATGTTTCGCAAATTTTCCGGAGCATCGTTGTACAGGCGATAATCCATCTCGTTTTCCTTGATACGAATACTGGTTGAACGCAATCCCTTCGAGATTCGTCTTTTGATCCACTCGTCCAAAAATTCCTGTCCAACAGATTCCACAAGGTCGGTAACCGAAGCAATATAATAGAAATCCTTACTCTCAGCTAATATATCTTCATATATATTTTGAATTCCCTTTTGCCCCGCATAGACCTTAAGAATCGGTTTTTCTGAAGCCGAACCCATCAAACTCTGCAATTCCGGCATAAGTTGCTTGGCCGTATCGTATGCATCTGCGGTATTTTTCAAAAGATTATTTGGATGTTCAGCAACATACAATACCTTTTTCGCCTTTGGAAAGGTAGTAATGAGTCCCTTTTTCTTCAATTCTTCAAGTATGAGATAGCAAGTTGGACGTTTGATTCCAGTCTTATCTGCAATGGCAATCACGGAAAACTTGCCGAGTTCGAGCCCGGCAACATATATTTTGGACTCTTTTTCCGAGAGCCCCAGCTTTTCGAGTGAATGGATAAGTTCAAGTGTCATAATTTTTTCGGGTCATCCTGAACTTGTTTCAGGATCCAGATTTGTATTACGCTCGTTAGTCTGGATTCCCAGTCAAGCCGGGAATGACACCCGACTATAGTCTATTCTCTCGTGTTCAATTTGTCAATTATTCTGACAAATAATACTTTATATATAAATACCTTTATTTATAAGGATATTTATAGAATTAGTGTTTTATTATATTGACAATATATATTTATAGTGCTATACTATACTCGAAATAAATTGTTCATTTAAACAAACTCAATATATGGAAAACAAACAAGACTTTATCAATTTTTGTAAAAAATTGAATGAAATAATAAAACAAAGTAATGCATGTTTTGGAACCAGATGTCTTTGCTGTAATCATTCTACTGCCAATTTGAATCAAATCTCCTTATTAATCAAAGAGAACATTCCAAATTCAACGTACGAAGGACTGGCATCTTCAACTGATATGTCTCTCATATACAAAGAGGCAGAGCGATTTTATCCGGGTTTGGACGAAGATGATTTACATATCTTAATCCATGCACGAATATTTTATTAAATTTGTATCATACAGGGCGAGCACATAGTTCGCCCTCATTATTCAGTTCGCGAAATTCGCGAGCTGATAGTGAAAAAAATATTTGTTCATTTAAAACCAAGTAAAAAATGATACCTCAATATGATGACATCGGCTTAATTGTTATTGCCACGGTAGATGGCAAAAAGTATTTTATTTCACAAAACGAAGAAGAATTTATTCTCGATGAAAAAAATGCTTATATTTTCAACAAAGAAGAATGGCAACTGCATATGGAATTAGGGGAAAAATTTCCCAAAGCAGAACTCGAGAAAGTGTTTATTTTCAAACATGTAGGATAATTTAAAAAGCCAGGCAATCCCTGGCTTTTTTATTTTCTGTCATAAAATATGTATGTATTGTATTTGACATTTTTTTCAACAAGAGTACAATGAGCATGTTAGTTATTAATAGGTTTTTAGAGTAAGTCGGCTCCCAGTGAGACCGGCATTTTTTTAGGAAAATAACGAGTTTTTACGAGTATATTTTTCAAACCCTGTTAAATGTTTTGTTTACAAAACAACATTTGGCAGGCATTACAAATTAATAGTGTACTGTTCATATTTTGTACAGTTACAAAAGGACAGGTGCCTACAATAGATTGCCAAATGTTATTTAACAGGGTGGCGATATATATATAGTCACTACGTTCCTTATATATCAGCCATGTTAGACCTCAAAGCCCTCAATATTGCACTCGACCAGCTTGAAACAGAGCGTCGCGTGCCTCGTGAAAAAATCATCGACGCTATCGAGCAAGCACTCGCAGCGGCGTACAAAAAAGACTACGGCAAACGTGGTCAAATCGTTCGCGCCCATTTCAACCTTGAAACCGGTCAAACTGAATTCTTCCAAGTAAAAATCGTCGTTGATGAATCTACGGTGTACTTTGTTGAAGAAGGTGAAGACACTCCAGAACTTCCAGAAGGCGATGAACGCGTTCGCTACAACCCTGAACACCACATTCTCCTTGAAGATGCACAAAAAATGAAAGCTGATGCTACTGTTGGTGAAGAAATCAGTTTTCCACTTGAATCAAAGGAAGATTACGGACGTATTGCCGCACAAACAGCAAAGCAAGTGATCATCCAGCGCATCCGCGAAGCAGAACATGGTGCAATCATGACTGAATTCGGTGGACATGAAGGTGATATTGTTTCTGGAATCGTTCAAAAAATGGAACGTGGAACAGTATTCATCGATATTGGTCGCGTCACTGCTATCCTTCCTCGCGAAGAACAAATTCCAAATGAATTCTATCGTCGTGGTGAACGTTTGCGTGCATACCTCTATGCCGTAGAAGAAACTCCTCGTGGAATTTCTCTCAAAGTTTCTCGCACGCATCCAAAATTTATTCAATCACTCTTTGCACAAGAAGCTCCGGAAATCGCATCAGGTGTGGTTGAAATCAAATCAATCGCCCGCGAAGCTGGTGCTCGCACAAAAATCGCAGTCTTCTCAGCTGATGAACATGTTGATCCAGTCGGATCATGTGTGGGTCAAAAAGGAATTCGTGTAACAACAGTCATGAGTGAGCTCGGTAACGAAAAAATCGACATCATTGAATGGAATGCTGATCCAGCAAAATTTGTTTCAGCCGCACTCTCTCCAGCAAAAGCACTTTCAGTTGTCATCAACGACGCAGAACATACTGCAACCGTTGAAGTTGCAGAAGACCAGCTCTCACTCGCAATCGGAAAAGGCGGACAGAATGTTCGTCTCGCCGCAAAACTCACTGGTTGGAGAATCGATATCAAAGGCGTAGGTGGTGAAACTGTTTCTTCAGATGGCGAAGCGGTCATCGAATCACCTGTCGCAACAGAAGCTGAAGCGGTATAATTGTATTGTATTAATTTTAGCTAGAGCCTAAAGCCTAGCGCCTAATCTTCTAAAATATATATGAACTTGTGGCACGACATACCAGTTGGCAGTAATGTTCCTGAAGAATTCAATTGCATCATCGAAATTCCAAAGAATTCATACAACAAATATGAAATCGATAAGGAAACAGGATTGATTGCACTTGATCGCGCAAATTATTCCTATGCTCCATACCCATTTGATTACGGATTTGTTCCACAAACACTTTGGGATGATGACGATGCACTTGATGTAATCGTTCTCACCACGTTTCCACTCAATCCAGGCATCCTGGTAAAAGTTCGTCCTGTTGCCGTAATGGATATGACGGATTCAGGCGAGTCAGACTACAAAGTGATTGCTGTTCCTGTAAACGACAAGCGCTGGGATGATATTCTCGACATCAACGATATCAACAAACACATGTTGAAGGAATTTACTCACTTCTTTGAGACTTACAAACTCCTCAAAGGAAAGCCATCTCCTGTTTCAATCAATTCCATTATGGGAAAGAAAGAAGCAAGCGATGCAGTCGTTCGATCAATAGGACTCTACAAAGAAAAATTTGGGAAATAATCTTATTCACGCAGAAAATAGCCCTTCTCATTTCGAGAGGGGCTATTTTTCGATGTAAGGATAGTACTTGTTTAACGCAAAACAAAAATTGACAGAAACTGAACAATAATATATTATAAAAATAGTTCTTTACATGGTCCTAGTTTGTCCTCGGTTCCCATGACTCCTTACTAGGATTGTTTTATCGTAGCCGTGCGCCTCTAAACGAGAGAGGGGGTGACGGCTTAAACTAAACACCTTTGAAAGAAGGTGTAATAAAAAAGACCGATGATATAGCATTGGCAAAAAAGCGATTGGGCCGGCGACAAAATATTCGCGGCCCTTTCTATTTCTTCCTGAAAAAAGTTGTGGAAAAAGAAGACTTGATTCTAAAAAATAACACAAAAACAACCGCGCGGTTGCTTTTTTTATTTAAATGTTATCTCAAGCCTACTCCCCAACGCTTCAGAAACTTTTTTCAAAAATCCGATGGTTGGGTTGTAATCTCCGGATTCAAAGCGGGCGATGGACGGCTGTTGCGTGCCCATTTTCAATGCCAAATCTTTTTGTGACATACCATTTTTGATTCGTTTGGCGATTATCTGGTCGATAATAGAAAATTCAAGCTCAAGATCGTCATACGCTTTTTTTGTCGCCTTATCCTTTAGTATTTTCTTTTTAATTGTATTCCACTTAGTCATGAGATAATTTTAACATACAACTTATCTACTATATAAACAATACCAAATATCGTTCCACTTTACTTGAGTAAAGTGGAACGATATTTGGTATTTATATACTTTTTTGCGTCATTCTGAACTTGATTCAGAATCCATTTTTCTTGCTTGTCCCCAAACGAGTTCAAACATTATTTTTCGATAGAAATGCGCGATATCCTTGTTCTCAATGACCGTGCAAGTGAATTTCCCTTCGGTAAAAGACTGGATTGCGATTGAATCATTCCAACTGAAAATCCCTGCCTTCCATTCCATATCTTCCGGCATGAGGCGAACTTGAATTTTATATTGATCAGCTTTTGCATTCACTCTATTCGCAAAATCGCATGGTGGAAAAATCAGCCTCGTATGGATTCCCTTTGCCGATCTCCGTTTGAAATATCCCTCGAGGTATTCCGGATCAAGCAGTTCGGAAAAAAGTTTCACATACGTGAACACTAACACTTCTCCTTTTGCCGAGAGCGTCTCTTCGAGCATTTTTTTAAATCCATCCACTCCTTCGTAGAGTTTGACCACCGGCACACTCGTGTCGCTTGGCTTGATGGCATTCAAAAGCTCCACTGCATAGCCGATATTGTTTTTCAGAGTGACAAGTTCGTTTTCCCGCTGTTGAAGCAGGCTATAGAGCACATTTGGATTCTCAGCTCCGATGTACCGCTTCTTATTCTTGCGAGTTTCAAACAGCAAGCCTTTTTTTAGGAGCTGTTCCACTTCGCTATATACCGTAGTCCTATTGCGTCCCATACCCTTGGCTATCTTTTGAATGGTTTCCGGCTCTATGGAAAGACAATATGCGTAGAGATCAGCCTCGGATTCACTGCAGTTGAACCGCTTTAATTGAACGACAATATGTTGCTTATCGATGCTTTTCATATAAATGTAGAATACTCTTCGACACTTTTTTTGTAAAGGTATAAATCAATAATATATTGAAAAATAAGGATTTTTTATACTTTTTACAAAACCCATTGCCTATTTTTGTCATATATTCTTCAACATATTATACTTATGTCAAGAAATCATTAATCATAATTAAAGCAAATTTTTATGGAGAACTACATTGAAAATAAAGACGATCATACTGAAAAGAAACCAATTTTTGAGCCTGGAGAATTATTTTTCCTTGCGGAAAAGGCGTTTAAGTGGGCGATCGGCGATTATAAAAGAGAAGTCAACCGATATGAGAATATCATGGCTTATGAAATCCCCCATGTAAGCGGGAAAACTAAACATTTTTTTCTCACCACGAGAAGCTACGAGAAAGGAACAAATGAGTATACCGGCGATCAAATATGGAAAATATCCTCTTACCCCAGTGGTACTACCCATACAAATTCGGGAACTAGTGTTTTTGGAAAAATATATGATGTAAAGGTATCGCCAACAGAAGGGTGGCCAAACTATTATACCCTCTCATATAAATACAAAAACGAGGAGGGTGTTGAGACCGAAGGTGAATTCAATGCACGGGTTGAATAAAACGCAATCAAAGCCTGACGAAAATCAGGCCTTTTTTATTTTTCCGCCTCTTATGCTAGTATGCGTTTACTATGACACACAAAATCAAACAATTACCAAAAAGCGAAGTCGGGATTGATGTTTCAATTCCAGGAGATGTATTTGAATCATATCGCGCAAAGGCACTCGAACGTGCTGGTGCAGAAGTCGAACTTCCTGGATTTCGCAAAGGCAAAGCGCCTGCCCACATTCTTGAAAAAGAATTGAAGCCGATGGCTCTTCTCGAAGAAATGGCCGATCTCGCTATCAACGAACATTTTCCAAAAATTCTTGTTGATGAAAAGATTGATGCCGTAGGTCGCCCTGCAATCACCATCACCAAAATCGCCAAGGGCGAAGATTTGGAATTTACTGCGACTGTTGCCGTACTTCCCGAAATCAAACTCCCCGACTACAAAAAGATTGCGGCAAAAGAAAATGAAACTGTTGTAGTCAACGAAGTTACTGATGAAGAACTCGATGGCGCAATCAAGGAACTCAAGAAAGCACGTGCACACAATGAGATTCATCAGAGTGGAGCCGAGCACAATCATGAAGAATTTGAGAAACAGGAATTTGACGCAACACTCACCGATGAATATGTGAAACAACTCGGACCATTCGAATCTGTCGAAGATTTCCGTGAAAAATTCCGTGAAAATATTCGCACTGAAAAAGATGCACGCGACAAAGAAAAGCGACGCGTTGCCATTCTCGAAGCAATCGGCGAAAAAGTTTCTGTTGAACTTCCCGATGTACTCGTTGAAAGTGAACTCGAAAATCTTATTGGTCGCTTGAAAGTAGATATTGCAAATGCCGGCATTCCGTTTGAAGAATATTTGAAACACATCAAAAAAACAGAAGCCGACATTCGCGCCGATTTACGACCGGATGCCGAGAAGCGTTCAAAGATGGAACTCATCATGGTAAAGATCGCCGAAGTTGAAAAACTTAAACCAGCCGAAGATGCAATCGAATTTGAAACCAAGCGTCTCATTCAAACATACCAAGATGCCGATCCTCTCCGTGCCCGCGCCTATGTCACCCACATGCTCACCAACGAAGAAATCTTCAAATTCCTCGAAGGACAGAAATAATTTTGGAAAAGAAAAAACCGACAAAGTTGCCGGTTTAGCGTTTATTATACTGTACTTACAACACCTTTTTTTCGCAAGCGATTGCCTAGCATCTTAAGCTTGCTCATGCCGGGAGGCAGTGGTGTGCACGAAGCGAAGTAAATTGCGCATAATTGAAAGAAAAAAACTATCGCATTCAATACAGTTGTCAAAATACCAATCCATGTTGAATCCGTTTTACCAATTACAAGCCAATTATTTCCTGTAACAGCCTGAACTATTTTCCAGAGAAAAATCGGAAAGAGTATCAATAACGCTTGTCTTATTGGTTCATATATCGATTCTCCCAAGCTCTTCAATGTTGGATTGCTTATCGAACTGCGCGTCGTCATAAAAATATGTCTTTTTACAAACCAATACGCGAGCGGCATCAAGACTGTAAGCATGGCAAAGGTAAGCCAATCTTTTTGTTGCCAAGCAAAAACAATATTGATTATACCGACAATAACCCAGAGTATCAGACTGATATCGCATAACATATAGCACGTATATCCGAAATTAGTCTGGCAGAAGTTGGAAAATTTTTGAAACTTACCCAATATATACACATCGATTTTTCCAATACCATATTTATTATTAGAGCTCATACAAACATATTTATTATTGTGAGAAGATATATTTATACTTAATATACAAGATTTCCTTTGAATGTCTATATTTGTAAGAAAAAAACCAGTCGCGAGACTGGTTTTTATTTTTTATGAGTAATACATTATTTTTTAAGCTCGAGCATTTTTTTTCCCAATACCTCTTTTATTTCATCAATAATTTTTTGACTGAATCCTCTTTTCAGTAATTCAGCTTCGGAAAATTGAACGATCTCGCTTGCATAGCTTACTTTAAGTGTCCGCAATTTTGTGAATGCTTTTACCGAAAGAGGTAAATTCTCAATGGGTATAGCACTGACATGACGCTTATATACACAAGCCAGCATCTCGACCGAAGAAATATTCTTTTTTTCAAGAATCTGAATTGCTTGAATCCAATCAGCTGTCAAAAAAACTTTTACTTTTTCCTGGCAAGCCGAAAGCGAATCTCTTGTGGTATCCAAAACCCGTTTTACTTTTGACACTTTCCAGTCATACTTCATAGCAATATCATCAAGCGCCATGCCGCTGATAAAATAATCTTTGTAGACATGGTAATTTCTTTCCTTAATCGCACCGGCATGAAATAATACGTCCAGTATAAGACCGATAAGCGACAATGGTAACGGATCGTTCCTTTTTAATTCCATAACTATGTTGTTTTTAATGTATGAAGAATATATAAAAACTAACACGCATGGTAAAACTTGTCAATATTATTCGATTCTGGTATAGTTTGTCCTGTTAGTCATTAGATATTAGTAATTAGTCATTCATCTTCTATGTTAATCCCAACCGTAATCGAAAAATCTCAATTTGGTGAGCGAGCGTACGATATCTACTCGCGTCTTTTGCGTGAGCGCATCATCTTCTTGGGTGGTCCAATCGATGACCACATGGCAAACATCGTTATTGCACAGCTGCTCTTTTTGGAAAACGAAGACCCAAAGAAAGATATCAAACTCTACATCAACTCCCCTGGTGGTTCGGTCACTGCCGCAATGGCAATGTACGATACCATGAACCACATCAAACCTGACGTCTCTACTGTGTGTGTCGGCATCGCCGCATCAGCTGCAGCCGTACTCCTCTCCGCTGGAGCAAAAGGCAAACGTTTCTGTCTGCCAAATTCTGAAGTGATGATCCATCAAGTGATGGGTGGCACAGAAGGTCAGGCATCAGACATCGCCATCGCCGCAAAACATATTCTTCGCACCAAAGAAAATCTCAACAAGATTCTTGCGAAGGCTACTGGCAAAACTCCACAGCAAATAGAAAAAGATTCTGATCGCGACTACTTCATGACTGCCGACGAAGCAAAAAAATACGGCATCGTAGACGAAATCGTTGTGAAATCAAAATCTGGGAAATAATATTTGACTGGTTCTATTTACGAGGAGTATACTTATCATATGAAGAAAATCGTAAAAAAAGACATTTCAATGAGAGACTTGGCTGGAATGATAGAATCGCTCGCCCAAAGCACAGCGAAGGGATTTGCTAGTGTTGATAAACGATTCGAGCAAGTTGATAAGCGATTTGAAAAAGTTGAAAATGAAATAAAAGAGGTGAAAGAGTTGGTTCAGGTAACGAGACATGAAATGCTTGATATTGGAGACCGATTTATTTCACGTATGGAATTTGATAGTTTACTCATTCGTTTCAATAAAATTGAACAAAAAGTAATGTCAAAATCTGGAAAATAATAGTGCGTTAAAAAAGCCCGCGACATTAGTCGCGGGCTTTTGTTTTATACTGAAAATATTTTTACTCCACCCCCAAGATAAATTTTATCTCTTTGGGGTTTATAACGTTCGGTAACACATCGGTGTCCTCAAACATCAGTCGCACATGTTGTGCTAATTCTTCTGAAACAGACAATCCTGCATTACGGAAATCCATTAATCCGGTTATCTGGAATGGATTTTTTACACCTTTAATCTCATGCGTCGTTTTAAGTGGTTCGATATCCAGAATGCCGGCAAAATGATAAGTGCCATCTGAATGTTTTTGAAAGAGGTATACAATACCCTTTCTTTCATTCTCGCAAGGCACAAGTCCAAAAACAATTTCTCCTGTAACCCTGAAAAAACTTTTTGGACGATCACCTCCATTGAGGTCAATTTCTATTTCATCTCCCGGGGAGAGAACGACTTTTTTAATCTTGCTCATAAAATGTACATTTAGGTTTCCGAATTTCCGTTTTGTATTGCATCAAAGTATTCTGTATTGTATGAAAGCAAAAAAAAATTTCTCGAATACAGAAGGAAGACAGAAATCAAATTTACATATTAAAAAAGCGTGGATG
>JAHFNO010000014.1:14736-36676 GCA_023267275.1 Candidatus Nomurabacteria bacterium | reverse complement strand
CGACGTTCAGCACTATTCACGCTGCCAGAGGTATGAACGGAAATGGTTTTTGAGATTTCGCTGGCTCAAAAACCGATACAGAATACGGATTACTTTATCCACAGATGATTTCATAGCTGGCACAAATGGCACATAAAAACTGCTATTTTGAGAGTGTGCCATTCGCAGGAATCGACAGAGGCGAAATTGTAAATACTACAGATGAAACACAAAAAGGTGGTATACGACACTGTCTCATTTACAATTTTTTGAGTTTAAAATGTTACGAATGTTACATTTTTTTCGGTGTTTTGAGAGTGTAACATTTGAGAATCTAAGTGTCCCGTTTGTCCAAAACGAGCCATATTTTTCAACAGAATGGGACAAATGGGACACTCTTGTCGATATGTGAATCAATGTAACATTTTGATTTTTGACGTAACATTTTAAATGCCTACAAATGCCAAGAAATGAGACATTTGAGACACTAAAACAGGGCGTGTCTTAAATGTCTCATTTGTCATAAAAATAAGAATTTGGCTATCAAATTTGGTATGCTAAAATTGAAATTATGAAAAAAGATTTCCATAAATGGAATGATAGGAAAATCGTTGTCAACGACACAGAACAAATCCCATTCTTTCATGAACGAGAAATCTGGTTTTGTTTTCTTGGTGCTAATGTTGGATTTGAACAAGATGGACAAGGTGAAGATTTTCAAAGACCAGTGGTGATTATAAAAAAATTCAATAATGAAATATGTTGGATTGTTCCACTTTCCAAAACCAAGAAACGAGGCAAATACTACTTTGCTTTTCCGTTTGATGAAAAAATCACGAGCGTTGCGATATTGTCTCAAATCAAACTAATTGATGCTCACAGATTAAGTAGAAAAATTGGCGATATGAATGAAGAAAAATTTGGGATATTAATAGAAAAACTCAAAGCATTACTGCCTTGAGTTTTTCCTGTTCCTCTGTCTTTCGACAGAGTCGGGCCGAAGCCATTTGTACTCATAGTATATACTATCGTGTATGTGATAGTCAAATATTTTACAATAAGCTTTAAAAATGGTATTATTTGCTCATGCCTGAACCAACTGACCCATTCAGAAAAATTACAACACCTCAGATAAGTCTATCTAAAATTGAGGAAGAAAAAGAAGATTTTTCTGTTGTAAAAAAGATAATTTCGGAAAATATAAACAATCAGAATTTCAGAAAAAATATATCTCCGCTTGATAGCAATAAACTATCCGAGCAAACTTTTACAAAAGCTCTTGATGTTCTTCTTGGTGCTCAAATTGAATTACCACAATCCGAGAGAGTAAAATTATTTAACGAAACCCTTGAATATTATTCGAAATTTTCGCCAGAAAAAAATCTAGTTTTTCATTCGACCGGTTCGTATGCCTTAAGAAAATCGCTTGAAGACGGGTTTTCCGGAGGGCATGGACGATTTTCAGGGGAAGCTCTGGTAATGGGACATGAAAATCCGCAAGAAGGACTATCTGTGTCACATATTCAAGGTTATCATGCAGTAGAACCATTTCAGCAATTATACGCGCGAATTAATGCAAAGAAAGATGAGTTGCCGAACTATCTTAAAATCGATTCAGAAAAAATAACCAACAAAACTGTTACAGAAACTTTTATTCGGGAATTTCTTAACACTATCCCAAAAGAAAAATTGAGACAGGCAATGGCAAAAAGAATGAATGTTGATACGGTGGACGACAAAACCATAGAGCAATACACGAGCGAAACTGAACAACAAATTCTTATTGAAAAATTCAGTAATGAACAGTATATTCCGAATGTTGATAAAATTAAAAATGAAATTTTTCCAAAGATTCAAGACGAACAACTAAAGACAACACTTCTTGAAGAAGCAGAACATCCTTTTCCTGTACTCCTTACTTTCGACACAAGTGGAAGAGAAGAAAGCCTTGCTTCATTCGACGAAGAAAATCCATCGCATATTCCGTTTGAAGATCATTTTTATGGAAAATTTACAGGCAAGGATATTCGAGAAATTCGTGTTCCGCAAAACCAAATTCCAAAAGTAAGTAAGTGGCTTGATGAAAAAAAACTAAACTACATCAAAATCATTCCTATGGAATTGTATGAGATAAAGAGAGTAATCGAGGAAAGTATATAAAAAATAAGAACTCTAAACTATTGTGTCTAGAGTTCTTATGAATACTTTAAGTTAAAAGCCGAATACTATGATAGTTCCAGAACATACAAGTTCTGCAGGACAATCATTAATCACAAGAATTCCTTCTTCTGATCTTGTTACCCAAATTGCAGCAACACCCGCATGATTAATAATATATTCATATTTTTCATTGTAGGGTATTTGCAATTGGGTACCATTAACATCAAGGTGTCCTTGCATTATTAACTCACGCGCGATGGCGAGGGCACGCGCCTTGCTTCTATTTTGGTCAAGAAATAACTTGAGGAAAGTTGTTATCATAATTGTAATTCCTGTAATACAGGAAAAACAAGGAAATTCATTAGCGTCAATATTTCTAAAGATATAATCATTATGAATTACAACCCTTTTTGAAAAATTTTTTCTCCCACCATAATAAAATTTTTCTGCTTTCGTTAAGGTTCCTCTTAATTTTGCAATTTTTTCGTGACGCTTTTTTTCACGCTTAATTACGATGTCAAAAAAATTTTCACTAATTTTTCCGCTAGGTATTTCTATTGCGGTGTGTCTTGCAAGCAACAATTCTGCCGCATGCAACCTTAAATTTGTTTCCATTTTATAATGTTAAAGAAAACTGTTCCCAGAAATGCTGGGCCGAATCACATAACTATGTGACTTTTTAATTATACACCCGATAAGACCATTTGTCAATATCAATCCTATTTTACCTTTGTAAATAATGGTTATTTGGAATTTGACTTACCAACAGTCCACTCTAGCCTCCCCGCAAAGGTTGCGTCATCAATGTATGTATGGAAAACATACAACAAAGAAGCGCGGGGTTGGGAATAAAACCACCAATTCCCGTAAAGGTTAAATACTGCCTCTACGCCAGAAAAAGCACCGAGGAGGAAGACAAGCAAATTCTCTCCATTGATAGCCAGATCAAGGAAATGGAAAAAATGGCGAAAGAGCAAGAGCTTGATATTGTGGTAATGAAGAAAGAATCCCATTCTGCCAAGGAAGCAGGACAGCGTCCTGTTTTCAACGAAATTATCGAGGAAATAAAGCAAGGAAAATTTGATGGAATTCTGACATGGGCACCAGACCGTATCAGCCGAAACGCTGGCGACCTTGGTAGAATCGTTGACCTCATGGATGCTGGGCTACTCAAGGAAATCCGCACCTACGGCGGACAGAAATTCAGCAACAATCCGAACGAGAAATTTTTGCTCATGATTCTTGGATCACAAGCTAAACTTGAAAACGACAACAAGGTTATCAATGTAAAGCGAGGACTGCGAGCACGATGCGAAATGGGTCTTTGGCCTGCACCCGCACCAGTTGGATATCTCAATAGTAAGAACAAGGATGAACGGTGTGTCGTCAATGTTGATCCGCACCGAGCATCTACCATCAAGAAAATGTTTGAAAAAGTGGCATACGAAAAATATTCAGGACGACGAATACATAAATGGTTAAAAGATGAAATCAAATTCACGACCAAAAGCGGAAAACCGCTGACGCTCGGAAATATTTACTTAACCATCCGATGCCATTTTTACTACGGAACATTTGAATATCCCAAAAAGAGCGGACAATGGTATACAGGAAAGCATACGCCAATCATAACAAAAGAACTTTTCGACAAGGTGCAAGAAAATATTTCTGAACATGCCATGTCTACCTACAACAAAGAATTCGCATTCACTAAACTCATGACCTGCGGATTGTGCGGATCGGGTGTGACGGCCAGTGAGAAATGGAAACATCAACAGAACGGAAATACTCATAGATATGTCTACTACGGATGTTGCAAACACAAGGATCGGAATTGTTTATCTGGTTACATCAGAGAAGACGAATTGATTGAACAGCTTGCTAGTATCATAGACAATATTGATTTGAACGAAATTGGAATCAAACAGAAAATCAAGGACGAGATTGAACGACACAAACGATTCAATGCGGATGTTCTTGGATTGAAAAGTAAAAGTGCCAAGGTTGCCGATGTTGATATTCGGAATTACGCAAAACATGTTTTACGAAATGGAATGACTAATGAAAAACGAGAAATGTTGGATTGTTTGAAAAGTAAAATCACACTCGCATACAAACAAATTTCGCTTGCGTAAAACGCACAAAAAATCACCGAACTTGTCGGTGATTTTTTGTGCTTGACCCAACTGAGATTTTACTTCATTTAAGGGGTCTCAGTAGGTCTCACTGCGATGTGCCCGAGGTGGGACTCGAACCCACACGACCAAAATCGGTCAAGAAATTTTAAGTCTCTCGTGTCTACCATTCCACCACTCGGGCAAGTAATCATTCGCACATTGAGACCTGGGCGGGAATCGCACCCGCGTATAATTCTTTTGCAGAGAATTGCCTTACTACTTGGCTACCAGGTCAATCATATTTAATACATGAAGAACTATACATGTATTGAAGCTCTAAATCAAATGAGAAAAGCTTGAAAAATCTTGAATAAAAGGTATACTTCTCTTGTTCAATATCCACCCATAGCTCAGCTGGTAGAGCACTCGCCTCTTAAGCGATTGGTCGTTGGTTCGATTCCAACTGGGTGGACAAGTACGAAAAAGTTTGTGGGACAAAGTTTTTCGACTTGTCCAAGCCGGAGCGTGCCGACGCGAGGCGGGGTCGCGGAAAAATTCAGCAGAATTTTATCTGTGACGACATAAGAAAGTACTCGTCCAGGACGGAATGATGTTTTGTGAGCACGCAAAATCACGAGGCAGGCGGTTAGCAAACTCGTGCAGGGAGGCTTCGTGAAAATTTTGTTTTGACAAAAACAAAATTATTCCTGACGACACATTAATTTAATATGCCGGGATGGCGAAATGGTAGAAGCATCGTACTGAAAGTGCTGGAGTGGCGAAATGGTAGACGCACTTGCCTTAGGAGCAAGCGGGGTGACCCATGGAGGTTCAAGTCCTCTCTCCAGCACATGCTAGTGAGACCTACTGAGACCCCCTAACGAAGCGGAATCTCAATTGAGTCAAGCACACAAAAAATCACCGAATTTTTCGGTGATTTTTTGTGCGTTTTACGCAAGCGAAATTTGTTTGTGTGCGAGTGTGATTTTGCTTTTCAGACAATCCAGTATTTCTCGCTTGTCAGTGTTTGATCCACTTCGCAAAACATGTTTCGCATAATTCCGAATATCGACATCAGCAACTTTGACGCTTATGTTTTTTAATCCAAGAACATCTGTATTGAATCGTTTGTGTCGTTCAATTTCATCCTTGATTTTTTGTTTGATTCCGATTTCGTTTAAATCAATCTTGTCTATGATATCAGCAAGCTGTTCAATCAATTCGTCTTCTCGTATATATCCCGATGAGCAGTTTCGGTCTTTGTGTTTGCAACATCCGTAGTAGACATACCGATGCGTATTCCCATTCTGCTGATGCTTCCATTTCTCGCTGGCGGTCACGCCAGACCCGCACAGTCCGCAGGTCATGAGCTTAGTGAAAGCAAATTCTTTATTGTAAGTGGACATTGCGTGTTCAGAAATATTTTCTTGTACCTTGTCGAAAAGTTCCTTGGTTATGATCGGCGTATGCCTTCCTGTATACCACTGTCCGCTCTTTTTCGGATATTCAAATGTGCCGTAGTAAAAATGACATCGGAGGGTTAGGTAAATATTTCCGAGCGTTAATGGTTTCCCGCTTTTGGTTGTGAATCGTATTTCTTGTAACCACTTGTGGAGTTTTCTACCAGAGTAGCCTTCATATGCCACTTTCTCGAACATCTTCTTAATCGTAGACGCTCGGTGTGGGTCGACAGTGACGACACATCGTTCATCCTTGTTCTTGCTATTGAGATATCCGACTGGAGCAGGTGCTGGCCAGAGTCCCATCTCGCACCTCGCTCGTAGACCTCGCTTCACATTGATGACCTTGTTATCGTTTTCGAGTTTGGCTTGAGAACCAAGTATCATGAGTAGGAATTTCTCGTTCGGATTGTTGCTAAATTTTTGTCCGCCGTAGGTTCTGATTTCCTTGAGCAGTCCCATATCCATGAGGTCAACAATTCTGCCAAGGTCGCCGGCGTTTCGAGATATTCTATCTGGTGCCCATGTCAGGATTCCATCGAATTTTCCTTGTTTTATTTCCTCGACGATTTCGTTGAAAACAGGACGCTGTCCTGCTTCCTTGGCAGAATGCGATTCCTTTTTCATGACCACAATGTCGAGTTCCTGCTCTCTCGCCATTTTCTCCATTTCCTTGATTTGAGAGTCAATCGACAATATTTGTTTATCTTCTTCCTCTGTGCTTTTTCTGGCGTAGAGGCAATATCTGACCCTTGCTGGGATTGATGGTTTTGTCGCCAAACCACCGAAACTTTGTTGTATGTTTTCCATACACACATTGATGACGCAACCGCTCTAGGGAGTCTAGGCTCCATCTGTTGGTAAATATGGCACGACAAAAAAAGAAATCTTCTACTCAATACTACAAAAGAATCCTTGTTTCGTTAGGTCTGATATGTATGAATTTGCTTTATATCTTTCTTAAAATACTAAAGTAAATTATTCCTTAAGAAGGGAATCTACTCGTTCTGCCGTTTTTGGATCTAATATTCCACTTTCTCTAATAACCTTAAGGTTTGCTTTATCTTTATTTTTAATTGCATCACCTAAAAACTGATTAAATCTTGCATTTGTATATTTTATATTAAAACCCGAACTAGTAACCCCTTCTTTTATACTCCGTGAATCTGAGAGCTCTTTAAGAAATGACCGAGCGTATCCACCAGATTCCATTCCGGTATTTTTAAATTGTTCTGCTAATTTTTGATATTCTTTAAGTGAAACTTCAGGATCATCAATGGCTTTTTTTGTATCTAAAATAGATTTTTTTAATTTATTCTTGATTTCTTCAATATCATACCCAGCATAATCTTCTTTGTTATATGTACCAGATTCCAGTTGCTTCAATGTTGATTCTTGTTGAGCAATATTTTGTTCTGCATTCGCTATATACGATTCAACATATGATTTTTGATCACCACGAACTGCCGCATATTCCAATCGAGTATCGTTAGCAAATTTAGAACTCATTCTCTTAAAATACTCATCATCGGTCTCTCGTGATGCTTCAACAGCAGGTGTTTCAACTTTTTGCGCAACCGGAGTTTCGGTTACTTGTTCTTGTTGAACAACTTCTGCAACTTTCGGTACTTCTTGTATTACTTCCACCATGGAAACTTCAACCGGTTTTTCTACTGATGCTTCCGCAGCAATCGTCTCTTGATTTTCTTCAAAACTCGCGATTTGTGCATTGAGATTTTCAACTTTACTTTTCAGTTCATTAAATTTAGCAAGTATTTCATTTGCTTCAGACTTTATTCCTTCGATTTCGGTTTTTGCCTCTGCATCAAGCGCATCGCCTTTTTCTGCAACATACGCTTCCGCCTCTTTTAGAGCATTTTCGGCTTCTTCTGCATCCTTCTCTGACTGCTTGAGATTTTCCATCATGGTATTTCGCTCGGCAGTCAACTCACTGCGTTTTTGTTCGCGCTCCATCTTCGTATCTTCTGTTTTTTTCTGTGTCTCGATCGTTTCTTGCTTTGCTTGCACACCCTTAAGTTTATCCATTAATCCCATATATTTGATTTATTATTTTAATAATCTAAAATTAAAAACTTGAATTAGCTTTCAAGCCCTAGTTGTTTTCGAAGTTTGAGAAGTTTACTGCCATCAGCACGTTTTTTAGAAGAAGACACTGATTCCTTTACTCGTTTTTTTATATCTTTGAATTGTTGCTGAAACGACTTTAGTTGAAGCTCGATTTCTTGTAACTGTTTTTGAAATTCGTTTTTTGTGGTCATAATTGGTGGGGGTAGGAAGAGGATCCTATAATAATAGCCACATTATACCACCTCCTATAAAAAACATCAAATTATCGGTATTTACAATTATACTAATTCTCACATCCTGACACTCAATACAATAAACTCTGACTATATTCCGTGATAAAATGAATCCATGGATAATGACAAAAATAGCAAACAAAAGGTTGAATCGACTGTCCAGAAAAAATTGGATGAAATAAAGCCATATGATTATTCTAATTTGAAAAATGATTTCTCTGAATGGCTCAAAATAAATGAAGATCTTCCTGAAAGCTTTTGGCTGAAAGTTAAAAACACAAACGAAGAAAAAAACATAGATTCGATGATAGTAAAAATAAAACAAGAATTATTCTCTCTATATGGAGACAAGCGCGACACAGCAAAATCGTTTCAAGACTCCAGATTTACGCCACTGTCGGAAATGATAGAGAGAAAGATGGCTACATGCGGTTCGACAACGAAGATAATCGGCACAGTCTTAAGAAAGTTTGATATACCTGTAAAATTTGTTCATGGCATTTTGCGCTCACAACAGAAATCTTTTTTCAAAAGAGTGTTACTGAAAGAGAGACATGCTTGGCTTGAAATATACGCGCCAAAAACAAAAGAATGGGTGCCTGTTGATCTAACAAGAAAAGATTTTAGCCTCTATCCTGATGCAATTAAAATAAAAGAGTATCACGACTGGGGAGAATTAAAGGGAGATTATATGAAAGGTAATTTTTAATTGATTTTCTTAGAAAACTTCGCAACTCTTTTTTCGGAATTTCACACCTCAAGCATGAAAGTGACACTGTGTGCCTTCATGATATCATCCAAATATGAACAAATCCGCCTCCATCCAATTCACCCCGCGCACCCAAGATTTGTTCACAAAAATCCTGACTTACCACTTCAAACGCAAGCCGTCCAAATTTGACCGTCAAACCCTGTTTTGTACATATTCGAGCCTCTTGTTCCGCAAAGCGAGTGGCTCTCCGCTTCTTGCACTACTAAAACAAAACCTCGTTACCGAATGCAACGCCATAGAAGTTTTGGTCAAAAACGGAAACCGAGAAATTAATGACACCGATCTTGAATCTGTCATCAAAAGCGTCCGTGGCAACCCTGATACGCTGTTCATTTTGGTTACTTCCAGTGAAGTTGATTCAGACGACCTTGAACGCCTGTATCGTGTATTTACTCGCTACCAAGTTACCATCTTGCTCTTGGGAGAAGACGATATTTCTCGCCTTGAAGGATTTGTTGAAAACGGCAACATCAACGCATGTATCGTCGTCCTCGCCACGCTCGCTAACCAGATCGCCACGGGCACCGAAAGAGTGACGAGCGTCTGGGCAGAACGCTTAAAACGACAGAAAGAAGCTCTTGAAAAAAGACTCGATAAAATGGGCAAGCTCAAAACTCCGCAAGTCCGTACTCTCGTTAAAAAACTCGCTTTTTTTATGAACTTTGAAAAAGCCGGCGGAGACATAGCCAAAGCATGTGATGCAATCAAGATATCCCGTAAGCTATTCTATCTCTGGTGTGACAGTGATCCTGTATTCCGCAAAATCGTTTATAATTCTCGATTGTAAATGGCACAGTGCCGATTTCCGATTTTGTCCTTATTTACCAAGCTATTTTTGTAAATGTTACAGTGAATGAGACACGCATTTTGCGTGTCTCATTCACAAATACCTTTATCCTGTATGGCTCATTTAGAAAAATATGCTGAAAATACACACGAATTACCCCTACCAGTGTATCATTCAATGTAGTTTCAGCTATTTCGTAAATCGGTTGCCCTACCGAGACCCCTAAGTGTGATATTATGAAAGTACCTCAAAAAGCCTTACGGTGTCTCGCACCATTAGTTCCAAGACTGGAGAGGGGCACATTAGAAATGTGTGTAAAAATGAGCCTTATTTTAAGGCTCATTTTTACAATCCCAGCATATTGACTTTTTGTCAATTATAGTGTATAATTCCGGCAAATCTGAAATAGTACGTTGGTGTAAAAACCAGCAGAATCAATATATAAAACATTGACTTCCCTACCAGAAAAGTAGGAAGAATATTTTTCAAAACTTTAAAAACAAAATAAAAAAATGGGAAACATTATGAGTTGGGTAGAATTTGCCCTAGTAATTATTGTTATATATTATGCCTTGCGTAGTGCATGGCTATATATCCGAATACTTGCCAAAAAACGCAAGTATATTGTACCGATACCTCCCGTGGGTAAGTACAGTCCTATTATAGTCGGCAATGTTATTACTGACTTTCTCTCTGCTAATAAGCAGTGGGAAAAAAGCAGCGATACATTTGTACCGCTTAACATAAATCCATGGAGTCTCCTAGGAAACTTTTTGTACTGGATGGGTAAATATAAATTTGTCGGTGTTCAAGTAACAACAATCAAAAAAGTACCGTTTGAACAAAAAACAATAAATAAATCTTTTGTTCCGACCGGCATCAAGGATCTGCAAATAATTAAATCAGAAAAGCTTTCACTTGAAGAAATGCCAACAACTTTTTTTATGCCGTTTATCATTGATCAGATTGAAGTTCAGAGTAAAAGCAAAACAACCGATATATTTTATTTGCTTCTTGCTGAATACCAGGTTGAAAATCCGCTAGCCTTTGATGTCTATCTGGAAAACAACGCGGGTTCAATGAACAACATTGCGGATCAATATAATGCACCGCTCATCCAGCATGCCATAGGTAAAACCTATAAAGACATCATGGATGAAAATAAGATTGATGTTCTCGGTGAATTTCAGAAAAGTTTTCGCCTTGTTGATGTTAAAAAGTATGGCCTGAAGCTTACAAAAGTAACAGTGCTCGATCTTGGTTATGATGATCCTGAGTTAATTAAAAAAATGCAGACAGAAGAGCAACAGGAAATCACAAACAGTACTTCACTTTCTGCAAAGAAAAATGAGGTTCTGTTAAAAGATGAAGAGCTTCTGATTGCCAAAAAACAAAAAGAAATGGATCTCATGAAAGTTGCAGTCGAAAAACAAGCGCTGACTGATCTTGGCGAAAAAGCGTATCTGCACAACAAAAAATGGACAGCTGTTCAAAATAGCAAATTAACTGTTCTTTCTGAAACACCTCCAACAGTAACAATACCATCGACTCCTCAAACACCTTAAAAAACGCAAAATGAAAATCAAAAACTTTTTTCACAAAGCGCTTTTGACGGGATGTCTGAGTGCTATCGCCATCCCGGCATTCGCTGAGGATGGAAATAAAACTGAAAGCAATTGGCTTTCAAAGATGGTGGTAGTGATTGTTTTAGCGGTCATAGCATACTGGCTTTATTTACAAAGCAAAAAAATGAACGCTACAATTACACCGCCGCCAACTACAACAACTCCACATGGAGCTGCACCCCATGGAACACCTCCTGCAACAGCTACCACAACAGGTGGAGCACATCCACCTGCTGCTACGCCTGCCCATGAGCATCATGAGCAAAACCCGGCGCGATTTTGGACTATTGTAATCATTGCACTTGCTGGAGCATTAATGGCACTAGACACTTGCCATCAAACAGTTTTACCTGTTGCGAATGAAAATGTAAAAATGTGGTCCGATGAAAAACTTGGGACACATTTAACACAGCAAGCAAAGGATGCTTATTCTGAGCATCGAGAAAAAATGAAAAAGCTTGACTACAATGGCGCAATGGAAAAAACGGTGACTATCACTGACCAAGGGTATGAAATTCAAGTAACTAAAAATCAACGATTTGATTGGTCTATCACTGGAACAAAATACAATATCTGTATTTCAAACAGAGATGGATCAAACAGAGAAATGTATAGTAACTTGGATGTAAAAACAATAGACAGAGAAGGAAACCTGCTCTATATTTTCTCAACACCCAAAGGTATTACGGCCACACTGACCTATTCAGTGGTAACAAAACATTAAAACAATGCAAAAGGCGTCACTCTAAAAGTGACGCCTTTTTTAATTTTCATTACCGAGCCTACTGAATATTTGCATTATGCGTAATTCCAAATGTATTTTCAATCATACGCAGAATTGCGTATACAGAAAACATAATAAACATTCCAACTACTCCCCATATAATATGATTTTTTCCAAGTTCACGTTCATCTGACTTATCTGAATTCATGATAAATTCTACAACTCCGTACAAGAAAAAAAGAAGCGCTACGGCAAACATCATAATAATGAGTGGATTGAGCACAAATTCATTTACGCGCCCCACAAAACCCGCTACCGGTGATGGTTTTGCTGTTGCCGCATACGCAGTGTTCACTCCAAAAAAATTGAGAATGGTATTCATAGTGATTTGATTATAAACCAAAACAGGCGTCCCGCATAGACGGGACGCCTGTTGTTATACAAACTAGAAAGTAGGAAGGATTCCTGGTCCTGAACTGTTTCCAACACCAAATGTTGAAAGGAGGATGTTTACCAATCCCCAAAGTCCGAGGATAACAGCAAAACCGATGATACCGTGAATCATTACTGAGCGAGCACTTCCCTTTTCTTCAGCATCTCCAGCAATAACAAACTGGATAACACCCCAGATAAAATACGCAACAGCACCGAGAATGAGCACTGGGATAAGAATGTTGATGATGCGGTAAATACGACAGATGATATCCTGAATACCTGCTGTGTACGTATTTGTGTTACATACTGAAGTTGCTGAGATATTTGTCTGCGCAGATGCGAAGAATGGAGCAACAAGACCTACAACCGAAGCACCAAGCACTGAAAGTTTGTTTTTCATATACTAAATAATGACCACTAACTAATAATAAATTGTTTCCTATGTATGCGATAATTGTACCACAAAATACTCTCCGCAAGAGCACTATTGGGGATTGCGGTGCCACCATAGGTGGCAATTAAGAATTAGGAATTAGGAGTTTCCCGACTTTAGACTTTCGACTTTACACTTTGGACTTTATCATTTTGCATTTATGGGAAGTTGTGGAATAACATTTGTCACACCGAATGTATTGCCGAGTATTTGTACAAGCCCCCAAATACTAAACATCACGGCGAGCGCCACGATACCCCAAATCATAAACTGTCTTCCTTCTTCTTTTTCTGCAGACTCTTCTGTTCCGATAAATTTTACAATTCCATAAATAAACACGAGTACGGCAATCGCAAACATGAGCGGGATTACAGACACTTCAATAAGACAGGTAACAAAATGGAATAAATCACCGAGACTTTTTGAACTTAGCAATATTGTCGTAGTAAATCCACTACAATAACTTCCAGTATACGCGAGACCGGACGTGGTAGAAGAACTTGGAGCAGGGCCGGGATTTGGAATACCTGTTCCAGCAGGAGGTGCCGTTGGTGTAGATGTGTTTCCAGACGGAGACCATGCTCCAGAGTTTGGATCGGGCAACACGGGTCCTTGATTCCCTGTTTGCGCAGAAACCAGGGAAACGCTAGAACTAATAACAAAGAATAAAATGATAAGAAGACTAACAATAGTGCTCAGTATTTTTTTTTGTATTTTTGTTTTCATATTCAATGATTAAATGATAATTGTTTTTATGTTCTCGTGTTCCTTGTTCTTGTGATTATCCTATCCTGCCAATGCTGAAATTGTATTCTGAATAACGTGTGCAAGTCCGCTTGCACCAAGTACAATTGCTGCACCAATAAGTGTATATAGGAGTGCATTCTTCGCATCGCCAAGTTTTTCACTATTTCCGCGAGCAATAACAAAAAGAAATCCAGAGTACAAAAGCATAATCACAACTACCGGAAAGAGTAGGTCAACGATTGCTGAAAGAACATTTGCTACAAATCCGGGAAGATCCGTACTTGAACTTCCGAGCGGATTTTTTATTGCAAAATCAATTTTACTATTTGTTGTACCATTCGCTGTTCCGGATGTTGTCGTAGTAGTACCACCATTACCTGTACCAGTTGTAGTTGTAGTTGTTGAATCTGCAGGTATAACCTTTCCTGTTGAAACCCAACTGCTTGAACCATTTACATTCGTTGCTTTTACATAAAAAGTATACGATGTACCATTATTTAGAGGCATGTATATATGTGTGTATGCAGTTTGACCAGAAACAACAGGAATAACATGGGCACCATTTCCATATTGATCAAATGCAACGGTATAACTAATGGTTGGAGAAAGAACATTTCCCAATACAGCACCCCATGTAATTGAAGCATTGCCATTGCCAGGAGTAGCTGATACTCCTTGAGGAGCAAGCGGTATGTCAGTACTAGTTCCAGTACCTGAACCTGGAACTACAATATCTGTTTTGTCACTTGTACCCAAAAATCCCGAAGGGCCATTTGCTGTTACTGTACATTTATATGCTGTGCCATTGGTTGCTGTAACCTTTATTGGAGAATTTGTTCCAGTTGCTTTTACGCCACTTGTCTCACGTGGTTGTTCAGCACAAATCACCTGAAAAGAGTATCCTTTCACACCGGAGTATTGAGAAATAAATGATACTGTGATTACTCGATCACCGGCAACTGCTTGTACATTTATCGGACTATTACTATTTGCCGCATAGACAGGAATTATGCTTGTAACAAAAAGTATTGTCGCAAAAAAGATATTTCTTAGATACGCAAGTGTATGTTTTTTCATAGATAAATACATTATTGATAAAATACTGGGAATACAGTTGTATCGACTCCGAGCGCTACTAAAATTGATTTTACAAGAAGCCATGCACCCATTGCAATCACAAGGCCTATAACCATTTTTGTCATCAAACCGCGTGCTTGCGAAACTTTTTCTGTTGAACCACCGGAAGTAAGAATAAGGAAACCTGCATACAAAATAACACACACAGCAATGATAGGCGCAACGAGGAAAATCAAGAAATTAATGATGCGGTTCAACAATTCCATAAATTGCTTAAATCCACAAGCTTGTGTTCCATCCTTGTTTAAGGGTCCAGCATCAGGATTTTGTCCTGTCACCACACCACATTGCACAAGTGCACCGAGATTGTATGTAATAGTATTTACAGTACCGGTTGATCCTACAATAGTCGGTATTGCAGTGGTTGAGGTTGTTGTTGTCGGTAATGTAACAAAACTCAACACAGCAGAATAATAGACTTTTACATTATCTTTTTGATAACTATCACCGATAATCTGATAATAATAATTTGTGTTGGGTCTTAGATTAGAAATCTGCGTGGAATATACTCCGTTTGCAAGAATCATCGGAATTGGCGTTCCCCAGTGATCTGCCTGCATACTATATACAATTGCTGGATTCTTTGATCCTTCGGAAATTGTGGCAGTGATTGTAGTGCTCACGTCAGTCAGTTTAGAAATATACGGCTTTACTTCAACTTTTGGTGTAACAAAAGAATTAATAGCACTCAATCGAGTCCTTCCATCGCTACTTCGAATTGCAACGAAGTGATACATAAATGCAGGCGAAAGACCGGTAAGTGTATATGCAAACGTGCGATCACTTTTTACTTGTGGAGAAAAGTGATCGGTAAATGAACCGGTCTGCTCAGTATCAAGATATACCGTAAATGGCGGAGTATTGACCGCAACTTTCCCCGTAATGAGTGCTGTGGTTTGTGTAATATATTCAGCGGTAAATGAAAGGAGTGCTCCACTGCCGAGATTTGCAGAAAATTGTTGTGGAGGAATGTAGGTATAGTCGTATTGTGCATGAGTCACAAAAACACGAGAACAAGAAAACACGAGAACAAGAAAACACGAGAACAAGAAAACACGTATCGCTGATTTACTATTTAGTAATATATTTTTTATTTTTGATTTCATGTTTTTATGATTTTTTGTTCTAGTGATTACTGACTGCCACCTAACGCAGCGAGTTGTGTCGCAACTTTTGCAAGAGCTTGGTCGACTGTGAGTACCGATGAAGTGATTGTGCTAATAAAATCGCTCAATACCTGGTCTGAAAAAATAGGATTTGGATCGAGCCATGATCGCTGAATAAGAGTCGCATCAAAAAGAAATCCGAGATAAGGATCGGACGTTGGCTTTTGTGCCAAAACATCACGTCGCACTGGCATGAGCGAAGCATTTGCCTGCAAATCGGCAGTGAGTGCGGTTTGTGCCTGTGCTCCCGCAAGAATCGTTGTTGCTGTGTAGGAGAGCAATTGGTTTGGAGCTGATTTTGGAATACCAAAGCCGTAAATAGCACCGGTTGTCATCGGAGTTCCCTTTGCTCCTTGCGGTGGCAATGCAATACCAAAATTGAGATTTGGATTTTGTGCATGAATAACGGGCAATTCACTTGCAGTACCAAAATAATACGCAAGATTGCTTTGAATAAATAGATTGCGATCAGTAGGTTCACCTGCGTTCCATGTATAGATAGATTTGAGCGGATCAGAAAATCCCATAAAGAAATTTGTAGCGGCAATCGCTGCATCATTTTTTCCAACACCAGCAACAGGACCAAAATCGACAACAAAACTACCATTGTTTGTTGTCAGGAAATTGCTACCAGATTCCATGAAGAGTAAGGCGAGAATATCTTTTGGATGCGCAATATTTTTATATGTTCCCATCGCAGTAGCCGCGGTAGTAATGCTGAGGTCGCTCGTTTTCTTTGCGAGTTTTGGAATCGTATCAAGAAAAGCTGTCCAGGTTGCTGGTGGTTGTGCGATACCTGCACTCTGCAACAAATCACGATTGTAATACATCACCAAAGGATCCGCTGCAAATGGTACAGCAAGTGTGCCGTCTGTTGTTGTGAAAATATTTGCCGAGCCGACAAAGGTTGTCTGAAACGTTTGCGCCGAAAGTGAAGCAAATGGAATGTGAGTCAATTTATTTTGAAAACGCCAAACAAGATTGTTGGGTAGCAATACTAAATCTGGAGGATTGCCACTTGCGATAGCTTCGACAAATGTCTGGTCGAAGGTACTCGCATCTTTTTGTTGATACGTGACATGAATATCTGCGTTGTGTGTATTGAAATCTGAAACAAATGTTGCCATTGCTCGACTATCTACCGTACCCCAAATATTTACCGTACCCTGCACGGTGGTTGTAGTCGAAGAAGATCCGCCTATTTTTATGATTCCTGCAAACGTAAGAAAGCCGAACACAGCGGCTACAATAAAAACGGTAAGAAAAATTATTTTGAAGTTTGACATGAATGAGTTTATAAAGTTGAAAGTTTTTAAAGTTTATAAAGTATTTGCATTTGCTTTTAACTTTATGAACTTTATAAACCTTTTACTTGGTCAGTTCCTGACCATGATTATACCATAGTGATATTCTCCAGCATCAATATATCGATCCATTCCAAAACCATGTTTATTAAACAGTGAAAGTGCAATATGTTCTGGAACTTTATGTTTTCCGTGAGGACCGCCTTTTTGTGAATCCTTCCATTCAATAAAAAGAATCTTTCCATCTGGCTTTAGCAAACGCTTCGCCTCATCAATCAAACCATTTCGATCATCTACCTGATTGAGCACATTCGCAATAATAATTGCATCGAGCGAAGCATCGGCAAGTGGAATGCTCTTTGGCTTTGCAGCATCCGCCCAAATCGGAAAAATATTTGTGTGTCCGAGAAGCTTTGCTTCTGCAACAAGTCGGGTGAGCATTTCTTTTTCGAGATCAATGGCAAACAACCGTCCACCATCGAGACGTCGAGCGGCAGCAAATGCAAAGTGTCCTGCTCCCGCACCAAAATCGGCAACGTCTTGCGTGCCATATATTTGAAACTGTTTTAACGCATCATGCGGGTCGAGAAAATTCATACAAATAGTATACAGTATTTTGTATACGGTATACAGTATGTGAATAAAAAACTGAGTAGTCTGACTACTCAGTTTTTTATATTTTACTAGAGACTAACGACTAAAGACTAACCTCTGGTTTTTACATACACGTAATCGATGCCACTTTGTCGCCCGGTCGAAGCTTCATGATGGTCACTCCCTGTGTTTGGCGTCCGAGTTTTGAAACAGATTCAAGGTCGGTGCGAATCACTTGTCCTTTTTGACTCATCGCAATGAGTTCTGCTTCATCAGTAATCACCTTTGCCATAATCAAATCCCCTGTCTTTGGTGTTACTTTTGCAGTTTTGATTCCGGAACCACCTCGCTTTTGCACTTTGTATTCTTTCAGCGGAGTCTTTTTTCCAAGACCGTTTGCGCTCATCACAAGAAGTGCGGCAGTGTCTTTTGTTTCTTTTTTTACAATATCAAATCCCACAATCATATCTCCCTTGCCGAGTTTCATTGCGCGAACACCACCGGCAGTACGTCCCATTTCGCGCACATCGGATTCTTTAAATCGAACGCTTTGTCCTTTTGCAGTAGCAAGCATAACTTCATCGCCTTTTTCTACAAGGTTTGCTCCACGGAGTGAATCGTTCTTGTCGAGATTGATAGCGATGATTCCACTACGACGAACATCAGCAAATTGTTTTGAAGACATTTTCTTTCCTGTGCCGTTTTCTGTCATCAAGAACAAATATTGCTCTTTGCCTTTTTCAGATTTTGAAACCGGCAAGATAGACATAACCTTTTCATTGTCGGCAAGAGAAAGGAAATTCATGATTGATTTACCACGCGTTGCGCGTTTACCTTCAGGAAGGTCGTACATTTTCATGAGGTACGCTTTTCCGAGATTGGTAAAGAAGAGCAAATCATCGTGCGTATTTGCGGAAAGCAAAATCGTAACGAAGTCTTCTTCCTTTGTTTCCAAATCGACAACACCCACACCTCCACGCTTTTGTGCGCGATATTCAGAAGGGTCAGTGCGCTTCACATATCCACCTTCGGTAAACACGAGCATTGATTCTTTTTCTGGAATCAAATCTTCGTCGGTGATTTCTTTTACGCCACCTTTGATGACTTTTGTGCGACGATCGTCACCATACTTGTCTTTCATTTCGCCAAGTTCTTTTGCGATAAGTGCGAGCATTTTCTTTGCAGAGGCAAGAATGGCTTTGAGTTCGGCAATAAGATCCTGCTTTTCCTTGAGCTCTTGTTCTACTTGTTTGCGTTCGAGACCGGCAAGCTTTTGCAAACGCATTTCAAGAATTGCCACTGCCTGCAAATCAGAAAACTTGAATTCCTTCATCAAGTTGAATTTTGCGATTGCAGCATCTTTTGAACCACGAATTACGGTAATAACACGATCGATATGATCGAGTGCTTTTTTCAAACCAAGCAAAATATGTTCGCGCTCTTCGGCTTTGCGCAAATCATATGCAGTGCGACGCTTTACTACTTCTTTGCGGTGCTTGATGAATTCATCAAGAATACTCTTGAGTGAGAGCGTCTGTGGCACACCATCGACGAGCGCCACCATGTTGAAGTGGAATGCTTGTTCGAGTTGTGTATGCTTGTAGAGATAATTGAGTACTTTTTGCGGAAAGATTCCTTGTTTTAAATCGATTACGATACGAATATCTTTTGCCGATTCATCACGCAAGCCTTTGATACCTTCTACTTTCTTTTCTTGTGCGAGTTCGGCGATACTTTGAATGAGATTTGATTTGTTTACGCGATATGGAATCGAAGTAATGATGATTTGTGATTGTCCGGCTTTTTGTTCAACAATTTCTGCCTCGCCACGACACACAACTCCTCCACGACCAGAAGAATACGCATGGAGCATGTCTTTTGTGCCATGTACGATTCCGCCCGTTGGAAAATCCGGACCTTTGATAAATTGCATCAAGTCTTCGGTAGTAGCTTCTTCGTTTTCAATAAGGTGCAGTGTGGCATCCACAACTTCAGTAAGATTGTGCGGAGCAATGTTTGTTGCCATACCCACGGCAATACCAAGCGTACCGTTCAAAATAAGATTTGGAAAACCGGCAGGAAGCACGATCGGCTCTTTCATTGTGCCGTCGTAGTTTGGACGGAAGTCGACAGTTTCTTTTTCAAGATCCTTCAACATATCGCCTGAAAGCTTACTCATCTTTGCTTCGGTATAACGCATTGCAGCAGCATTGTCTCCATCAATCGAACCGAAGTTACCTTGTCCGATGATAAGCGGATATCGCAAAGAAAAATCTTGTGCCATACCCACCATTGAGTCATACACGGCAGTATCACCATGTGGATGATATTTACCGAGCACGTCTCCCACTACTGCAGCAGACTTTTTTGTCTTTGCACTCGAAGTAAGACCCATTTCATGCATTGCGTAGAGAATACGGCGGTGCACCGGCTTCAATCCATCACGCACATCCGGAAGTGCACGTGCAGTAATAACTGACATCGCATAACTAATGTACGATGTACGCATTTCATTACTGATACCAATCGAAACCACGTTTACATGAGGCACGATTGGAGCCTCGTCTTTATTTTCTTTTTTAGTATTTTTTGCAGCCATTGTGCGAGTATTTTAGCATACAACTAGATTTGAATCCATGATTGACAAATGGCCAATTTAAGATTAAATTGAAGAAAAATCATTCTTTATGAACAATACACTAGAGGAAATTAAAAATCATCTGCCAGGTTTTATGAATAGTTCTGCGACTATTGCAAAAATCTTAGAGGAAACTGGTTCAACAGAAAAACAATTCAACGATGCAGTTAGAATAGAAGAAATGTGGATTTTGGCTGGAGTCAGCAATATGAGTATTCGTACTTTTCTCAATTTACCAGTAAATACGCATTTTGGATCAAACATGCTACGCAGAAGTTTCTTACGCGCAACACTACTTATTGCGCTTGACCAGGCGATAGATAACGAAAAGGGTAATAATTGTTTCGCTGTAAGCATTAAAAACGCGACTCTGGAAAAAGCTGGTTTTCAATTCAAAACTGACGCAGAAATAGATGAGTTTGGAAAAAAGACACAAACTTTTATTCCAAGACTATTGATTTCTGGCCACGGAAAAGGAACAAGAGATGATGAGACATATTTCAATGTGTACTATAAGTACAGTTAAGTTGCATCAAAAAAACAGTAGCACCTATCAGGTGCTACTTTTTATATGTATTCAAACCTACTGCTTCGTTGCACCCGGTGAGCCAAATGTGTCTTTATACACCGGATTGCTAAATGTGCCAGAAATAGTCGAACCAATCGTTTTTACAAAATCACCAGAATTTCCTGTGTCTGCAGAATGAAATGTGAGTGACCAAACAATAAACAACACTGGTGAAATAACAACAACGAGCACCAGAACAATGCGTTCTCGTACTCGTTGAGGCTTGTTTCTTATTTTTTGGATGAAAGCTTTGAATGACATGTAAACGTAAATCCTAAATCATAATTACTAATGTCTAAGCAATAACCATGAATTTTTAGAAATTAGTCATTAGTTATTAGGATTTGTATTGTGTTAATTAGCCATTAACACAATAACATCCCCTTCTTTTGATTCAATTTCTTTTCGGCGAATAGTGAGCTTGTCGAGTGGTTCTACTTTTTCTTCACCGGCTTCTTTCAAAAATGTCTTGAGATTTTCTGCGGTGAAGTCCATCGGAATAATTATTTTTGCTTCAGCAGCAACAGCTACTTTGTTTGCAGCAGCAGCGCCGAGCCCGTTGATCGGAACAAAAAGAATATCACAGTTGTTAAGCACTTCCATTTCTGCTGCAAGCAATGGTTTTTCGATAGGACCAACAAAGCCGAGTTTTGTATCTTCAAAAATAAGTGAGTACACCGTAGTGTTGTATGTTTTACCACCAATTGTCGTCGTTGTTCCTTTGCCTTGCACGACAACTCCTGAATGTTCATACTCACCAGGACCAGAAATACAAAATGGGACGGTGTCGCCATGAGTCACTCGATCAAAACCATTGTAGTCAGGATGCGCTGTAGTAGAAAGCGCGAGCACAGAACCGAAACGTGCAGCATCTTTGCCGTTCTTGCCGTCTTTGGCTGGAGGATTAATTGCAATAACTGTATCGCCCTGAGCGATTTTGAAAAACTGGTTGCCGTAGTACGTGATAATCATA
>JAHFNO010000014.1:0-14636 GCA_023267275.1 Candidatus Nomurabacteria bacterium | reverse complement strand
AAAAAAGCCATCGGATTTCCAATGGCTTTTTTGAAACAAAAATTAAGAGAGATGAAAGTTCAGTTCGAGTAACACGAGAGACATAAGTAGTCCAAATCCTGTATACAAAAAAAACTTATAGTCCCATTCATATTTGAGTTTTGAACTTGTTAAAGGAATATCTATTAAATGAATAACCCCTATACAAGCTACAAATCCTCTTATATAGGTAGGATGGGTATTAAATGCAAAAGCCATAAATAACCAGATTAATCCCATAAACAAATGATACATTTTCTTTTTCATCGGTTTAAATTTTGCCGAAATTTTACGCCTTTTTATTATATTAGTCAAGTAGGTAGCCAAAATAATAAAATCTGCTTGCTTGGATAAAAAATCATTCCAGTGATTGGTAAATTTCCTTTCGATGACCGATTGCAAACAAAATAACATTCTCTTCCGACAAGCGAAAAATACCTCGATACACTCTCGTAATTCGGAATGAAAAAACCTTGTCACCAGGAAATCCTTTTAGCTTTTTTGTATGCAGTTTTGCGTTAAATATATTGTCCCCAAGCAATTTTTCTTGCTGTAACAGGAGCGTTCTTTCTTTTTTAGACAAAGTCAATACATTCTTTTTGTAATTCTTTGTTTTTAAAAGAATCATATGTTTAAAATTCCTTAAGCGATTCTTTATAGGCAGAAAGAATATTTTTTTTATTTGTGTACATATCAATGCTCTCCGTCGGAAGCTTAGAAATAGTGATCCCTTGATTGATGATAAATTGTCGAAGTGATGCGTTGATAACATCAGTCAAAGAAAGTCCAAGGTCTTGTGCAAGCTCCTGAGCCTGATTTTTCAATACTTTTTTTGTTTTAATTAATATTGTTGTATCCATATCCAAAAGTATATATAAACAGATATTTTCTGTCAAGCAAGGTTTTTGGGAATAAAAAAAGAAGCAATATGCAAATTACTCCTTTTGTGTCTTTTTAGATTTTTATTGGCAAACCCTGTAATATTTCTCTACTGCTAGACCAGTATCTTTTATCTCTTCAAAATGCAGAGTTGTACCAGCTATGAGAAGATCAACCGTCTGAAAACCAGTATAATTACCTGTAAAATGTTTAACCTGACTTCCATGCGCTATATTTAATTTCATATCAAGAACTTCAAAATATAAAATTACTTTTTTGTCATCTCCTACAACAGGGCGTTCGGCAGTAATATAGCTATAGCCTTTAGCTTCATTAACATGGACCCGAATAATATCACCGGGTGTAAGTGAAGTTCTCTCACACTCGTCGAGAGTAACATTACTAGCGATTTTTTTGGTATTTTTTAATATAAGCATAGCCGTAGATTTTTTAGTATTAAAGCATCTATATTATATATATGTCAAGTAGCCAAAACCCCATATTTATAGTAGTATCTTGGCATTACCAGTCGGACTTCCACATTCGTGGAAAATCCTCAAGGAGAATAACCCTCGCAGAATACTGCGAAACCTCCATGAGCTATCCGCATTAGGCGGATTTTTTTGTGCCAAAAAGACAATTTTTAATTTCAAATTTTATAATTTTTAAACAATATCTAATGTTTAAATATTTGAATATTAAAATATTATTTACAAAATTAAAAATGTAAAAATTAAAAATTATTGCACAGTATTTATTATGAAAAAAGACAAAACAATTACAGAACCAGTCGTAGTTGAAGAGCGCATTCTCTCTGAGGTGCACTCAATGCTAGATAAAGGCACAACTCCTCTCTCTCAAGAAAAGCTTATCGAAGGCCCAGTTATTGGCATCGAAAAAGCAGCAGTTTACATTGACCTCGGCATCTACGGAACCGGAGTTATTTATGGACGCGAATACCGCAACGCCCGTGAAATCATCAAAAAGATGAACATCGGCGATGTTGTAAAAGCAAAAATCGTTGAAACAGAAAATGATGAAGGATATGTTGAGCTCTCTCTCAAGGAAGCAAAACAAGCACTCATCTGGAATGAAGCTGAAAAAGCAATCAAGGAACACACTATCTTTGATCTTCCAGTAAAGGATGCAAACAAAGGTGGACTCATCATTGAATGGCAAGGTATCGCAGGATTCCTTCCTGCTTCACAGCTTAAGCCTGATCACTACCCTCGCGTTGAAGATTCTGACAAAGACAAGATCTTGAAAGAACTCAAAAAACTCGTTGGAAAGAAAATCAACGTTACAATCGTTTCTGCACTTCCAAAAGATGGCAAACTTATTTTCTCTGAAAAAGAATCTTCTTCAGATGAACGCCAGGCAGTGGTTGGCAAATACACACTCGGTGACGAACTTGAAACAACAGTTGCTGGTATCGTAGACTTCGGCGTATTCCTTAAAGTGGAAGAGGGTCTTGAAGGTCTCGTGCACATCTCTGAACTCGACTGGGGTCTCGTGGAAGATCCACGCGCTCTCTACAAAGTAGGAGACAAAGTAAAAGCAAAGATCATCGATATCCGTGATGGAAAAATCTCTCTCTCAATCAAAGCTCTCAAAGAAAATCCTTGGAATGAATTTGATGGCAAATTGAAAAAGGGTGACATCATCAAGGGTGTTGTTATCAAATTCAACAAACACGGTGCTCTCGTTTCTATCAAACAAGGTGTGGCTGGACTCGTTCACCACTCAAACTTTGGTTCAGAAGCAAAGCTTCGTGAAAAGCTTGAACTTGGAAAGACTTACACATTCCAAATCACACTCTTCGATCCAAAGGAACAGCGCATGACGCTTACTTGGATTGAGAAAAGCTAGACTTTAGAAAATACTGAAATCTCCCGCGCGCCTATGGCGCGCGGGAGATTTTTTAATTCCTAATTCTTCATTCTTAATTCCTAATTAAACAGTGACATCATCTTGTCTTTTCCATCACTCGCAAAACATTCGAGAGCTTCGCCTATTTTCTTTGTAATCTTTTTCAACTCAACAATTTCAGCTTCTTTGAAATCTTTCATAAGAAAATCGATTACGGCTTTCTCCCCTGTTGGCTTTTTTGTTTTTCCACCTGGCGTATGTGGTGATACTCCCACGCGAATGCGCACAAATTCCTGACTCTTCAACACTTTGATAATATCACCGAGTCCATTGTGTCCACCACTACTGCGATTGAAAGAAATTTTCATACTGCCAATCGGCAAATCAAGATCGTCATAAATCACTACCAAACTTTCCAAATCCCCGCCCGAACGACTAGTGTCGCCTGGTCGGGCAGGTTTTTTTGCTTTGATGAGTGGCTTCACACTACCGCCGGAATTGTTCATAAAATTGTCCGGTGCAACAAATTGAAATTTTGTTTTGCCGATTTTTCCCGTAGACCAAAGTGCTTTTGTACGTTTATCGGCATACCAATCTGAAAAATCATTTTTCTTCGCGAGCGCCTGCAAAATAATGCGTCCAGTATTATGACGAGTCTTTGCGTATTCTTCTCCCGGATTTCCAAGCCCTACTACGGTTATCATAGAGTCAGTGTAAAGCCGAAAGTGTAAAGTGTAAAGCTATTGGGATATTACGGTTGAGTTGACTATCCGTTTTTAGTGTTGTAGTATGCTAGCAAATATATTTTTTCATTGTAAAAACACAATTTTATGAAAACCACAACAGAACTTATTGACGTAGCAGCTAATCCCAAACAATTTTTACGGGATTTAATATTAAAGGGGCGAGAAGCAGAAGCTACAGTTAAAAAGCACTTCGCCGAAATTAAATCGGCACTAAACGACTTCAAAACAGCTAAAGAAACCGTCTTATTTCGGAACACGTCGCTCAGTATTGAATGTTTTAGTAATTTCCCTGTAATTCCCCGTCCACACTATATATTAAGGGGTCTAGAAATTGTTGTTTCTACAAACGACAACAACCGCCCAAATGAAAACATCCGATGTAATGTTTCAATAAAAGTAAATCTATTGCTTGATTACAACCATATTAATGACTGGTTCAAAGATAGCGAGAAACCCACCTGGTCAACTCCTATTGGTAATTTTATTTTAAAGGAGGAGGCTGCAAAAAACGACAAATATGGAATTATTGGTCGTCCACGTGATGGAAGTTATGATTTTGAACTAGCTGTTGGTAATTTTAGTGATTTCTATAAACTAAAAGGTATGTTCATGGGTGCATGCGTCATAATTGGCTTCGCTGAGCTTGGAATAGCTTCTAGAAACAAAAACATTATAGAACTTTCCGAGTAAAATCCGCCTGATCTGAATTTAAATGGTTGCAATAATTTGCAACCATTTTTCTTTTGGCTCACCTAGGCAAGACCTAGGCAAATCACATTTTTGTTTTTATGTTCATTGTTTTTATGATTTTATGGTTCTCCTGTTATGCAACAAAATTGACATTGGTGTCAATAGTGATTCTGTATTACAATAGCACTATGGAAATCAATAATGAAACAGAAAGTGCTCCAGAGGTTATGAACGAGGTGCACACAAAACAGCCTGCAAAACAAGGCTTTTGGGCTGCATTACTCGACTTTACCCGCTTTGCCGGGATTGTGCTTGTGGTGGTCGTTGGTATTCGCTACTTTATCGCCCAGCCGTTTATCGTTTCTGGTACTTCAATGGTGCCGACGTTTGAAAACAGCAATTATCTTATTGTCGATGAATTGTCCTACCGATTTACGTCACCCCATCGAGGCGACGTCATTATTTTCCATCCACCGATCGATATGAAAACGTATTACATCAAGCGCATCATCGGTCTCCCAGGCGACACTGTACGCGTACGGGACGGTGTGATTTCAATCACAAACAAAGAACATCCTGAAGGATTTATCTTAAACGAACCATACGTCAACAAAGATATGCTTACGGAAAACATGAGTATGGAAGTGACCGCAGGAAATTATTTCGTAATGGGAGACAATCGTTCAGTGAGTTACGATTCACGACGTTGGGGACTTCTACCAGAAAAAAATATTACCGGCCGTGCGTTTCTCCGACTCTTCCCTCTCAATGAAATCGCCGTATTCCCTGGTGAACACAATTACTAGCAATTAGTTGATTAGTCATTAGGCTTTAGGAAATTCAAAGACTAGCGCCTAGAGCCTAATTATCTATAATCCTAAACATTTATGACAGCAAAACCAAAGACAATAGCAAAGAAAGTGACAAAAGGTGGTGAGATCAGTGCACCGAAAGGCATGCGCGACATCATTGGCGATGAATACTATCTCTTCCAGGGCTTTTTTGAAAAGGCTCAGGAAATTGCAATGTATTATGGATTCAAGCCAATCGAAACCCCAATGCTTGAACACGAAAATATTTTTACTTCAGGAATTGGCGAGGGTACCGATGTTATCGACAAAGAAATGTACACACTTCGTACAAAAGGTGGCGATCACCTTGCACTTCGTCCAGAACACACTGCAAGTCTCATGCGTTCATACATCGAGCACGGCATGAACAACCAACCCCAGCCGGTAATGTTCTACCAATACGGTCCTTCATTCCGTCACGACAATCCACAAAAAGGACGCTACCGCGAGTTCTACCAGTTTGATATTGACTCACTTGGATCTGAAAAAAGTATCCTTGATGCACTCGTTATCAAAACAATGATTACAATCATCAATGAAGCAGGTGCTCCAGCAACATCAATCGATATCAACTCGATCGGTTGTAAAGAATGTCGCCCGGGATATATTCGCGAACTTGTTTCGTATTACAAAAAGCACATGAACGATCTTCCTGCGCTCGATCGTGAACGACTCAAAACAAATCCACTTCGTATTCTCGATTCAAAAGAAGAAAAGACGATTGAAATAAATGCCGGCGCACCGGATTGTGTTTCGTTCCTCTGTCCTGCTTGTAAACGACACTTCAAAGAAGTACTCGAATACCTTGAGGAGATGCAAGTGCCATATACCATAAACAAAAATCTTGTTCGTGGACTTTCTTACTATTGCCGTACTGTGTTTGAAGTTATCGTTGACAATGGTGATGGATCACCAGCACTCACTATTGCCGGTGGTGGTCGCTATGACTATCTCGGTAAACAACTCGGAAGTAAAAAAGATGTTCCGGGGATTGGTGCCGCACTTGGTGTAGACCGCATCATCAGCATGCCTTGGTACAACAAACACACACCTCGCATTATGAAAAAGCCAAAGGTGTACTTCATCCAACTTGGTATTGAAGCAAAATTGAAAAGTCTCAACATTATCGAGATTCTCCGCAAAGCACACATTCCAATGATGCAGGCACTTTCAAAAGATTCACTTGGAGCACAGCTCGGTATGGCAGAAAAATCTGGCGCTCCGTACACAATCATTTTTGGACAAAAAGAAGCTATCGATCAGACAGTCATCGTTCGCAATATGGAAAACCGTTCTCAAGAAAATGTGAAGCAAACAAAACTCGCTGAGTACATGAAAAATTTAAAATAAATATACCAATCTGCAAATGATACGAATCAACAAATCACTACAAATAAATTCAACGCATATTCGTAGCCATTCGTATCATTAGCATCATTCGTATATTTGTATATCGTCATGATTAAAATTGTTCAAAAAGAGAATCCTGTTCTGCACGCAATCGCGAAAGAAGTACCGATTGCTGATATTACGAGTGCAAAAATTCAAAAAATTCTGCGTGATATGAAGAAAGCACTCGCCACTCAAGGAGATGGTGTGGCTATCGCTGCGCCGCAAATCGCAGTACCTCTACGCATTTTTGTAGTTGCTGGAAAAATCTTTGATGATAGTTTTATTAACGGAGAAGGATCAACGGACGGAGATGAAATAAAAAATCCCGACCTCGTATTCATCAATCCCGTCATCACTAAAATGTCTAAGACAAAGAAATGGATGCATGAGGGTTGTCTTTCAGTGCGCCCACTCTGGGGCGAAGTAGAACGCTCAACACATGCCACCGTTACCGCATATGATGAACAAGGAAAAAAATTTACCCGCGGAGCAAGTGGACTTCTCGCACATATTTTTCAACACGAGACAGATCACCTTAACGGAATCCTCTTTATCGACAAAGCTCGCAACGTAGCACCAGGCACTGTTCCAGAGGAACCAAAAATCAAAAAACAACGAGCAACGAGCAGAAAAACAAAAGTTTCAAAAAAGATTTAGTATTTGTATTTCTCCTTCCCCTTGTCGAGGGGAAGGTTGGGATGGGGTGATTGTATTAAATTCTTAATTCCTAATTTTTAATTCTTAATTGATTTATGCGAATCGCATTCTGGGGAACTCCAGCTCTTACCACAACGTATCTTGATGCGCTTTTTTCTGCTGGCATGACGCCGGTAGTCATCATTACAAATCCCGATCGACCAAAAGGACGCGGACATGAAATGACAGCGACTCCAGCAAAGCTCTGGGGACAAGCACACAATATTCCCGTCCTTCAACCGGAAGTATTGGACGAGGCTTTCAGCTTTCAACTTTCAGCTTTCAACTTGGACGTATCGATCGTTGTCGCGTACGGAAAAATTATTCCACAAAATTATATTGATTTACCAAAATACAAAACATTGAATGTGCACTATTCACTCCTACCCAAATATCGCGGAGCTGCACCTACCGAGTCTGCGATATTAAATGGTGATACTGAGACCGGATGCTCAATCCAAGTGATGGCATTCAAGCTTGATTCTGGACCAATCATCGCCGAAGAAAAAACTGCGATAGCACCAGCAGAGACCACTACCGATTTGCGCGGACGACTCACCGAAATCGGTGCAAAACTTCTTGTGGTAACAATCCCGAAATATCTTGCTGGAGAAATCACACCAAAGGAACAAGATGATTCACTCGCCACTCGCTCAGGAAAAATAAAAAAAGAAGATGGACTCATCGATCCCGCAGGCGATCCCGCAGAAAACTATAAGAAATTTCGTGCGTATATCGAATGGCCACGTACGTATTTTTTTGTTGACGGCAAACGAGTCATTGTAACGCAAGCACATCTTGAAAATGGTTTGTTTAGTATCGACAAAGTTCTCCCTGAGGGCAAGCACGAAATCGCGTACAGCGATTTCGTGCGAGGTTCTAGATTCTAGGTTCATAGTTTCTAGGAAGGTATTTTTTAAAAACCAGTAAGGTCCGACCTTGCTGGTTTTTAAGATTGCTTTTTTCTAAACCCTAATCCCTACCCCCTAAACCCTAAACCCTTTTTTCATCATTTCTTTTATTTTTCGTGCTCCGCGATACCAAAGTGTATCTTGTCGTCCTTTCTCTCCGGTAATTTCGCGCCACAATTCGTTGTTGGCAACATCAACAGCAGTATGAAAATCTTTTTGCTCAGTTGAAACAAAATAATCTTGACCTGCAGGATTGAATGCAACCTCTACCATAAATGCATGTCCGCGCTCATGTCCAATCATTTTGCGCACAGTCACTGTGACTTCTTTGTGGTGTTCGCCTTTTGTAAAACGCTCGAAACGTGCAAAACGCTTTTCGATGTATGACTGATCTGCTTCAGTCATTGGCACATTATCTCCTGTTATTTTATATGTAAGCATACCCCTATTGTACTCGTAAATACACTTTTGCAAAAGCATATTTACGAGTACAAAAATATCTAATGACTAATGACTAATTTCTAAAGGTACGGAAAATATTTTGTGGGGGCTGGTATGTCCCGATATCAACCGAATAGCCTTTGCCGATATGCCAAGCTCGCCTGCCAAGACCTCCTTAACCCTCGTATTGGCCATATTACGCTCTGCAGGCTCCCGTACGCTCACCGCATAGCGATCTGGTGAAATACGCTTTACGAGCTCCCTTTTCGCCCCTGCGATGACATTTACTCGGATATACATGTTATCGTTCCTTCCATGGTTTTAAGTACATAAAGGCGCACAATGCAATCAAGGCAACAATACCGGCAAAGAGAAATGCGTATGCGGGGTGGAACACCCAAAGCGCTCCGGCAATGAGCGAAGCTGGAAAATACACCAAGCCGGTTGCAAAATTGTACACACCGATAGCTGTCGCTCGTCGTTCCTTTTCAATGTCGGAAATAAAGGCTTTGCTTTGTGCCTCGTCGATACTATAAAAAATTCCAAAGACCAAAAAGAGTACTATGATTTGCCATTTTTCTGTGGCAAAAATAAATCCAGCACACATGGCAATATAGATTGCATAGCCGAGGACAACAATATATTTTCGTCCGATTACATCGCCAAGTTTCCCTATCGGCGCAGAAAGTGCCACAAATGAAATATTAAACAGCGCGTAAAGTAACACGACATCCTGAACGGCAAATCCGACAAGGTATGCTTTCAACAACAAAAATCCAAAGCTAAAATATGCCAGCGAAAAAATACTTGCAGGAATAAGAAATGATTTAAATTGTGCGCTAAGACTTTTCCAGGCAACAAACATATTTTCGCGTTCATGCGGAATCCCCGGCCGGTCTTGTATCGAAAAGAGTACAATGACTGAAAGAATGGCAGCTATGACAGAAATAACGAAAATCAAATGAAACGTACTCATGCCTTCTCCAAATATACGAAGAAGTGCATACGCCACGAGTGGCCCAAGTACGGCACCAGTCTTGTCCATCGCCTTGTGAATACCAAAGGCGTACCCGCGGTTTGATTCGTCTGCAACATCTGAAAGCCACGCATCACGAGGCGGACCACGAAAACTTTTCCCGAGACGTTCAATGATACGAAATGAGGCGAGTGTTGCCACCGAGCTTCCGATCAACAGCATCATTTTTGCCACAGTTGAAAATCCGTATCCCATGAGCGCAAATCGTTTGCGCTTGCCTTCGCGATCGGAAAGCCAACCGGTGAAATAATCGAGTGATGATGCAGAAAAATCAGATAGTCCTTCAATGAGGCCGAGGAGTGATGCCGAAGCACCGACAATGACGGTAAAAAATATTGAGAATACAGAAAAGATTGCTTCCGAACTTACGTCGGTCAAAAAACTCACAAAACCCAAACGCAAAACGTCGGGATGTACGTTGAATAATCGTTTTTTCATCACACTCAATATACCATTTACAAGAAGTAAAGAAAAAACATTGATACTATGAGTATAAAATATTTGATAGAATGCTCACATGTCTAAAAAAGGAATCTCTGACGGCGCCGTGCATAAAACACCAGCCGATCTACGAAAAACGATTACATCTATTCCCGCTGTACAAGAAGCTTGGCAAGATATTACCCCTCTCGCCCGTAATGAATGGATATGTTGGGTAGAATCCGCAAAGAAACTGGAAACACGGAATCGCAGAATAAAAATATTGAGTGAAAATCTTTCAACCGGAAAACGCCGACCCTGTTGCTGGGCTGGGTGTGTGCATAGATAAAAAGCCATCCAAAAAATGGGTGGCTTTAATAATAAATGCAATAACTATAGATACTGCCAGTGGGTCGGAAATTCTTTGAGATCCGCACAGTCCTCAATTGAATTTTTTCTGTAATAAAAAAACTTAAATCCGGTAACACTAGCTCTCGGGTCAAAATAACCTCTTCTTTTTCTTCCACTTGGAAAAATAAGTACAATATCTATACTCCAACCTTGCTTTTTCATTTTTCGAGGAAGGCGATCAATAGGATAAACTATATGTGTCCTGTTTTTCATTGTTTCTTGTTTTATGTGTTTGAAAATATCTTTGAATAGATACTACAACAATAGTAAAATAAGTCAACAGTTTTTCATATTTAGACAGAAAATCATTTCTACCATATGTTACAATGCAAAAATGTTATTCAAACGAAAAATACCAAAAGCTTCATCGTTTACTTTTGATTCATATAAAATAAATGCGAGACGTTCAACTATTTCCTTCACCTATCGTGTGCAATTTCAAAATGGAAAAGTAACAACATACACCGATCGACTCATGTTTCCAAATGTGCCATCTGACTCTTGGCAGAAAGTTCCTGCGGAAGTTTTAGAACCTACACTCCAAGCGCTTCTCTTAATGATTGGTATCAATTACTGGTGTATCTTTCCTACTCCCAATATTCACATCGAAGGATTTGCACTTACAAAAGAGCAAGCGCAATTTTGGGACTCGCTCTACCTCAATGGACTTGCAGAATTTTTCTATGACATGCAAATGGATTTTCGTGACCTCATTGCATTTCCATATGATGATTCTCTTACTCTATCGGCATCTACAAGATTCGAAAGACCTAAACGAACACTGCTTTTAAATGGTGCAGGTAAAGACTCTATTCTCTCTGCAGAACTATTGAAAGCTTCAAATACACCGTTCGATTTTTTTGCTTTCGCTCCCACACCAGCACATAAAACCATCGGCAAACTGGTGGGCGCAAAAACAATTTCAGTCACGCGTCGTCGCGATTCAAAACTCAACACAATTTTGGAAAGACCTGGAGTTTCAAATGCATATCCGTCGGTCTCCACATTTACATTCATCGCCACACTGCTTGCCGAACTTCTTGGATACAATTCGATTGTTTTTTCGAACGAGCGCAGTGCAGATTTTGGCAATCTGACCTATCTTGGCTTGCCAGTAAACCATCAATGGTGCAAATCATCCGAAGCAGAAAAATTGATCAATGATTATATACACAAATATATAACACCTGACATCTCAACAAGTTCTCTTTTGCGGGAATATAGCGAGCTCGAAATTGTGCGACGTTTTGTACAATATCCGCAGTATCTTCATTACTTCACTAGTTGCAATACCTATTTCTGGCTTCCACACGTTTGGCAGCTCATGTACCACAAATCTTTCTGGTGCAACCGATGTCCGAAATGTGTTTTTCTCTTTGCATCATTTGCAGCATTCCTCCCAAAAGAAGAAATGATTTCTATTTTTCGTGCAAATCTCTACAACAAAAGGCGTCTTCTTCCACTCGTCCGACGCATACTTGGTACTGAAGGATTCAAGCCACTTGATTGTGTCGGTGAGCCCGAAGAAATGATTTTTGCCATGCACCGCGCCTCGCTCCGCGGAGAATATACTGGCGAGCCGGCAATGCAGACTTTTGAAGAACTTTTTCCAGCAAGTTACGATTTTGCTGAAGTTGAGAAAAAGGTGTTTGAAGAGACCATTTAGAATCTAACATAGTAGCAAGGACTGTCCTTGATACTTTGATTTAAATATTACTTAAATCTATAAAAATCTTCGCCGTTTGATCTAGTTCCTTCTTTATAAACTAACCCGTCCTTTAGCAAGGAAGCCCACACTCGCTTAGCTTGAGGAGTAATATGTTCTCCGGAAGACTCAAGCACAGAATTTTCTGTAGTTTTCAAATAATTATTTAAAACAATATAAAATTGTTTACCTAATCCTTTATTTAAAAACAAATCATCAATCCTAATAAAACCTAGCTGTTTTGTTTTTACGCCCAAGTTTTCTTCCTCGGGATTTGAATTTGCTATTTCAAAAGCACCTATTTTTTCACCCTCCAATAATATATCAAACATATCCACAGCACCTTCTATTTTTTTAAAATCTACAGGTAATTCGTCGCCTTTATTATATTTTGATGCAAGCTCTACTTTTTTTTGAAGAGAAGAGTCGTGTAGTTCTGATTTTTTGTTTATTCCTTCCATGTCTAAATTCTAACATTAAAATAATCTAAATTCGAACATCGTAAATTGGTAGTCAAAAATACCATTTATAAATATGGCTAAGAGATTTGCCCCCCGGCAGGGAGATGAGCACATAAGTAGCAACGACCGTCCTTACTTCTTAAATTAAGATTTATCACTGAGATACTTCCCTGCAAGACTAAGTGCAAATGAAGGCAAAATGATGAAGACGGTTGTAAGAATAAGCTTCATAAGTATTTTGTTTGGTTCTGAATTGTCGCCCTTATTCGACAAAATTAATAAGATTCCAAAAACACCAAAAGCAATGGATGCGTATATAAATATTCGTGTGGCTATTTTTTGCATGAGTTTTCATATTTATTTTATTAAGTCAAAACCTATGCGCGAATGAGTGGGAAATGTTGTAGTTAGTCTTTTAAAACCCCTAAATCTTTTAGGATAAAATTTGCCATTTGTTCAATACTCAATACCCCCGAATCAAAGGTAGTATTACTTTGATGTATATTCTTGTTATATGTCTCTGAGAACTTATCTAGGGTTTCTTGCGATGGTATCGGCTTATTCTCATTGTAAGCCCTTTTCGTAATTCTTTCCTTCCGAATATCTTCATGAATTTCCACCCTATATAAGAAAAAATCTACACAATACTTTTCTGCAATTTCTTTATATTTATCCACTTCTTCATTGGTCATATTTTTATCTACAATAACAGAAATATTATTTTTAAAATATTCTTTGGTCATAGCGTAAGTAACATTTACACTTGTTTGTTTGTGTGAATACACTTCTTTGAATTGAGAAACAAAGCTCTTAATATTATCGTAAGCCACATGAGCTGTGTTAGCTAATTGATTTTTCAAAAACTCAGCAAGGGTGGTCTTGCCCGCCCCTGAGGTACCTATTATAACAACCATAAACATCTTGTCTCTTCTATACATAGCGAAAGTATACTCCGTGAGAAATGAAAATACCATCCAGCATTTGGATGTATCAGACTCAAATCCCGTATTTCGAGACGTGCGTCCTGCCTTGCTCCCCCCGACAGGGAGTGAGTACACGGATTGGTCAGGAATAATTTTGTTTTCGTCAAAACAAAATTTTCACGACCCTGCCACACATAAATCGTTGCTACGATTTTGTGCGGCCCCGGCTCGAACCGTCGTTCTCCGCCTTTGATAAAACATACCATGTTTTATCAACTCGGCGACGACCTCTGCTGAGGTCGGCTTCGCGCCTGCGGCTTTCGATCCCTGCCGGGGGGAGGTAAGCAAAAGGCCTTGAGAAATTTTCTCAAGGCCAAATGCTTACATGCTCGCTTGGAGGGACGCTTTTAGAACCTTTGATTGGGCTGGATTATATAGCAATTCGCAGTTTCATATAGACGCGATGACTAAACTGCTCGCTCTGGCTGATTAGAAATCGTGTATCTGGATACACTGATTAAAAAACAAATGACTACATTTCTTAGAGACAAACCAAGACCACAAACCTGTCGCTCGCGCCTGTCGCCATACCAGACAGAGCTGAAACCGAGATCGGTCGGGAGACCTTTCTTTGATGGCAAGGACGAGCGGAGCGTCATTGCGAAATTAGAGTATGCGTTCTCGCTCGACGCAACGGTGAAAGAATGCTGTCTTCATGCAGAGATTTCGACCGATTCGCTCTATCGCTACTTCAAGAAGTATCCTGAGTTTCGCAACAGATTGGAGGCTTTGCGGAACAACCCTATCCTCAAGGCACGCGAGACGGTCGTGCGTGCGCTCGCAACTGAACCGAGGATCGCTATGTGGTATCTGGAGCGTCAGCGTCCCGCAGAGTTCTCTCGGAACGAGGCGCTGTCGGCTCAGCTCAGGGAGGCAGTCGAACGGATCGAGTATTTGGAGCGGATTCTTCTTGCGAGAGGGACGGAGTTTACGGAGTAGAAGTCCGTGTATCTGGATACTCCAGTTTCCTTGACAAATAAGGATTTCTTTCTATAATGTAGCAAAATGGCCACAGCATATCTGTGAGAAACAAAAACGTATTTGAAAATGAAAAAGATTCTCCTTTTACTGACGCTTGCATTTTTCGCGTCCACGCAACTGTCACTGGCACAGAAAGATACCAGTAA
>JAHFNO010000013.1 GCA_023267275.1 Candidatus Nomurabacteria bacterium | reverse complement strand
ACATCCACGCTTTTTTAATATGTAAATTTGATTTCTGTCTTCCTTCTGTATTCGAGAAATTTTTTTTTGCTTTCATACAATACAGAATACTTTGATGCAATACAAAACGGAAATTCGGAAAGCCGGATTTCTAATCTCTAAATCTTGCCTATATGACACTTGTAAGTAATTGGCAACCTGGCCAACCCTGGCCGGAAGACATTTATCGCAGGACAATTCCTGCAAAATTTTTAAAAGCATTGAGGGCGGTTGCTCTCTGGTAGCAGGAGAGGCTCAGTGAGCCTGGAAACAAAACCGGATTTTTTTCATCCGGTTTTTTTATTAGTCAAAAATATTAGCAAGATAGGTATCTATTTTTCGCTGGTCCATGTTGTAAAAATACATATTGTTTTGATGTAAATACAAAGCAAGATCTTTTCCGACAAAACGCCAATGCCACGGTTCGAATTGATACGAAGTATTGTTTTGCGGGTAAGAAATAATAAAACCAAACTGATAGGCATTTTGCAAAAGCCAGGCGTATTCAGGCGTCGCGTTGAAGCCGGACAATTCGCCCTTCAGCGAATCCGTTGTAAAATCGACAGTTGTTCCAAGTTGATGCTCCGAATATCCTTGCTCTGCGGAAAATGAGTTGGCGGTACCTGCTCCATATATCACCTTGTAACTAGCCTTGAGTGTTGCCTGGGTTCCAAATGATCGGTATGCCGAATCAAGTTTCAATCCAAGACCGGCAGTTTTTGCAGCATCAAGGAGAGTAGAAAGATACGGAGCAACGCTTGTATGAATTTGCAATGTTTTTCCTTGCGTATAGATATATTTTGGATCAATAAGTGCAAGTGATTCCGGAACATAGTGCTCGTTCAAAAAATATACTTTTGAATATTGCTTCAAAAGCTCACGGTCTGTTTTGCTTAGCTTGTCCAATACTCCGACAGTCGTGCTGACCTGATTTACTTGAGACTCGGTGGAAATATTTCTTGCCTGTTCGTCAAGAAGTACATTTCCAAGGAGTGAAGCTTTTTTCTCGAGAGTGGCAAGCGAATCTTGCGTTTTTTGCAAATCTGCTTGAGTAGAAGCCAATTTTTCAGAAAGAGATGCAGATTCTTTCCGTATATTGCTTATTGTTTGCTTATAGTTTTTATACCCATAACCGGCAACAGCCGTCAGCACGGCCAGTATTCCAATAGCTATATATGTTTTTTTGTTTTCCATGTTGGAGTAGTATACAATGGACACACATTATTAGAAACTAGCAATATATTCTTATGAAAACATGGACAATAGACCAGGCACATTCCGAGGTTGGATTCACTGTCAAGCATCTTCTTATCTCTACTGTTCGCGGACGCTTTGCAACATTTGAAGGTTCTCTCACTGCAAGCGACGAAACATTTAGCGATGCAAAACTTTTTGTATCTATCGATGCGGCAAGTATCACTACAAACAACGCAATGCGTGATGGACATCTCCAATCACCAGATTTTTTTGATACAGCAAATTTCCCAAAGATTACATTTGTTTCAAAATCATTTGCTCCAGCTGGTGACAAAAAATACACTATCACTGGCGACTTCACCATGCGTGGAGTTACAAAAGAAATCACTATCGATGCTATTTTGAATGGTACTGCGACTGATTCTTATGGTAAAAAAGTTGCTTCATTTGACGTGTCTGGAACAATCAAGCGTACAGACTACGGTGTAAACTGGAACGCAGCCCTTGAAGCTGGTGGAGTAGCCGTGAGTGAAGACGTAACCCTCGAAGCTACAGTAGAACTCAAAGAAGCTGAATAAATTCTTGATTTCTTGTGTCATTCCTGAATCGGCAGATTCACTCCTGGAGCAAGTTCGGGAATCCAGAGTGCTACAATACAATTACAAAATGGATCCCGGATCAGAGTCCGGGATGACACAATTCATACTTGCAATTCGTGATATAATCCGCATATGGTGCTTCATAAAATCCATTCTTGGTACACAAAATTTGAACGACCAATCGGAATTGTATCCCTCGTAGGAGGCTTTATTTTCAACGCGCTTACACTTAAGCGCGTTGATTTGTTTGTCGAGAATTTTTGGGTCATTGCACACCTTCTTATAGTGGCAATCTGTATCATCATTCTCAATACACGAAAAACAACAAGCGAGGGAAGTGAAGCAAATCCATCACCACTCCATTTCTGGACAACAACCGTTCTGCAATTTTTCTACGGAGGATTGCTCTCCACATTTATCGTTTTCTATTTCCGCAGCGCAGTACTCGCCGTTGCATGGCCATTTTTTGCAATACTTGCTGTCGCATTTATCGCCAATGAGAAGTTTAAAGCAAAATATACTGCGCTCTCATTTCAAATTGCGTATTTTTATTTATGTACCTATTTGTTCTTTATTTTCTTTATTCCAGTACTCGTACATCAGACTGGCCAATGGATTTTTCTTTTGAGTGGCGCTTGTACACTTGTTGTACTCGTTCTTTTCCTTTGGCTATTGCGTACATTTGCTCATAAGCACTTTACAGAAAGTAAGAAAAGTTTGCTTGCCGGAATTATTGGTATCTTTTGTGTCATGAACGCATTGTACTTCCTTGATATTATTCCTCCATTGCCACTTTCTTTGCAGGACGCGGGAATTTTTCACTCGATTTCTCGAACAAACGATGGCAATTATCAAATAGTGAAAGAAACAGAAACTTCTTGGGATACTTTTCTTAGTTATTTAAATTTATATCCGACTTACCACACTTCGGTTGATGCACCCGTGTATGCATATAGCGCAATATTTTCTCCAACAGCGTTCAATACAAAAATAATTCACGAGTGGCAGAAATATGAGCCAGCAAGTGGATCGTGGGTTACAAAAGAGACTATTGCTCTTTCTGTACTTGGTGGACGAGAAAACGGCTATCGCACATACTCGCTCAACAACGGGCTCACCGAAGGAAAATGGCGTGTGAATGTCAAAACAAATACTGGGCAGACCATCGGTCGCATGAATTTTACTGTCAGCAACAGCGCGGCCATCGTCCCATTTGTCGTAGATACAAAATAGGGTATACTGATGCCGATGAAAAGGGAACTGCATATTGTGCTTAAGGCACTTACCTATATTTTTGCGATAATCGGCTTTGTATTCACAGTCGTATTTTTTGGCATGCAACACGGACTTTTCAATGTGCGCGGATCGATCGCCGAACGCAACGCATTTTTTGGAAATCAACCAACAAAAGAAATCACCATCTACACACCTCCATGCATCAATCAACAAACTATTTGTGACTGGAATCAAACTCCCGAGTGGCAAGTAGTAAAGGGCGGTTTGCAAAAGGATTCCGCGGTCATTGCAAAAGTTTCAAGTGAGACTGGTGTACCGGCTCGCATGATCGCATCTGTTGTTGTACCTGAACAAACACGCTTTTTTACCGCAAACCGTGAAGTATTCAAGCGATATTTCGAACCACTCAAAATATTGGGATCACTTTCACAATTTTCTCTCGGCATATCTGGTATCAAACAAGAGACAGCAAATAGTATCGAAAAAAATATTGCTGACAGAACATCACCACTCTATCCAGGTACAGATTTCAGTTCGCTCATTACCTACACAAATCCTGCAAATCATGACGCCGAACTCTACAATCGTTTGACTGACGCTAAGGATCATTATTATCAATATCTCTACACAGCACTTTTCATTAAGGAGATAGAGGAGGAATGGAGTACAGCTGGTTTTCCTATCGATCAAAATCCTGGTGTTGTTGTAACGCTCTTCAATTTAGGTTTTCAAGCATCACATCCGAATGCCACACCACTCGTAGGAGGCTCTACAATCACTACAGGAGGCAAAGATATCACCTATGGTGAACTTGGTGCAACCTTCTATTATTCTGATGAATTAGTCAACCAGTTTACTAAATAATTTTATAATTTTTAAAAAATATCCAAATGCATTAATATTTAAATATTCAAATATTAAACATTATTTATAAAATTAAAAATGTAAAAATTAAAAATTCTTTTTTTTATGAAAAAAACCAAAACAAATAATAATACGTCGTGGGGCGAGGTCGCCGACTGGTATGACAATTATTTGGAAACAAATAAAGACAGCTATCAGGAAAAAGTAATCGCACCAAACCTCATTCGCATTCTTGATATCAAAAAAGAAATGCGCATTCATGATCTTGCCTGTGGCCAGGGTTTTTTCTCACGTAAATTTGCCAGCGCTGGCGCAGTGGTGACTGGATCAGATATATCAAAAGAGCTCATCGAGCAAGCCAAAAAACATTCGCGTGATATTGTGTATTCTGTTTCGCCAGCACACAAACTTCCGTTCTTAAAAAACAACTCCGTTGATGCCGTAACGATAGTTCTTGCAATTCAAAACATTGCAGAATTTTCTGAAACATTCGCCGAGGCACATCGCGTGCTTGCACCAGGCGGTCGCCTTGTACTCGTACTCAATCATCCAACATTTCGTATTCCCAAGCGTTCAAGTTGGGACTTTGATCCAAAAAGTGGCGTGCAGTATCGTCGCATTGATGGCTATCTTTCCGCAACAAAAAATGAAATTATCATGAACCCTGGAAAGGCGGGAAGCGAGACCACAATTTCGTACCATCGTTCGCTCCAAGAATTTTTCAAAACACTCTCGAAGAACAACTTTGCCGTTACTCGCCTCGAGGAATGGATCTCACACAAGAAAAGCGAAAAAGGTCCTCGTCAAAAAGCCGAAGACATCGCCCGAAAAGAAATTCCTCTTTTCATGATGCTTGAAGCAAAAAAATAGACCGCGTGCACCTTTAAACTATGCAAACAAATAAACCACTTTTTTCAATAATCATCCCTACACTCAACGAAGAAAAAATTATTGAGTCTACGCTCAGAAATATTTATGAAAATCTGAGTCTGTTTCCATACGAACTCATAGTCGCAGATAGTGGTAGTTCTGATGCAACAGTCGAAATAGCAAAGAAATATGCAACCGTACTGGGTATTGAAAAACCCTCTGGAAAAACGATTGCCTGGAATCGAAATCGTGGCGCTGAAAATGCTACTGGAGATTTTTTTGTTTTTATTGATGCTGATGTGATTATTCCAAATCCTGACTCTTTTTTTAAAAACGCAATAGATATTTTCAGTTCAAATGAAAAAATTATAGCTATAACAGTCAAGCAAAAGGTGTTTCCGGAAGTTGCAACCTCGGCCGATAACATTATTTTTGGCATAGTCAATTTTGCACATCGGTTTAATAATAATTTTCTTCATTCTGGAAGTGCTTCTGGGGAATTTCAAATGATTCGTTCTGATGCATTCAAAAAACTAAATGGTTTTCAGGAACATCTTGCAGTTGCAGAAGACAACGATATGTTTGCGCGACTAGCAAAAAATGGGCGCACATACATGAGTACTTCACTTTTTGTATATCACACTGCTCGACGACCACACACAATCGGGTGGCACAAAGTACTTTGGGCATGGGGCATCAATCAACTCTACGTCAAATTATTTAATAAGTCGTATAATAAGGAGTGGAAAGTAATTCGATAAGAAAAAATTATGCAAACTTGGCTCATTCAGTTCGGAATACATCACAGCATCCTGGTATATCTGCCAGTGATAGTTGTGGCAATCCTTGAGGGACCTTTTCTTTCAATCTTTTTTGGTATTTTGCTCCATCTTGGATACTTTAGCTTTATTCCTGTGTACTGCGCCCTCATGCTCGGCGATCTTATTGGCGATGTTGTATGGTATTACATCGGCTACCATTATGGCCGCCGAGCAATCAGTCGTTTTGGAAAGCGTTTCAAGATTACAGAATCTGATGTTGAAAAAACCGAGGCACTCTTTCATAAACATAAACATAAAATCTTATTTATTTCTAAAATCACCAACGGTTTCGGCTTTGCGCTAGTAGTCCTTATGACTGCTGGTATCGCGCGTATTCCATTCAAGCGATACATCACTATCAACGTCGTCGGTCAAATGATTTGGTCCGGAATTCTGCTTGGTATTGGATATTTCTTTAGCGAATCATACACTCGCATCGAATCTGTGGCTGGAAAAGTATTTTTTATCATTGCAACAGCAGTTGTTTTCTCGCTCATCTATCTCTATAGTAAAAAAATGCGAAAAAATCTCGCTCTGTAATCTATGAAAGTATCGATTGTTATTCCTGCACACAACGAAGAGGCCTATATCGCAGAAACGCTGCGTGCGGTTACTGCACTCGACTATCCAGATTTTGAAGTGATTGTTGTAGACAACGCGAGCTCTGACAAGACTGCCGAAATAGCAAAACAATTTCCTGTCAAAGTAGTACACGAAGAAAAAAAGGGGATTCTCCACGCGCGTGAACGTGGTCGCAAGGAAGCAACTGGAGAAATTATTGCCAACATTGATGCTGACTGCCGACCCACAAAAGACTGGCTGAAAAATGCAATGCAACACTTTAAAAACAAAAATATTGTCGCGGTTTCAGGGCCGTATTATTATTTTGACAGCCCCGCTCCATCGCGCATTCTTTTTTTTGGTACACAAAAATATGTGTACGCAATCGGAAGCAAGTTGTTACAACTCATAGGTAAAAATGGTATTCTCATTGGCGGAAATACACTCTTTCGTGCCGATCCAATGCAAAAGCATGGTGGATACGACACTTCGATTCTTTTCTATGGAGAAGACACCGATACTGCCAAAAAGCTCTCAAAACATGGTAAAATTCATTTTAGTCCAAGCGTTGTAATGCACACCTCTGCTCGTCGTTTTCAATCTGAGGGCACGGGCAAAATAATAGGTAACTATCTCTATCACTTCATAAAAGGAACCTTTTCAAAGCAAAAAGAGCACCAAAAATAATTCTAGCGCGTACTATATGTACACATTCAAATCCTCTTAATGAAAGAATATGTCAAAAACCATGTGAGCTTCATAAAGACCAAAGATTTTTTGGTTCCTTTTTTTGCTGCGCTCGCTATGCTCGTTGTTGCAAATATCATCAACTTTTACGCGGGTACATATGCCACAGAACGTGCGAGCAATTCAGTGACTGACATTATTCTCAACAATATTCGCGTGTTTGATGTCGACTCATATTTTGTATATGGTACATTCTTCTTTTGGAGCATACTTGTTGCTGTCTGGGTCCATCATATCGATAGATTGCCTTTTTCAATAAAAGCTCTCAGTCTCTTTATCGTTATTCGATCTGTTTTTATAACTCTCACACACATTGGTCCATTCGCTGATCAAATCGCTTGGACGAGTAATATTATGAGCAAGTGGTCTTTTGGTGGTGATCTCTTTTTTTCAGGACATACTGGTATTCCATTTCTCTTCGCGCTTATTTTCTGGGACATCAAACCATTGCGTATTTTCTTTATCGCATCTTCACTCTATTTCGGCACCATTGTTCTGCTTGGTCATCTCCATTATTCTATCGATGTCTTGTCTGCATTTTTTATTACTTTTTCTATTTACCACATGGCAAAACTCTTTTTCAAGAAAGATTTAGGTTTATTCAAAGAGGATACACGCAAGCAAGGCTATCAAAGCTAGTGTATAATCGCCTCTATGAATTACGGAAAAATATCACTCGCCCTGCATAAAAAACATAAAGGTAAAATCGCTCTCACAGGCACTGTGCCTGTTCGCAACAAACAAGATCTCTCTGTCGTCTATACTCCTGGAGTAGCTGCGGTTTCTTCGTATATTCACGAGAATCCGAAGGCAGTATTCACTCACACAATCAAAGCCAACACTGTGGCAATCGTCACTGATGGCTCTGCCGTGCTCGGACTCGGCAATATTGGTCCAGAAGCTGCATTACCTGTCATGGAAGGGAAGGCTCTTCTTTTTAAAACATTTGCCAATGTGGATGCATTTCCCATTTGTCTCGCAACACAGGATGTTGAAGAAATCATTCAAACAATAAAAAACATTGCGCCGGTTTTTGGCGGAATCAATCTCGAAGACATTTCTGCACCGCGCTGTTTTGAAATCGAAGAGCGGCTCAAAAAAGAATTGTCGATTCCTGTTTTTCACGACGACCAGCACGGCACCGCCATCGTGCTTCTTGCCGCACTCACCAACGCACTCAAAGTCGTAAAGAAAACCAAAAGTGTTTCTATTGTCATTAGTGGCGCCGGTGCCGCAGCTCAAGCAGTATTCCACCTCCTCACTGTCGCCGGATTTACTGCTGGCAATATCATCATGCTCGACCGAAAGGGAATTATTGGCACACACCGCAATGATCTCGATAGTCACAAATCTGCAATTGCAAAAATCACCAACAAAGAAAATCGAATCGGTGGATATGCTGAGGCAGTTGCGAACGCAGATGTATTTATTGGTGTCTCTTCTGGCAATGTGCTTACAAAAGAACATGTGGCAACAATGGCAAAAGACCCAATCATCTTTGCTATGGCAAATCCAACTCCGGAAATTGCATACGAAGAAGCAGTGAAAACAAAAGTTGCAGTATTCGGTACAGGGCGTTCTGACTATCCAAATCAAATCAACAATGTGCTCGTATTTCCAGGACTCTTTCGTGGAGTACTCGATGCCGGTGTATCACAAATCACTGATACAATGAAGGTGGCTGCAGCACTCGCAATTGCAAACTTGGTACCGAAAAATAAGCTCAGTAAAAAATATATTATTCCCGATGCGTTTGATAAACGTGTCGCAAAAGCTGTTGCATTGGCAGTCAAAAAAACTACCTCAAAAAAATCCAAGTGATATAAGCTTCAGATAGAATTTTTCTTTACACCACCCGACAAATCATGTATTTCGCTTATCCACAGTTGCTTGTGAACGAGCGTTCACATACACTATGTACACAAGGTCGGGCAGTTAAAAAATAATTTTATACATCATTATGAAGCACCAAGAATATCTCAAAATCATTGAGAAAGAATTACAAAGAATAAACAAAGTGATCGATTACAAAATCATTCACGGACTCGAATACACACAGGAGGCACGCGACCACAAACTCCTTTTGAAAAAGATTCGACAGAACACACGCAGTACGTTTTTTAACCGACTTATGCCCCGAGTATTCCAGTTTTAAACTGTATGTGTCATCCCGGGCTCCGATCCGGGATCCATGATTCTCAAATTTATTTTAAGCTAACACCAAAAACCAAACACCTAAAACCTAATTCATGGATTACAAAAATATACTGCAAAAATTTTACGAACGAGAAAAACGAATGCCAAGCTATTCTGAGATGACGAAACTCTTCGGTTTCAAATCAAAGAATGCAGTGGCTCGACTCGTCGAAAAGCTCATAGATGCTGGCATGGTCACCAAGGATTCACTTGGTCGACTTTTGCCTACCAGCTCATTCAGCGAGGTACCACTTCTTGGACTCGTGAAGGCTGGATTTCCATCACCTGGCGAAGATGTTCTCGAAACAACGATGAACATCGACAATTTTTTAATACAAAAAAAAGATAAAACATATATTTTAGAAGTGGATGGTGACTCCATGATCGATGCGCACATTGCCGATGGTGATCTTGTGATAGCTGAGCGTACCGATACTGCAAAAGACGGCGAGATTGTCATTGCCGAAGTCGATGGTGAATTTACCATGAAGTATTTCAAAAAATCCAGCAACAAAGTTTGGCTCGAACCAGCCAACAAAAAATTCAAACCAATTTATCCAGAAAACGACTTGCAAATCCGCGCCGTAGTCAAAGGCGTTATTAGAAAGTATTAAAATATCCCGTTTTCTGACCAAATTTAGTACTCAGCATATATATTGACAGATTGTCAATATATATGCTATTATGTGTACCATTGTTTAACCTTAAAAATTTAATAAAAAACATGAAGAAGATCTTCACATTTTTTGCAGTAGCAGCGCTACTCGCGAACATTCCGGCAAAAGCCGTAAATACTGTATCTTTTACAGTAAACCACGTAACGTTCTGTCAGAACGACTACGCGCATTTTACCAACACGTCTACCTCGCCACATATGGCGCGGTGCTCGTTTACCTGGGACATGGGCGCAACTTCGAGTCCATTCAATTCCTATGCATTTAACCCGCCGGATGTTACTTACTGGAGCGCAGGTTCGCCCACAGTATGGCTCAGCATGTATGACTCAACTGACGGTAGCACGATAAGCTACCATTTAGTTTTAACTGTATGGGCAGTACCAAACATTACTGGGGTTACACCCTGGTCGCCAATGCTTGGCTGTGGAACAGATTCAGTAGTTCTTTCAGCAACAAGTTCTATCCCCGCCACAATTGTTTGGCAACGGCCGAGTCTATTGTTTGATACTGCTGCCAGTATTACGGCGAATGTAGCCGGTGCGTATACAGCAAGAGCAGTTTCAAGTCATGGTTGTGCAAACCTATATCCCAGCACAGTATTTATCGGAACATATCCAGCAGTTACAGCACATATAAATGTGTATCCTACTGCTACAACAGCAGGAGATACTTTACTCGTTTGCAAAAACAGTAGTCCATTTATAAGCGGTTATTGGTCTGGAGGAACATATCCTGTAACCTCATCATGGAGCTCAAGCTCTAGTGGAACAAGTTTTCCATTAACTGCATCTGGTGAATACAAATTTACAGTTGAAGATATGAATGGTTGTATTGATTCTGCTAAAACCTACGTTAAAATTATAAACATAGCAGATACAACGATTACTTCTTCAGCAACAGGACCACTCTGTTTTGGTGATACAGTAATGCTTACAGCACCAGCTGGCTATACCTACAATTGGTATATGACAGGCTCACACGAGCAGTCAATTAAAGCATTTTGGAGTGGTACATATACCGTACAAATTGTTGACTCGCTTGGTTGTACAGCGACAAGTTCGCCGATCACATTAAATTTTGTGATGCCACCGTATCCTAATGTTAACGTCACAGCCTGTTTAATGACAGTAACTGTACCGGATGTAAGTAATACTTACCAATGGTACTCGGGATTTACTCCGATACCGGGAGCTACATCACCGTTTTTTACCGCATACGAGCCCGGCTTTTATGCAATAAAAGAGACGCGTAGTGGTTGCACAGGAACATCACCGTATGTTGTGAGTAATTGCGTTACCGGCATCGATGGTATTGCAAAACCAACCGGAATAACTGCTTTTCCAAACCCATTCAACGAGAACTTTACAGTTCAATTTGAAGATAAAAATGAACATACTGTGATTATGTATGACATTTTGGGTAAAGAAATTGTGCGGGAAGAAGGAAATGAGGTGGTAAAAATCAACCCCTCAGTACCTGCCGGCATGTATTTCATAGTTGCAAAAAACAGTGATGGAAGTACGATCTTCAAGGAAAAAATGATACGGAATTAGAAGTGGAGGACATATAAACTCGAAACGACACCCAAAAGGTGTCGTTTTTTTATTGTCACAAATTTCTGCTATAATCAGCAAACTCATATGAAAATTTTTTATCGTTATCTCAAAAAATACTGGAAGCTGTGTTCGCTCACACTTCTTCTTGCGGCAATCAACCAAACATTTTCATTGTTTGATCCATATATCTTCAGTCGAGTGATCGATGGATATGCAACCAAGTTCAATGAATACACTCGCGCCGAATTCTTTCATGGTGTCGTGCTTCTTTTGCTTGCCAGTATGGGTGTGGCACTCATTTCTCGCATTGCCAAGAATTTCCAGGATTATTTCCTCAACGGTGTAGCACAACGCGTCGGTGCCGATATCTACCGCGACGGCGTCGAGCATTCGCTTTCGCTCCCATATGAAAATTTCGAAGATGAACGCAGTGGCGAGACACTCGGCAAATTACAAAAGACTCGTCAGGACACTGAAAAACTCATTGCCTCACTCATCAACGTCTTGTTCGTATCGTTCATTGGATTTATTTTTGTCGCCATCTATGCCATCCATATTTATTGGGGCGTTGCTGTAGCATTTTTGCTGACTATTCCTACCATTGGTGGACTCTCGCTACTCCTTTCGACAAAAATAAAAAATATTCAAAAGATTATTGTTTCTGAAACTACAGCACTTGCCGGATCTACCACAGAATCACTCCGCAACATCGAACTTGTAAAAAGTCTTGGTCTTGCCGGACAGGAAATCAATCGCCTCAATACAACGACAGACAAAATTCTCAAACTCGAGCTGAAAAAACTTCGCTATTTGCGCAGCTTGTCATTTATTCAAGGCACGGTGATCAATTTCATTCGTGTGAGTATTCTCTTTTTCTTGTTGTATCTCATTTACGCGCGAACAATTACATTTGGACAATTCTTCTCTCTTTACATTTACTCGTTTTATATTTTTAATCCGTTGCAGGAAATGGGAAATGTTATCTCGAACTATCGCGAAGCTGAGGCATCACTCATCAATTTCCAAAAACTTATGGAAATGCCAAAAGAAAAAATGGCGGAAAATCCTGTGCACCTTGGCGCAGTTGAAACACTCGCATTCAGCAATGTATCATTCAAATATAAGACCGCCGATTACTCAGCGCTCGATGGCATTTCGTACGACGTAGCTCGCGGACAAACTGTGGCATTCGTTGGTCCGTCTGGCTCGGGAAAGACGTCTCTGGTAAAGCTCCTAGTGGGGCTATACGCGCCAACAGAAGGCGATATCTCATACAATGGTATCTCACACGACAAGATAGTAAAAAACGAGCTCCGTAAACAAATAGGCTTTGTCACGCAAGATACTCAACTCTTCGCTGGCACGATTCGCGAAAATCTATTGTTCGTAAATCCAGATGCCTCTGATGAACAATGTCTCGACGCACTCAACAAGGCACAATGTCAGAATTTGCTCGAGCGCGGTGGTCGCGGACTCGACACGGTGATCGGCGAAGGTGGAGTCAAAGTTTCTGGTGGAGAAAAACAGCGTCTCTCTATTGCCCGTGCGCTTTTGCGTGAACCAAATATTTTGGTATTCGATGAAGCAACATCCGCACTTGATTCACTCACTGAAGAAGAGATAGGGAAGACGATAAAAGAAATTTCCAAAGTGCGCTCGTACATCACCGTACTCATCGCACATCGACTCTCCACGATTATGCATGCCGATACGATTCACGTGTTGGAAAAAGGTAAAATCATCGAGTCTGGTTCGCACGAAGCACTGCTCGCACAAAAAGGCTTGTATTCAGCAATGTGGCGCCAGCAAATTGGTGAACGAGTATAAAAATCGTATACTACACGTATGAGCATTCACCCTGAAGTCACTATTGGTCATGTACATCTTACCGTCTCCGATCTTGATCGAGCACTTGTTTTTTATCGAGACATTCTCGGCTTTGAAATCACCGCTCGCTATGGCGATTCCGCCGTCTTTCTTTCAGCTGGTGGCTATCATCATCACATCGCACTCAATACTTGGGCAGGCCGTGGTGCCACACCTCCTCCTCGAGGCCACACAGGGCTCTATCACACCGCAATACTCTATCCATCGAGGAAAGAGCTCGCCAAGGTTTTGAAACGCCTCATCGACGAAAAATACCCACTCACTGGAACAGCCGATCATGGAGTATCGGAAGCAATTTATCTGGAAGACCCGGACAGAAACGGAGTCGAACTTTACGCCGACCGACCACGTTCAGAATGGAAAGTCAGCAACGACGGCGAGGTGGAAATGGTGACAGAAGCACTTGATATTGAGGGGTTACTCGCAGAATTGAACTAACTTTTAATTCATTTAGCCCAAATTAAAAGTTAATGTCTCAACTTTTAATTTGCTTGTAACGCGAAAAATCTGGAGTACAATGTGTACGTATGAAGCTTAAGGATCTGCATAAGACAGAACTCCCTCGCGAAAAATTTGAAAAATACGGCCCGCAAAAAATGCGAGATCATGAACTCTTGGCTATTTTACTTGGATCTGGAATAAAAGGACTTAATGTGATCGAGCTTTCGAAAAAAATAATTACAAAAATCAAAAAGACGGGGCTTGAAAAAACTTCACTCGATGATTTGTTGGAAATCAAAGGTTTAGGTAAGGCAAAAGCAACTCAGATTTTGGCTGCGCTTGAATTCGGTAATCGTTACAATGCCGAAAATAAACCAGAAATTATTACTCCGGAGGACGTGTGGAACTTTTGTAATGATATTCGCTCACAAAAAAGAGAACATTTTGTAGTAATTTATTTGGACACACAAAACCATGTTATCGAAAAAGAAACTATCTCTATTGGCACACTAAACGCGAGCCTCGTGCATCCACGTGAAGTATTTGAACCAGCGCTTAAGCTATCGGCTGCAAGCATAATTGTGGTCCACAATCATCCTTCCGGCGACACAACACCATCAGTAGAAGATAAACAGGTAACAAAACGTCTCTTGGAGGCCGCTCAGCTCCTCGGAATTGATTTTCTTGACCATATAATCCTTTCAAAACAAGGATATTTGAGTTTTCAGCAGAAAAACTTGATTTTTTAATTTAAATACAGTAACATTACTGTGTGGAAAAAAAAATATTACAATTTGCGAAGGTAATAAATGGCTATACATTCCGAGGGGCAATAAAAACCGCTATCAATAAAGAGATTTTTGTTCTGCAGGCAAAAGATATAGTTCAAGGTCAGAATATCAGTAATGCAGACAAACTAACTCCTATCGCTTTTAAAGGCACTCGCACAACATCATTTCTTCAAAAGAATGATGTTGTCATAGTCTCTCGCGGTACTGGAGCAGGTTCGTTTCGTTCAGCTATTTTTGCCTCAGATGAGAATGTTATTGCTTCATCGTCACTTTTGATACTTCGAATAAAAATGAAGGAAGTGCTTCCCGAATATATCTCACTTTATTTGAATTCAACAGAAGGGCAAAACAAAATTTTAGAAACGGTTGTCGGTTCATATATACACGCGATATCAAGAAAAAAGTTTGAAAAAGAAATAGAAATCCCGATACCCTCACTAGATAAACAAAAATCTTTAATCAACTTAAATCAGAATATACAACAGCAAGAATTAATTCATGAAAGAAAAAAGTTTCTTAAACAACAAATTATTAACGCAAGTCTTAAAAAACTAACACCATGAATACAAAAGCTGAAAAAACAACAATGGGAGAATCAATGAAAGTAGAAGTTGCCTTTCCTGAATGTGTCCATATTGAACTTGTACAAGCTAATGACTTAAAACATTATGAGATTTTTCTTTGGTTAGTTACACTGTCTGCATCAACTGCGTCTGCGTTTTGGGTTTCATTTGCATCTGTGTCTTTTAATAAAGCATTATTTGGATCAAGTATTGCTTTTTCACTTCTGGCACTTGTCTTTAGTGGTGTGGCATATTATTACCGTACAAAAATCAGTGATACAAAGTTGAAGAAAATTCTTTTATTGGAAAATTTTAATAATAAATAATTTATGAACGAAGATCAAAAAAAACAAGAGGAGTTAAATAAAATACTTTGGGATTCAGCAAATTCTTCACGTAGCCAACTCAACGCTGCAGATTATATGAATTATGTATTGCCAATGCTTTTTCTAAAGTATCTCAGCGATAAATCAAAAAAAGCTCATGAAATATATAAAGCACGTTTTCCGAGTGATGAAAAGCGCATTGAAGAAAAAATGAAACTTGACCGTTTTTACCTGCCACCCAAAGCTTCATTTGATTATATCTATTCTGTGCTCGAACATGACAATCTCGGTGAGGAGATAAACAAAGTTCTCGGCCGTATTGAAGATGCCAACAAAGAAAAACTCGATGGTGTATTTAGCGTGGACTTCAACTCGGAGGCTTCATTAGGCAAAATAAACGAGAGAAATAAAATGTTGCGAAATCTTGTGAATGATTTTGCTAAAATCGACCTAAGAGATGTAAAGGACGATATAATCGGCAATTCATACATGTATATGATTGAACGCTTTGGAGCTGATGCAGGTAAAAAAGCCGGAGAATTTTTCACTGTTCGTAATGTTGCAAATCTCGTTGCGAGACTTGCCGAACCAAAAGCAGGAGCTCGTATCTGTGACCCATGTATGGGTTCGGGTGGACTTTTACTCCTTGCAGGTGAAGAAGTTGAAAAGTTGGGTTCAAAAAATTATGCACTCTACGGACAAGAATCAACGGGTTCGACATACCAACTCGCTCGCATGAATATGTTTCTTCATGGCAAGGATTCTGCTCGTCTTGAATGGGGTGACACACTCAACAATCCTCTGCTTGTAGAAAATGATCACTTAATGAAATTTGACAATATTGTATCTAACCCTCCGTTCTCTCTAAAAAAATGGGGTGCTGAGCAAGCGGACACAGACAAATATAAACGTTTTTGGCGTGGCGTTCCTCCAAAAGACAAAGGTGATTTTGCTTTCATTACACACATGATTGAAACGGCAAAACCGAAAACAGGACGCATTGTTGTTATCGTTCCTCACGGTGTGCTTTTCCGTAGCGGAGCAGAGGGAAAAATTCGTGAGCAGTTGATAAAAGAAAATATAATTGATGCAGTTATTGGACTTCCTGCGGGATTATTTCAAACCACAGGCATCCCAGTCGCAGTCCTTATTATAGATAGGTCTCGAGAAAAAGGGGGAGTAAACGAAAACAAAAAAAATATTTTCTTTATTGAAGCTTCAAAAGAATTCAAAGCAAACAAAGCGCAAAATATTCTTGCACAAGAAAACATCGAAAAGATTTACTCAACTTACAAAGCACGAAAAAACGTAGAAAAGTTTGCTCGCAAAGTTGATTTCAAGGAACTTGAAGAAAACGATTTTAATCTCAATATTACTCGTTATGTTGATACTTTTGTGGAAGAAGAGACAGTGAACATACGAGCGAATCTCAAAGAACTTGCCGAGCTTGAGCCACAGCTTCAAAAACTGGAAAAGCAGATGGTCGTGTATTTAAAGGAGTTAGGAATAACAAAATAATATGGATAAGGCAGTCATACAAATACAAGAAAATTTAGAGGCAGTCAAAAAGATCACCCAGGACGAAAATCCAATGGAGTTTTGGTCTGCACGTGATCTTATGGAGGTACTCGGGTACGTGAAATGGCAAAAATTTACTGAGGTTATCGAAAAAGCAAAAGAAGCTTGTAAAATAAGCGGTAATTCCATAGAAGGACACTTTTTACCGGCTCCGGTAAAAAGTTCCGGAGGCCGTCCAAAAGAGGATGTTTTTCTTACGCGATACGCTTGTTATTTGATTGCCCAGAATGGTGATTCCAGAAAACCACAAATTGCTTTATCTCAGACATACTTTGCAACCCAGACACGCAAACAACAACTACTTGAGCAGCGTGCTTATGAAGATAGACGACTAGAAGCACGGGCAAAATTAAAAGAAACGGAAAAAATCATCGAGTCCACTGTATACCATAGAGGAATAAAACTACCAGTTGAATTTGCGACTTTTAAAAATAAGCACATAGAGGCACTGTATGGCGGGATTACTGCTGGACAATTGAAACGAATTCGAAAAATTCCATCGGGGCGATCACTGGCAGACTTTGACAGTCATGTTGAGCTAAAAGCAAAAGATTTTATTCTTGCAATGACTGATCATAATATTAAAGATAAAAATCTTCGTGGGCAATATCAGATGACGGAAGAGGTAGTGAAGAATAGTAAGGCTACACGCCAAACACTTATTTCGCGTGGAATTAAACCCGAAAATCTCAAAGCCGAAGAAGATTTGAAAAAAGTTGAAAGTCGAAGAAAAAAGGAATTAAAAGTCGCGGGTAGTAAAAAATTAAAATAATGATATGGCAAAAAAGATAATCACCAAGGAAATTGATAATAATGTTTTACTTGATAGTGTTAAAAGTATAGGTACACTAAAACCTATGAAGGAAATAAAGATTTCTGGCTTTGTAGAAGGTGGATTTAGCGGTTCACCTGTAGTAGATGATGACAATAATCTCATTGGGGTAGTAGCAAATCATCCCCAGCAAACCAAAAGTATTTTTAATATTATTTCATGGGAACATGTTGTTAAGCTAATTGATTTGGAAAATTCATAACATGAAAATTAATCAATTACAAAAAAATATTTCAAATGAATGGACTCAAGGAACACTAGGAGATTTTTTGAATAGACTTGAAGGTGGAGGTACTCCATCTAAAGAAAATCCTGATTATTGGAAAGGTTCTATTCCGTGGGCGAGTGTTAAAGATGTGGTAACTCATAATCCAAATAATACCCAAGATCACATAAGCGAGCTTGGGTTAAAAAACAGTTCTTCACGACTTGTTTCCAAGGGAACAATAATTGTTCCCACTCGTATGGCATTGGGTCACGCTGTAATTTTTAATGTTGATGTTGCAATAAATCAAGACCTTAAAGCACTATATCCTAAAAATGATTTGCTTAATCAATATCTTTTCTATTGGTTTATTTCAAAAAAGGAATTTATTAAAAAACTTGGTTCAGGCAGTACTGTTTCGGGTATTCAGCAAAACGAACTCAAAAAAATAAAACTTAATCTTCCACCCCTCCCCGAACAAAACCGCATTGTTTCGGTGCTTGAAACTTGGGATAAGGCAATCGAAAAACTTGCGCAAAAAATTGAGATCAAAAAGCAAATCAAAAAAGGCTTAACGCAGGATTTATTGACCGGTAAAAAACGATTGAGTGGATTTAAAGATAAATGGAAGGTCGTTTTACTAGGAGATATTGGTGAATTTAGAACAAGTAGTGTCGATAAAAAGACAATTCAAAATGAAAAGATGGCGTTCTTGTGTAACTATATGGATGTTTACAAAAGAAAAGTAATAAAAAGTACAGATATATTTCAAAAAATTACCGCCAAAGAAAGTCAATTCGAATCTTCTTCTTTAGAAATTGGAGATATTTTATTTACACCATCTTCTGAAACTCCTGAGGATATTGGACACTCCTCTGTTATTCAAAGTACATTACCAAATTTGTTATTTAGTTATCATTTAGTTAGATTTCGACCTAATAAAAATGTTTTAAATATTTTATACTCTGGTTATTGTTTTAATCAAGTTTCATTTAGAAAATATTTATCTAGTGTTTCAGCGGGAGTTACAAGATTTACTTTATCTAAACCTGTTTTCGAAAAAGCGACTATAAACTTACCCTCAATCGAAGAACAAAAAGCGATTTCGGAAATATTGACTATAGTCGATAAGCAAATTATGGAACTTGAAAAGAAATTATCGATTCTCAAAGACCAAAAGAAATATCTTCTAAATAATTTAATTGCTGGCACAATTCGTACACCAGAAAAATTATCAGCCCCTAAAAAATAATCCTATGTTAGAAAAAGTAAATTTTGATGAAGCCCGACAGTCACAGCTCCCATTTGTAGAGCTTCTATTGAACATGGGTTATAAGTATATTTCGGAAGAAGAAGCTTTACGACAACGTGGAGGTGATACCTCCAATTTCATACTCTCCGATATTGCCGTGAAAAAACTCATGGAAATAAACGGATACGATGTTGATGATGTGAAATATAAATTTAGTGAGAAAGATATTCGTGATGTCATAGATGAAATAGAACATATTCAGTACGAGGGATTGATTGATACTGCTCAAAATATTTACAACATGATTATGCCCACCTCAGGGGGTAAGACCATCAAAGTCAGTCATGATGGCAAAATAATTTCAAAGAATTTCCGATTTATAGATTTTAATACTATCAAGAACAACGATTTTCATGTCAGTGTTGAATTTACTGCGAGTGGAAAACAAAATGTCCGCCCCGATATTGTGTGCTTTGTGAACGGCATTCCTTTTGCTGTGATTGAGAACAAAAAAAAGAGCGTTTCAATAAAAGACGCGATTGGAGATTTGATAAAAAAGCAAAGTCCGGAATATTGTCCAAAGCTTTTTACCTATGCTCAGCTTCTCGTCGGAACGAATGGCAGTGAGTTGCAATATGGTACAACAAGCACGCCAAATAAGTTTTATGCTGTATGGAAAGAAAAAGGTAAAGATGTTGAAGAAATAAATAATGATATAAAGACACTCATATCTAAAGCTATTGATAAAGATGTCTATGAGCAACTACTTGCTGATTTGAACGGATGTACAAAAGAACATAGGCAATCATTAAATAGAATGGTTACAGAGCAAGATAGAGGGGTTATATCACTCTTTGAGCCTAAAAGACTTCTTGATTTAACAAAGAATCATATTCTTTTTGATGCAGGTGTGAAAAAAATATCTCGCTATCAACAATATTTTGCGATTGAGAAAATGCTTAAGCGCATTGAGGAAGTAGAAATCATAAATAATGATATCACTCGTCGTAAAGGCGGGCTTGTTTGGCACACACAAGGTTCAGGAAAATCTCTCACTATGGTGATGTTTGTAAAAGCTCTTATTGAAGACCCGAAAATAATCAATCCTCGAGTAATTATTGTTACCGACAGACGTGACCTTGATAGACAAATACGAGATACATTCAAAAACTGTAATTTGAAAAAAGAGGTGGTACAAGCAACAAGTGGACAACACCTGCTTGATTTGATTCAGGAAAAGAATTTGGGAGTCGTAACGACTATTATTGATAAATTCGAATCTGCTCGCAAAAAATCTGTTAATTTTTCTGATACTGATAGCAATATATTTGTGCTCATTGACGAAGCTCATCGAAGCCAGAATGGTGTGGCAAATTTTGAAATGAATAGGATTATCCCAAATGCTTGTTACATCGGATTTACAGGAACTCCACTCATGAAAGACGAAAAAGAAAGTTGGAGAAAATTTGGGGGATATATTGATAAGTACACAATTGACGATGCTCTTTCAGACAAAATTATTTTGCCTCTTATTTACGAAGGACGATATGTAAACATGGAGCAGAACAAAGCTCAGATTGACAAACATATGGATCGTGTATCAGAAGATATGAGTAAGAAATATAATGCTGAAACGGTAAGCAAAGAACATATTATAAAACTACAAAAACAAATAACGAGAGGGGTTCTAAAAAATAATCCACAAATAATCGAGGAAACTGCTGGAGATATCGAAAAGCATTTTATTGAACACTTTAAAGATACAGGACTCAAAGCGCAAATTGTCGCTCCGACAAAATACTCAGCGATTGTTTTTCAAAACTTTTTTGAAAAGCGAGCAAATATACATACTGCTGTTGTTATTTCAGACGAACATGATGACGGGGACGAAGAAGATACACACAAGAGAGAAGTATTGAAGTATTTGGAAAAGATTCGCAAAAATCACACAAGTGTCGCAACGTACGAAAAGGACGTTATTGATAGTTTTAAGCATAATGATGGCGGAGTTGAAATAATCATTGTTGTAGACAAGTTGCTTACGGGATTTGATGCTCCTAGAAACACGGTATTGTATCTTGCGAAGGATTTACATGATCATGGGTTACTCCAAGCAATAGCTCGTGTAAACAGACTTTTTGAGAATAATAAACTGCCAAAAACAGCTGGGTATATTGTGGACTATTCAGAAAATGCAAAAAACATAGACACAGCTATGAAGCTTTTTGGTAGTTATGATGAAAACGATGTAAAAGGAGCATTAATTGATGTAACAGAAAAAGTGAACGAGCTTGAGCAAAGTTATGGATTAATTCATGACTTATTCAACGAAATTAAAAATTCAAATGACGACGAGGTATATTTGCAGTTTCTGAATGATGAAGCAAAGCGCGAAATGTTTTATGAATACCTTAATGGTTTTATCCGAAACTTGAATGAATGTTTTGTACTCCAAGATTTTGTCAGTGAATTCAAAGACAAGTTTGAAATGTACAAAAAGGACTTGAAGAAATTTATGGAAATCCGTAAGTCTGCGAGTTTGCTTTATAGGGAAACGGTAGATTTATCAGAATATAAAGAATCATTAATAAAAATTCTCGATAAATATGTTGATGCAAAAGGAGTGGAATTACTTACAAAGCAAGTAAATATTACAGACCGTGAGCAATTCAAGGAAGCAGTTGAAAATCTTTGTTCTGATAAATCAAAAGCCGAAGCCATTGCCTCACAAACTCAAAGAACGATTAGTGAACAAATGGATAAAGACCCAGAGTTCTACGAGCGTTTTTCAAAAAAGATTGAAGATATTATTGAAAAAATGCGATTGGGTAAACTGGCAGATATTGAAGCTCTCAAGCAGATGAAACTTATTAGTGACGATGTACTCAGTAAAAAAGATATCGACTTGCCAAAAGAGATAAAGGAACATTTTGGTTCAGATGTCTTTTATCACAATCTACAGTCATCATTTAAAAATCTAAAAATAAATGATGATGTATATATTTCAATAATTCTTGATTTTTTTTCAATCCTGAAAAAAGAAGCCATAATCGATTGGCAGAAGAATATGGATGTAAAAAGAAAGATTATGAATATTCTTGATGACTATCTTTATGATGTGGTAAAAGGACAAAAAGGGTTAGATATCGACAGTGATTTTATTAAGGCAACAATAACGACTGTTATGTTGCTAGCAGAAAATAACTTTGAACTATTCACATAATTATGAAAAAGTTTATTTTTGGAACTTTCATATATGAATATCTGCTTATAAAGCAAAACCGAAAAACTCTTTCTCTTACAGTAACTCCAGATTTGAAAATAATTCTCAAATGCCCGAACAATGCAACGGAAGAAAAAATTGAGTCTTTTTTGAAACGGAAATGGTTTTGGCTTGAAAAACAACTTTCCTTTTTTAAGAAATATCAAAGAAATATATATAAGAAAGAATATATTACAGGCGAAGGATATTTGTATCTTGGCAAGCAGTATAAACTTGTTGTTAAACGTAGTAATCAAGACCTTGTTTCGCTTACCAAAGGTAAGCTTTTAGTGTCTACAACCAAACTGGTTTCAAACGGAAATTATAACAAGAAATTAATTAATGCTTGGTTTTCTGAAAAAACAGAAAAAATCTTTCGCGAAAGATTTTTGGCTATGTTATTGAAATTTGATTACAAAAATACCCCTGCATTAGGTATTCGAGAAATGAAAAAACGCTGGGGTAGTTTTCTAAATAAAAACAAAATATTTTTAAATCCAAAACTTATCACAACTCCGAAAGAATGTATTGATTATGTAATTGTTCACGAACTCTGTCATCTGAAATACAAAAATCATAACAAAAAATTTTTTGAATTATTCCAAAAAAAGTGTCCGGGGTGGAAAAAAATTAAAGAAAAATTAGAAATTCTAGGTATAGGAATATAATTTTTTATGGGGAAAAAATTGATAAAAGATAGACTTGAAAAAGAATGTTCAGTTTGTGTAAGGAAAATTCATATTATTCAATACACAGACAGATCGTTCCGAGGAGGGCATTATTTTTTTGAAATTCCTATCTCTACAAAAACAGAATGGGAAAGAGTACTGAAGGCTGGAACTCATACATACAAAAGGGATGGATTTGAATTTGAGATTATAAATAAAGAACCAAAGGCTTACAAGTATGTAGAATACTGGGAGTGCCCAAAATGTTATTGGCGAAAATAATAAAAAAATCACTCACATGAGTGATTTTTTTGATTATTTCAATCCCAATTTTGTGAGTAAATCTTTGGCTTCGAGACCAGTGAGATTACGGTGAACGCCGGCTTGAAGATTGCCGAGTTCAATGTGCTCGATGCGAAGACGAATGAGATCCACTACTTGATCGCCGGCAGCTTCCACCATTTTGCGAATCTGACGATTGCGTCCTTTTTGTCTTACCTATAGAATATCAACAATTTTGTTTTTGTAAGTATGATAAAATGTAAACATGGAACTTTCTCAAGAGGAAAAAATAATTAAAGAGGCAGCTGATGCCTTCGCAAATGCTGAAAAATATATTATTGCTGAGAAAATCACCCGCAACGATATATATTTATCTGAAAAAAATCCAGTATCAGTATTCATGGCTGGCTCGCCAGGTGCAGGAAAAACAGAGTCATCCATAAACCTTATTAAGAAATTTTCGCAAAATGGTAACCAGATTCTCCGAATAGACCCGGACGAATTGCGGTGCTTAATTCCAGGATACACTGGAAACAATTCCTATTTATTTCATGGTGCTGTCTCAATTCTTGTATCCAGGATTCATGATCTCGCACTAAAAAATAATCAAAGTTTCATTTTTGACGGAACACTTTCGAATACAAAAATTGCCAGAGAAAACATTCAACGATCATTGAAACGAAAGAGGTTTGTGCAAATTTTTTATGTGTATCAAGATCCAATCCAGGCATGGAACTTTGTTCAAGAAAGAGAAAAACGAGAGGGTAGAAGAATAGAACTCAGCACTTTCATTAAGCAATATTTTTCTGCACACGACAGTGTTAATACATTAAAGCAAGAATTTGGCAATCAAATTCAAGTAGACCTTCTTGTTAAAAATATTGATGGATCCGACCGTTATTATAAAGAAAATATTGACATAATTGACAATCATGTTGAAGAACGCTATACTGTTGAAACATTAAATAACATGCTAATATAAATTATATGTTCGCAAAACTATTCAAAAAAGAAGAAAAAAAAGATTCAGATTTCTCAAAATTCATACGAGAAGCTTCTTCTGGTGAAAAAAAGAAGGTATTTATGGATGTACTAGAAAAAGCGACTGAAGACCAGAGAAAAATACTAGATAAAAAAAACTTTACAAAAACCGCCTAGCTGGCGGTTTTTGATTACTTATTTTAATCCCAATTTTGTGAGTAGATCCTTGGCTTCGAGACCAGTGAGGTTACGGTGAACGCCGGCTTGGAGATTGCCGAGTTCGATGTGTTCAATGCGAAGACGAATGAGATTCACTACTTGATCGCCGGCAGCTTCCACCATTTTTCGAATCTGACGATTTCGTCCTTCTTTCAAAATAATACGAAAACTATTGTCGCCCTCACGAGTGATTTTTGTACTTTTTGTACGCACTCCATCCACAATCATTCCGTGTTCAAGCGCTTTAATAAATTTATTGGTGATACCTTTTGCGAGTGTCACACGATATTCTTTTTCGTGTTCAAATTTTGGATCGAGTAAGCGGTGTGTAATACGACGGTCGTTGGTCATCAAAATAAGTCCACGAGAATCTTTGTCGAGACGTCCAACAGGGAAGACTGCCGTACGGAATTTTGTCACGTCGAGTATATCTTCCTCATCACCTTGCGCACCTGTGGTTACAATGCCTTGTGGCTTGTTGTACGCGTAATATACGAGCGATTGCTTGTTGCCCTTGAGAGTAACCTTGTCGGAAAGGGGATTGATCTGCATGCCAGGAACTGCTTTTTTATCATTTACCAAAACCAAACCTTTTGTGATAAGTTCGTCTGCTTCGCGACGTGAAGCAAGGCCCATGTCGGCCATGTGCTTGTTGATACGAACAGTTGATTTTGTTTTTGCCGGAGCTGAAACTGGAGCTGGAGTGGCAGTGCGTTTTTTCATCATGTATTCAAATTAGAACATAATTTTTACTAAAATGCAAATTCAAGACTCGACCGACTTGAGAGAAGCTCGTACTGTCGTAATTATATAGCACCAACTACGGCCGTAGTTGGTGCTATAAAAACTCTGTCGAATCCGTATAGCACTTTACGACAGCTGTCGTAAAGTGCTATACGGATTCCTAATATTTTCTGTATATTGTCTGCATATTTTCTCTATATTCAGTATTTTTGTTTAAGAGTAAATACTCATGGTAAAATATAAAAGTGAAAAATATTGCATATCAATTACAGCAAACAATCTCTCGTATATTCACTGGAAAAAATCTATTCTGGCAGTTTGTTTTTATTGCACTCACTGCGATTCTTGTTCTTTTGGGATTTGATTGGTGGTATTACGAAACAACTCGCAATACAATTCTCCAAATAGTTGGATTTTCGGCAGGAATGCTCGGTTTTTTGATTCCAATAATTCTCGCGGGATTACTTCTCGCATCGCGTAACAAAAAAATGAAAGTTGCCGGGACGGCTACAGCACAGGCAGGCTTGCTTGGTCTTGCGATTTCATCTCTCTACAAAGTATTTACCGGACGCGTAGGACTGCCACACACCGCAACCCTAATCGATACAAGTCACCAATTTCAATTTGGGTTTTTACGTGGCGGAGCCTTTCAAGGATGGCCATCTTCACATACGACAGTGGCATTTGCCATGAGCGTCGCATTGATTACGCTTTTTCCAGAAAAGAAACGATTGCGATATTGGGCCATCGGATATGCATTGTTTATTGGACTTGGAGCATCAGTCGCTTTTCATTGGTTCAGTGATTTTATTGCCGGAATAATTCTTGGAACTGTCATTGGTATCACCGTAGGAAAAGCATTTAAAAAAAAACTGAGAAATACAGGTTCAAATATACCAATAGATCCTGAAACAAGTTCAGGATGACCCAATCCGAAATCAGGATGGCCCAGGAACAAATACAATATGAAGTTCGCATATCTCCGCGATCAAGAAATCTAAGATTGTCGGTACAACATGACTGTAGTGTGCGTGTGACAAAGCCTGCATATATTTCTGAGATTGTTGTAGAACAATTTGTAGCAAAACATACCGATTGGATTCTGAAACGAATCGATTATATTCAAAAACATCCGGCACCGCTTCTTGCTCATTTTTCAGCTCGCGATTATCGACTCCATAAAGAAAAAGCTCGAGCGCTCGTACACGAACGTGTATATTTTTTTGCAGAAAAACCCACATGCACATTCGGTTCGATCCGCATCGGAAATCAAAAATCTAGATGGGGGAGTTGTAGCCGACGAGGCAACCTCAATTTCAATTACAAAATTGTATTTCTTCCCAAGGAGTTACAGGACTATATTGTGGTCCACGAACTCTGCCATCTAAAGGAAATGAACCACAGCGAGCGTTTCTGGGCTCATGTTGCCAGCGAAATTCCAAACTGGAAACAACTCAAAAAAGAGCTCAAAAAGTACTAAAGCCTTATTTATCAATGGTTATTCAACATTATGCAATCTATTGACTTTTAAGTAAAAACATGCTAGTATTTTAAGTGAAACTAAATTATTTCATAACAAAAAAAAGGTAAAATGAGAAACTGTAACGAACCAAACGTCGATCCAAAACCTGTAGTTGTACATGAGGTTAATGAACTAACACAGGAAATGCTTATGTATAAAATTAAGGCGGGGGGGGTAAACAATACCCTTCTTGATTTTCTTAAAAACAACTGTCGTGTTCTAGTTGGAACGCTGGCTGGCAGATACGCAATTTATGAGACAATTGTGGAGAAGTCAGAAGAAGTAAAAGAATCATCCAAACTATTAGATGAAAACAGGCACCTAATTGAAGCTCACATTCAGGCCTTAATGAAATCTTATGACGAGGATGGATATTACTTTACACTGCTGTACCTCAATGAAAAACTCGAAGAGATAGACGGCCAGCACAGATTTGAATCAGCAATGAGAAAAAATGTTCCGGTACGATTTATGATTCAACCCGGATGGGGAATCAAAGAGGTAACTGTACTTAATGTGAATTCAAAAGTTTGGACGACAAAGGACTTTATGGAAAGTTACGCAAATCAGGGTAATATAAATTACATTCGCTTCAGAGAGTTTTTTAACAACCATGAATTTGATATTACTACCTGCCAGATGATTGTGCTAGGTGAAAGATCACACAACAGAACAGCGGATGACAAATTCCGGGCTGGAGAGATGCTTGTAGATGAGGGACATATTACATCTGCAATCCTTAAGGCAAAAAAAATAATGGAAATGAAGAGGTTTCATCCGTTTGCCTGGAAATCACGTAATTGTGTGGAGGCGATACTAATCCTCCTAAATACGCTTGATTATGATCATGCGTTCATGATTACAAAGATGGAGAAATTTCCGATAATATCTCTCAGCCGAGCAAAATCTCTCCGTGTCGAGGAATACATCCAACTATTCGTTGAGCTGTACAACCGAAATAGGCAAAAAGGTAAAATTGAAATTACTCAGAGGTTCCGTTAGTGGTAATAAATTAAATGAATTGTTTATATTCTAAAGACCCCATTGTTAAATGGGGTTTATTTTTTTGCAAAAAATAGGGAAGTCAGTCCCCTAATATTTATAAATTTTTAAAATGAATGGATTCCGGATCAAGTCCGGAATGACACAATTACAACCCAAAATACCAAAATTCGAGGCTCTAAAATGCGTTTTAAGGTGCCTTGATTTTTTGAGCTGATAAACTAGTCATCTAACACGGACAACCAAATCTGAAATTTAAAGTTAAAAAAAATTTTAAAAAAATAAAAAAATTCATCAGTGTAGATGACGGGGAAGAATTCGGTAATCATTTTCCGATGTGTAAGGGTACACTTATGCAAAGCTATCATGTTGGAAAATGATTACTATCTTTTACGACACTATAGTCGAGAATAATTTTCGATTAAAAGAGTTGTTTGAGATTTCGTTGGTTATTAAGCTTATTATATATAATATAGTGTCGTAAAAGATATATTGTGCGACGTTACCATAAAGTTATCCACACTTACTATAAAAGGCTTTACACGTCTGAGAACGTATGTCCCCCCAGGCTCGTTGTTTATTTTGTTATAGAATTGAGACAGTCATTAAATGCAGATACTTCTGCATTATATTTTTGACTTAACGCAATCGTGTCGGCGTAGAATTTTTTATACAAAGCAATCGCGTTGTTGTAGTTTGTAACAGCACTTGTGATATCGGTGGTCACACTCCCCTGGTCGATGGCACTCTTTTGAGCCTTCAATGAAGCAACGAGTTCGTTCAAATAATTTTCTGCATCAACGACTTGTTTTTTTAAATCAGAATTTATATCGGGACAATCTGAACGAGGACGTCCGAAATGTTGTACTGCGACGTATACATTGTGACCATTGTACATACCATATGCCACACCAATGCCGATATTTGAAAAAGCAGTATCGAGAATGTTGGCTCGATGACCGGGACTATTCATCCATGCTGTCACCACATCGGCATCACTTGTGAAATTTCCGAGTGCCAAATTTTCTCCAATTTTTATATACATGTAGCCTTGTGTTGAAACAAGATCACTCACTGTTTTACCATCGGGAGCAACGTGTGCGAAATAATGTCGTACGAGAATATCATCTGCTTTTGCTTGAGCTGAAAGATCGAGTTGTTTTGATTCGGTGAGTTTTGCGATTCCGCGTGAATCGCGTTCGTTGTTTGTCTTTGTGATTATTCCGAGGCGTGTGAGAACATACTCACTTGGTACTGCCGGCACAGCAATATCTTTTTGATTGCTGATTTTTTCAATTGTTCCTGGCAGTACCACTGCCGGCTTTTTTGGAATTGCAGGCAATTGTATCACCGCTGGATTGCTCGTAGAAGAAGGAAGAAGAAAACTCGGAAGAGAATGAGTTTTCAATAAAAAAATCATCGACGCTGCGACGAAGAGAAGAATGATAGTACTTCCAAACAATGATCGTTCCATAAGTATATTCTAACATCCCGAAGCTAAAGTGTATCCTTCTTTTTCTGCATCTTTTGCTGTGGTAAAGAAAACCTTGTTGGCATCCTTGATTCGTTTTGCCGAAGCACAAGCTACTGGGTAGTATTTTGTGCCATTTTTTGAGGCTATAAATGAGCCTGAACTAGCCCCCAGAGGAGTGGTTAAATCGCTCAAAGTAGGGGTATTTCCTGCCCCCGCGACTTGGTCTCCTTCGGACACTGAAAGGCTATTCTCAAAGGGTTTTAGGGCTTCTGGGGTACTGTCGGAGGTCTCAAGTCGGGCAATATAGCCGAGATAGAAAGAGGAGATAGCTACAAGGGTCAAAATACCTATAAAAATAAGGGTAGTGCGCCTCTCCCCTGCCCAGGTCTTGATTTTTTCTACAAAAGCAGGTATACTCATGCAAGTTTATTATATAGTATTAAAAGGTATTGGGCTGGGAATTACTAAACCCTAAACCCTAAATCCTAACCCCTAAACCATGGCACATCGAAAAGCGGGAGGAACCGCGAGAAACCTACGGGACTCAAATCCTAAATATCTTGGAACAAAACTCTATGCTGGTGAGAAAACCAAAGCTGGTTCTATCATCATCCGTCAGCGTGGTACTGTCATCATGGCAGGACGCAACGTTGCTCTCGGAAAGGATCACACAATCTTTGCGATGAAAGAAGGAAAAGTTTCTTTTGCAAACAAGCGCAAGACACACTTCGACGGAACACACTCAATGAAGAAAATCGTTCACGTTGATTAAATAAAAATTATGAATAAAGAAAATCACGGAGGTTATGTTTGCTGTTTCTGTGGAGAAGATATACAGGATGAAGTTATTGCGATTACAACTCATTTTGACTATCCAACAGACAAAACAAGACCTCAACAACAAATATTTTCTGATAGAAATTGTTTTCACGAAAATATTTTTTTAAAACTAAATTGGCGTGTTACTGATGAACCAGGATTCACTGAGTACCCAGATAAAAAATAATTAACAAAACCCGCACTGATGTGCGGGTTTTGTTTTAGTTATATTATGCCTTTATAATATTTACAGTAATTGATTCCTTCATTCCAAGTGCTTCAACACCAATAGTGAATGTGCCTGTTTCTTTTATTGGTTCAACTACTTTTATATATTCTGAAGAGATGATAATGCGTAAATCTTTTTTAAGTGCATCAGCGATGTCTTTTGCGTGAATTGCTTTAAAAAGGTGTCCCTTCTCATTTGTCTTTGCCTTGATGGTGACACCAGCGCCATTGATAGCTTCTAGATTGCGCTTGAAGAGATCGGTCTGGACTTCCTTTTCAACACGGATTTCATTCTGAGCTCGTTCAACTTTTTTGATCGCCTCGGCAGTGGCAGGTACTACATACCCCCTTGGTAACAAGAAATTGCGGGCGTAGCCATCTGGCTGGTCCTTGATATCGTTCTTATACCCTACTCCTTTGAGGTCTTTGATGAATATGACTTTCATGCCTCCATATTATATGAAAAATACAAAAAAGTCATGGATCCTGAATCAAGTTCAGGATGACACAATGCAACAAATGCACCACCCCTCAATCCCTAGCGCCTAATTATCTAGAGCCTAATTCTAACTATTTTCCTGTTTTGAAATATTCTAGTGCACGATTGAGAACAGGATCCGCTTTGTTTGCAATATCTTGATCTGTTACAGCCACAGGGATTGTTGGAGTCAGGCCTTTTAGAGAAATAGAGATACCATTTGGAGTGAGCCATTTTGCAATCGTAAGCTTAAGTGTCGTGTTATCAGTAACGTCCATCACCTTTTGCACCGAACCTTTTCCATAAGTAGTTTCTCCGATAAGTGGAGCCACACCGTGTTCAGAAAGTGCACCGGCAAGAATTTCAGATGCAGAAGCAGAACCTTTGTCGACAAGCACAGCCACTTTTATTTTTTTTAAATTGAGCAATTCATATCCCTTACTGCGATAGAGTCGAGGAGCGCCGTTTGTACCGAAATCTTCTTGTACAATCGTGTCACCCTCAGGCAAGAAGTAACTTGCGATATCAACAGCAGAATCAAGATAGCCTCCGGGATTTCCACGCAAATCAATAATGAGTTTTGTCGATCCACTTTTTGCAAACTGATGCAACGCTTGTGACATCAAACTCGCGGAAGAGGCACTAAAATTGTAAAGTTGAATATCAAATACTCCGTCCGGTCGAAGCTTTGCATCGAGTGTAGGAATATTGATTACTTCACGCGTAACCGCAATCTCGCGTGGCTTTGTATCACCATCGCGGAAAATTGTAAGCTTCACAATAGTACCAGCGACGCCACGAATAAGTTGAACTGCCTTATCGACAGACATATCATTTGTGCTTGTTGTATCAATTTTGATGATTTTATCACCAGCCTTGATACCTGCTTTTTCAGACGGCGTATCTTTGAGTGGAGCAATGACAGTAAGAATTTTGTCTTTAATTCCTACTTCCATTCCAATACCTTCAAAACTACCATTGATTGTATCGTGAAAATCTTTTGAATCCTGTGGAGGAAAATATACAGAATATGGATCGTCTAGTGAGCTTACCAATCCCTTGATAGCACCGTACACGCGCTGTTGCGCGGTAATCTTGTCCGCACCAGGGTGCTCTTGATCAATAATGCTCCATACTTTCCAGAACGGTTCGAAGTCGGCAGTATCTCCAGCAGGAACTTCTTTGTCTATAACATTTCCGATGCGAGATTCGTATGGACGATGTGCGTAGCCAATGTACATACCAAGAGCAAAAACACTCGCAAGCACAAACACTGAGCCCGCGATAAATAAAATTTTTGTTTTGGTTTTCATATATATAAAGTATATCAACGAACAATAAAAATTGTACGTTGATAACTCCTATTTATTGATATTGAATGAAAGAAGGACGAGGTGTCAAACTGAGTATGTCGGCCGTGGTGAGCATGCGCGTAGATGGTGCACGCAAATCATTTTTGTAGAACAACTTAAATCCAGTAAATTGTACTGGCTCGTGTGCGACAACATTTTTGTATGTACCGTTCTTCTTTGCAGGTGATCCCCAACCGTCCATATCCATTACTATTTGTACTTCAGGCAATGGTTTGATACTTTTGGCGTTGGTAATCATCGGCGCAGTAAAACGATGTAGAATCAAAATTTTTGGTGGAAGATTGTAGGTACGAACAAGATTTGCAAGATATTGTGCAGCCCAATTTGCATCAGTAGCATCAATCGTGCCGATTTCAGTACCTGGTTTTGCTCCACTCTTCATTGAAAATTCTGGATCCATTGCAAGATGCACCTGTGGCATTTTCAAATATTTTTCGAGTTCGGGAATTTCTGTTTGAAATGTTGAAAGCCCTGGTTGGATTTCAAGAATAACAATGCCGTGCATTTTGTCGGCAAGTACAAGCGCCTTGTCTATCTCTGAGTCTGGCATTCGTAAACGATATTTTTTTGCTACACCAGGACTTCCTTGTGCAGTCACGGCAATATAGTCGATAGCGGGAATCACTGGAGTGGTAGGATCGGCAGCCTTCCATTTTTCAACTTCAGTCGTCAAACGCTGAAGCATCTCGTCTGGCGGATATTGGCCAAGTACACCCATGCCTTTGGAATAGAAATTGCCATAATACGCAACGATACGATTGAATGGAAGAAGCGCTCCTGCAATCGGGTACACGGTTTTTACTGGCCATTTGTAAGCAATTGGCGCAGGTACTTTTGCTGGAACGACCGTCTTTGTTCCATCTTTGTTTGTAATCTCTTTTGCGGGTGTAGGAGGAAGTGGTGGTGGTAGATTTGCGAGTGCGAGCAATTTTGCATCGTACGCGACAGTATCAAGCACGAGCGGTGCTACAGGCGCCGTCGTTTCTGTCTTTGCATCTACTTTTGCTGCAACATCAGCATCAGCGCGATTGTAACTCACGCCAAAGAAATGCGGTACAACAAAGTACATCGCGCAAGCCACAACAAAAGCACCTCCGATATACCAGACATATTTTTTATGAGGTAGCTGCATTATTGTATTATATCACTTCGGTAAACGTTTCTGTTTTTGTCTCTACTCCTTCCATTCGATTCGCATTTTTTACTTTCTTGTATTGCAAAAGACCGCTGTACAAAAACATGAGTCCAGTAAGAATAGTAAGTACGGTTTTCCAACTACTTGGAAGACCTGTGTATGGCAAAACAACAAGCCAAATACCGCCACCGATAATAAGTTTTTCGTGTAAGTAACGCATGCATCTAGTATAACGCAAAAACTACTTTTTTGAAACTATAACTACAAATTCGCCTTTTTGTTTTTCGGGTTTTGATTCGAGGAGTGCTTTTAATTCGGCAGGACTTCCCTCTTTGATTTCCTCAAATTGTTTTGTGAGTTCGCGAGCAATCCAAACATGAGCTTCTGGGAAAAATTCTTCGAGTTCACTGAGGAGTTTTACAATGCGATGTGACGATTCGTAACAAACAACAGAATCTTCACTCTCCTTCATGGCTTTGATGGCAGTCTGTCTTCCCTTTTTGTGTGGAATAAAACCAATAAATGAAAATCTGCCACTTGGTACAGGAACTACGGAAAGTGCCGTTGTAAGTGCGCTCACTCCCGGAATCGGAACAACATGAAAATCTTCACCAAGTGTTTCTCGTAAATATATAAGGAGTGGTGAACCAGGATCTGAAATGAGCGGTGTGCCCGCATCAGAAATAAGAGCAAGATTTTCACCTTCAATAAGACGATTTGCAATGCCACGCATTTTTGCATCGTCTGACCGTGCGTGATAACTCTCGGTCTTCGTGGTAATACCATAATGAGAAAGAAGTATTCGTGAATGACGCGTATCTTCACAAAGCACGAGTGACACCTCCTTGAGTACACGAAGAGCTCGGAGTGTAATGTCTTCGAGATTACCTATCGGAGTGGCAACCACGTATAAAATTCCAACGGAATTTTCTTGGGTTTTGTTTTTATGTTCCCGTGTTTTCATGTTCTATTGTTTTGGTCCGATTATTGCGGAAACTTCGTTGATAAGTTTTGCGGCTACTTCTCGTGTAATACCAAATTGTCGTATCATGCTTTCGATATCGTATGTAATCAAATCCTGCACAAGAATAATATTTTTTTGTGCGAGTATTGGTAATAACAATTTTGGAAGCGATGGTAGGATTGTGACCGGATACATTTTTTTATCAGCAATAATATCTTCAAGGCTCGCACCACGCGGATAATTCCATCCGGTGAGACGGATACCACGACATTTTGCATATTCTATTGCTGTATCGGTAAACTTTGTATTGGTTACCACCCACATACCGTATTCAAATTTCTTTTTGTTTGATTCTGATTCGTTGCCGAGCACATCGATGAGTCGCGCATCGGCATACATAATGACATCGACATGCGTTTTGAGTCGTGGAATGTTGTGATATTTTGCTTCCACAAGAAAACGTTTGCTTCCTGTTTCGGCAATGATGTCGATCTCGTGCGAAACACATTTGCCCTTCAAAATCACATCCCGTTTTGTTGTAAAATCATACGCTTGTAAAACAGTTTCAAAATATTGTTCAAACACAAATCCTGCGGGTCCAAGAGCTTCAATCGCACGTCGCAAACTGTATCGAGCAGCAACTTCTGGACTTTCTTTTACCAAATATTTCAGCGCCTTGCGAAAGATAGTAGTCGTCGATGCATTCGGAGGAATATTGTTTGAAACAGCTTTACATACTGTGTCGGCAACCTCGCGTGGAGCACCCGCCTTGCGCATAGAAAGGCAAAACTTATCTGCGCTAAACTTCTCTTTTACACCATCTGATTTTACGATTTCCATCCGGTTAGTGAGAAATGACATAGCTCTTAAAAGAGCAGTCATACCTGTTAATTTATGTAAGTAAAAATTTCGACACTTGTACCCTCAAATCTAAATTAATGTATCCTTTCAATGTCATTTTCTACTACCGGATCCATATGCATATATAGTATCACAACCATGCTTTGGCAGATTAGTTGACTTTTTTGTATATGTAGTGTATAATATTTTTAGAAAATTCTTTCTAATTTAATAACAGAGAAACATGAAAAAGTTCGCAATTTTAGGGGTATTGATTGCCCTCACTTTTGGTAGTTGTAAAACAACAAACAACTACAACGTGCAACCAACTACACCAAGTAACAATGGCACATCGCCGGTAGTAACACCTACAACGACAGTGACAACACCACTGTATGATACGGTGTTTATGAATGAATTTACGATAGATTCATCTCAATGGTTTTTTGATTCTTCAATTAATGGTTTCTATGCTGGCTTTACACAGCCAGACAGAAATATGAGCGATTTTGTCGCTTATATTATTGAAATCAAACAAGTAGCGAGCTGGTTCACGTTGCCCCAAGTTATAACCGGGATTACAGTTGACTTTAATTTATCTGCAACCGGCTTCGATATTAACTGGTACAAAACAAGCAAGGCATTGCCTCGCTTGAGCCAATATGTAACATTTGATGGTTGGGTTGTACTCAAACATCAGGGATACAAATCCCCTATAGTAAAACAACATTTAGCAAAAAGAATTGCTGCATACAGATACAACGCGCAGTAATAATCAGCCCCTTAGACTATCTTATGAACTAAAGTGAATTCTGTTCGAAAACGAACACTTCCCCACACAATCGTGTGGGGATTTTTTTATATAAAAATACAAAATGAGAAAAAGAAAAAGCCCTTCGCTGATAGGCAACGAGGGCTCTTTCTTTTTTTGTCGACCACTTATACAAGTATTATACCTGCATACTATATTTTTGCAAAGATTTTTTACAACAAGTTGTGGATTCCTCTCCCCATTTTCAAGGGGGAGTGTCTTGTAATCAAGGCGAGGGGTAATTCAAAGTGTAATCACCCCACCTTAATCCTCCCCTCAGTAAGGGGAGGAAAAAATACAATTTACATTCTGTACTTCCGTTTCTTCCACTTATCTGCAATTCTAACTCTTGTGAGTGAGCGTTCGAGTTCAGATTCAAAATGTTCGAAGTCTACTACTTCTCCATTTTGTTTTTGCTTCATGAGTTCTTCCGCACGTGCTTTTGCTTTTACAATTGCGTCAGGAGATATTTCTGCAACATGTTCGGCGAAATCGGCGAGAATTACAACTTCGGTTTGTGAAGGACGGTCCTTTTCAGCCCGGTGCTCACTCTGCAAAGGACCGTCCTTAACAAATCCGGAACGTATTTCAACGAAGCCACCAGAGACTGCCATTGGAATATCTTCCCCATTTTTCTTTGCAACAATATCTCCACTTTTGATTGCAGAAATAAGCGCAAGGTGTCCTGGAAATACGCCAATCTCCCCTTCTACTGTTGGAATAGTTACAGATTCAACTTCCTCTTCAAGAATGAGACGTTCTGGGGTGACGATTTTAAGTTTTAGGAGTTTGGTTGACATTTTGTATAAATTAAAGTATTTTGCTTATTAACAAAAACATTTTTTATGGCTGTGCTAAAAAACAAATACAGTTGGATAAAAACAGAAGCAGATCTTGTTGAATATATACAAAAAATTGAAAGGAGAAGTTCTCAGAATAATTTTTTGTTTTTCTTTATTATATTATTATTCAATTTGCTAGCAACCACATTTATCTACCATCTTATTTATTAAGCACTACTTTTGTATGTGCTTTTTTATTTTACCTCAGCAATAACTTGATCAATACTTCCTTTCATATAAAACGCAGTCTCGGGTTTGTCGTCGTGCTTTCCATCCAAAATTTCGCGGAACGAGCGGATGGTGTCTTCGAGTTTTACATATTCACCGTTGCGTCCGGTAAATTGTTCGGCAACGAAGAATGGCTGTGAAAGGAATTTCTGAATCTTACGAGCGCGAACGACGAGCTCTTTGTCTTCGGCAGAAAGTTCTTCCATTCCAAGAATCGCAATGATGTCCTGCAAATCTTTGTAACGCTGAAGAACACGCTGAACATCACGAGCTGTTTGATAGTGAGATTCACCTACGATGTATGGATCAAGAATTGTTGAGGATGAGTCGAGCGGATCAACAGCTGGGTAAATACCGAGCTCAGAAAGTGAGCGGTTCAAAACCACGGTTGAGTCGAGGTGAGCAAATGTTGTTGCAGGAGCCGGGTCGGTGAGGTCGTCGGCTGGCACATACACAGCTTGCACTGACGTAACTGAACCTTTGTCTGTCGAAGTAATGCGTTCCTGCAAATTTCCCATTTCTGATGCGAGTGTTGGCTGGTATCCCACGGCACTTGGAATACGTCCGAGAAGTGCTGACACTTCAGAACCTGCCTGCGTGAAGCGGAAAATGTTGTCCACGAAAAGGAGCACGTCCTTGCCTTCTTCGTCACGGAAATATTCCGCCATTGTAAGACCTGAAAGCGCAACACGAGCACGAGCACCTGGCGGTTCGTTCATTTGTCCGAACACCATCGCGAGCTTGTCGATAACACC
>JAHFNO010000012.1 GCA_023267275.1 Candidatus Nomurabacteria bacterium | reverse complement strand
TACATCCACGCTTTTTTAATATGTAAATTTGATTTCTGTCTTCCTTCTGTATTCGAGAAATTTTTTTTTGCTTTCATACAATACAGAATACTTTGATGCAATACAAAACGGAAATTCGGATACCTCGACAGCAACGGCGACATGATTTCAAGTGATGCAACTGCTAAGATGCCCATCTCGGCAGATGTGAAGCTCTACGCCGGAAGCGATCCGCTTTCCAAAAAGACAAAACTTGTCTACTCCGGTCATTTCGATACCAACCAAATCGTTTACAATTTCTCTCCGAAGATTCGCATCCCTGAGGAGCAGATACAAGTAGATCCGAATTCCGATTATGATATCGGACTAGCGACTGTAACCATCCACACACCCGAGCAAGGCGATTTCTCGGCAACAGATTCATTTGTCGTTCTCTACGAGAAGTAATATATGGCACTAGGAATATTCATTTTCTTTCTGTATTTTCTTCCATCAGTTAACGCATATTGGAAAAAGAAACGCAACAAGAGTGCTGTCCTCACGCTCAACTTCTTTCTCGGTTGGACAGTCATTGGATGGATCGTCGCGCTCATTTGGTCATCCACAAATGACGCTCCGGTGGCAGTCGTCATTGAGAAAAACACGCCTGTTAAAAGTACTTCGAATGAACTCATTGAACTCCATGCACTCAAAGAAAAAGGAGTCATCACGCACGAAGAGTTCGAGGCTGGTAAAAAGAAAATTCTAGGGTAGTATCTAAAATATATATCAAGAAAAGATAAAGAAAATATGAAGACCAAAATCGTAGCCATCTCAATACTCGTGCTATCCATATTCGGAGCAACTCCTGCTTTGGCTACCTTTGGCATTCAAACCAAGACGAGCCATTGTGTTGCCGGAGCGACTCCCGACACCGCATGTTCGCCGGGTGCAGTTCTCACTACCAATGCAAGTATTGTCTGCGTTTCCGGCTACACTAAAAAAGTCAGAGATGTAACCACTGCCACCAAGAAAAAAGTATTTAAAGAATACGGTATTGCATGGAGCGCACGTTCAAACTATGAAGTCGATCACATCATCTCGCTTGAACTCGGCGGCTCGAATGATATTTCAAATCTCTTTCCCGAAGCCTACAACATCGACAACGGCGCACGCGTAAAAGACACGCTTGAAAACTACTTGCATTCACAAGTATGCTCTGGAGCGATATCACTAACTGATGCTCAAAAAGCCATCTCTGGGGACTGGACTGTTGCATACCAAGCATGGAAAAATCCGAAGCCTGCCACAAAAACCATTCAGACAAAATCGACCCAGACGACCGCACCATCCACTGACCCTGCTGTAAAGAAAAGCACTACTGGTATCTGTCATGCGAAAGGCACGCGCTACTATTCTCAAACAACTCACTTTACTGCATACAATTCTGTTGCTGATTGTCTCGCAAACGGAGGAAGACTACCTGCGAATTAACCAAGTAGCCGTCCCTGTTTTTTACCATACTTTTGAATAATCTGGATCATTGAAATCGAAAAAGCATCCGCAAGGTCGTCGTGATTTTCTTTTCCGAAGCCGGTGAGTTCTTCGATGAGATCACCGCAACCGTGATGTGGAAAGAACACCTGACCTTTCTTCATCGGTACTGCGGCGACTCTCAATCGAGATGCTTTGTCGGCAACGCTCGGCACACCGATGATGCCATAGCTGTCATCTTTCGCAAGTTCGACAATGGCATCCTGCATGCCGTTGTTCTCCATGAATACCTTAACCGGAACTCGGTGCATACGTTCAGCGGCAATAATATTTTTTAAATGTTCAAGTAATTCCTTGATACCAACCTTGGAATGAAAAGGAAACGGACGGACATATACTTTTAGGTCATCACCGCGATTGTAAACATACACCACGACGATAGCCGGAAAGTCCGCACTCGCTTTTTGTGAGATTGCTAAGTCAACGCCGATGCAGATATAGTTCGGCTTTTCTTTCGGAAGCTCGTCGTAGTATTTAATGTCATCGTCCGTGATGATCTGTTCATCATCTGCAACGATCTGGAGCATATACTCACGTAGCCAAGACCTCTCATCCAAGGTTTTCTCACGCTCGGCTTTGAGGCTCTGTTCGTCCGGATATTTGCCCGGCCAGAGTGGTACACCGTCCTTGTCGACAATCGGGTACTCGCGGTATATACCACCCATGAGTTCAAGCTCTCCGGCTTGTATCTTTCTCTGAAGTCGTCTGAGTACAGAGTCTTCATGAAGCAAGTTACCGACTGCAATAATGCGCGTCTTATGACTTCCGGCGGGAATGACTTCGCCAGTCATCCAGTCGTAAGTCTTGTCTCGACCTTCATGCGTTTTAACTGAGTCCAAGTCCTCGATATCGTCAAGGATGATCAGGTCTGGGCGATGCTCATTGTGACGCATACCGCGAATACTCTGACCCGTGGAGCAGATCATAATTTTTGCACCGATCTGTTTGAGAATGATGGCTGTCGCATTGCCGAGACTGTTGCGTTCTTCCTCAAAGGGTCCGAGGTCTTTTCGCAACAGTTCATTATGAAGCAACTGCTCCTTTATATGCGACAAATACGCTCGCGTTTTCTGCTCGGTCTGTCCGCACAAAAGTATGAACCGCTTGTTTTGGGTTCCGAGAATTGACCATAGTACATATGCGAGACCAATGATGGTTGACTTAGCCGAGCCGCGAAAAGCCACAAACACTGCAAGGTGGTGGTCTTTCTCGTTCTCAAGGATGTTGAACATCTCCTTATGGAACGGCGCGGCATCGTACTGCATGTAGCTTGCGAAATATATCGGAAAGAAATACTCGAAGCTCTCGCGGACGATGGCTTTTCGGAACGCCTGATCCTTCAGGATTTTTCCGAATATCTCGTCGTCGCTATTCTTTTTTCTTTTGCGTTTTTTCGACATATTTTTTAAGCGAGGAGAGTTTGAGCGCGTGGCGAATCTGTCTGCGCTGTTCTTTCGTCAGCGGTGCATCCTTATGTTCAACAGTTCCAGAGAGTTGAAGCTTTTTCGAGTATCGTTTGTTGTGCGTGGTGAGGTAGAGCGCAATTGCCTTGAACTCTTGCTTGGCAATGAGCGCGAACAACTGCGTTTCCGCAATGTCTGACATGAACAGTCGTCCTTCAGCGAGCGCGGCATCGACCGCCGCGCTCCATTTCTTATCCTCGCGTCGCCAACGGCAGACCGTTGAGGTGGATGTTCCGACTTTCTGGCACGCCTGCTCTATGACCGGCGTTCGCTTGAGCTGTTCAACGAACGCCTCGCGGATCTGCTTTTGTCTGTCTTCGATTGTTTTTTCGCGCGTCATATTTTTTGTGCGGTTAGGTTAGTAAGGTGTTCCCAACGCATAATGGTTGTAGCGATATATTCAGGATCGCAGTCGATGCCGATGCATACGCGCTTCGTCTGCTCACATCCGAGAACGGCAGTACCACTGCCGAGAAAGCCATCAAACACAACATCACCGATACGAGTACTGTTGAGAATGAGCTGGCGCACAAGTCCGACAGGCTTGGTGCTTGGATGAAACGGACTCCTGTTCGGTCTTGGGAATACAATGACGCTCTTGTCTTTTGACTTGAGAAATTCATGCGTGCCATGCCAACCGTAAGCAATGAGTTCATGCTGTGGTGCATAGTCGAGTCTGCCGACGACTGCTTGTGTTTTTACCCAGATGAGTAGTTGAGCGAACTTCATTCCGGCAGAAAGCATGCCGTTACGAAGAGCGAATATCATCTTGTCACAGTTGAAAATATACCAAGCGTTTTTGCGTTCGAGATGCGGAACGATTGCCGCGATCCAGTCCTTAGTGAACTGCTCATACTCGGCATCACTTTGAAGGTGATCATTCGCAATGCTTTTGTTTTTGAGAAGCGGTTTCAAACCTTTTTTGCCGTCAGTAAGATTTACACCGTACGGTGGATCTGTGATCACTGCCTTAATTTTTTGTTTGCCTACAACTTTTGCAACAAACGCGATATCGCGACAGTCACCGCAAGCAACGATACTATCGCCGAGTCGAAAAATGTCGCCCTGCTTAATTGAGTTTTTTGATTGGTTCATTGGATATTTTCTTAAATCTGTTAAGGATTACTTGGCAAAAAATTGGTTCAATTTCTGCTAAGTATGCGCGACGCTTGAGAGCTTCGGCGGCGACCATCAGGCTTCCGGAACCTGCTGTTAAGTCGAGAATTGCATCGCCGGGTTTACTGCATCTCCTAATGGATTTTTCGTAAACGGACGGTGGCTTCATGGTCGGATGCTCGTATTCGCTTCCGGGCAGTCGCTTCGCAATCCATATCTGGAACATGTCGAGAATGTCCTCGATGAGTCTATTACCGGTGCTTGTTTCCTTGTTCTGGAATTCATTCAAGTTCTTGATCTTGTCGGAAAGAAACGGGCGACCTATTATGCCATACATACAAAGTTCGACCGCCCTGTTAAAGGCAATCTTAGGGGTCGGGTTGTGGGGTCCTTTCGCCCAGATGCAGAGACGTTTGAACGCGACTCCGATTTCTTTGTAAATTTCCTGAAGCATACCGAGGTACTTTTCATCTAGCCATGAGAAGACATGGCAGTCTTTCTGTGCGACCGAGAGCGCGTTCTTGAGAATGCTTACGAGAAATATGCGGTAATCTGGATCTGATTTTTTATCATTCGTTTGTCCGCCGTAGTTCTGCTTGCCACCGATTCCGGCGGAATAGTCCACGCCAATGTTATACGGAAAATCTATGTTGATGACATCCATCTTCGCTGAGCCGACGAGCTTAGCAACCGTTTCCGATTTTGTGCTGTCTCCACAGATCATGAAATGATTTCCAAATTGGTACAAATCTCCGAGTTTGATATCCGTCGTCTTTGCTTCCTCGATTTCTTTTTCAAGATGGAAAGCGTCATCTTCGACTTGGAAGTTGTCGTCGAAGATATGACTCAAATCCATGCTGTCGAATCCGGCATTCAAGAGTTCACCGAGATCGAAGTCCGCACCGAGGCGCGTCCAGTCCCATGCACCGCCGGAGCGATTTGAAATGAGGAGATACGCGCGGAATTCTTTTTTACTGAGCATGCGATCCGGCACGCGTACCTCGATGTCTTCTTCGCCACGACCGAGGCGCATGAGTGCCTCCCATCTTCTGTGACCTGCAACGATGACGTTGTTCGTATTGATGGCAATGAGTTCGACGTAGCCGTTCTCGTCGAGAGACTTGTCCATGTTGTCTTCTTCGAGTTTGGTAATGATGCGCGGATTCTTGTCGTACGGAACGAGGTCTTTGACCTTGCGGAGTTCCGTATGCCACGCGAGTTTTGGCGATACATTTATTTTCTTAATCTTTTCAATATGCTTGCCGATTGCCGTAGCTTCGGCATCGGTGATTTGTCGCTTGGGCGACTGAGATTGTTTTTTAGGCATGACAATTACTTTTGTTCTTAAATTAATAAAGAAGACAAAATAAAAGCCCGCATTTCTCGACAGAAAGACTTAGGATGCCAACATAAAGTTGACGCACTTAGGCTTTTATTCGAGTTATGCGGGTTACGTTCTAGACGTAGTCGGCTAACTGGTTGTCTTTAATTTGAGCACAGCACTTTCGCACCTCTATATCCTAGCACATGCAAGTTCTCGCATAGTAGGAGCTTCGGTGAATAACTCTCTGACGAATTCTTCGTTTGCAAGAAGTTCATCGATACTCATATCCGCGAATGACTTTCCGTACTGCTCGCGTTCACGATCCTGCATTCTCTCGAAGAGAAATGGAATGTCAGTTGAGCTAACTACCTTTGGAAGAAAATCCGGATTTTTCCTGACCTCATTTTTGATATGCTCTCCGACTTTGAAGTTCATGACGAGACCGCCGTCTTCACCGTCGAAAAATGTATCTGCGGAACTGACATTAAGATACAGCGCACTGTTTGGTTTGGATAGCGAGAAAATTTTGTCCGAGGCGTTCTTTAAAAATCGACCGACTATTTCGATTACGCCGCCTCTTTTAACTTGGAGAGAAATTTGTTTCGCTTCCATATTTCAATTATATGCGGCTCGCTAGCATTCGCAATCCCCGGGTGATCGAAACGACACGGATGTTAAAATTTGGCAACACTTTCGGCAAACTGTCTACACTTTACTTTTTGTTGTGAATGGCAAGGTGCCTGAAACCGCGTTTTTGGTTGCCATTCATGCCATTTACAAAAATGAGATGTAGACGCGAGTGCCTAAAATTTGAGCAGTCGAATGTGCTAATATACCCTTATATGGCTTGCAGTCGAAAGTTTGAATCCCGAGTGGCCCGCAATCGACCCGAAAAAGTCAGTTAGGACTTTTTCGGTTTGTCGTTGCGAGAGAGGGCGAGATTCGAACGGATTGCCGGTCTACGCGCCGAGCACGGCATGTCGGCAATCCGGCGGCTAGAAATTTTTTGAGTGGCGACGAGAAAAATTTCGGAGCCGAAAAGCGTACTCGCGGTCTCTCCGTCTCCGCAGTAGGGATTTAATAGAGATAAAGATCTTGTTACTCCAAAGTTTAGGATTGCGCTATAATGAAAATTATGAAAAAAATATTTATCGTTTCAATCGCAATTCTTATTATTGGAGTTGGTTTTTATGTGTGGAAAAATAATACTCGAGTATCGCAAAAGACCCTCGATATTCCAATTGTAACTTCGGAGAGTAATCAGCAAAATAACCAAACCAGCTCACAGGTTTCAGATGATTTAATTTCAAAACAGCAGAACTCTACTGCATTACCTCAAGTTATTATTTATAAGACAAAAACTGATTATCAAAAATTCGTTTCCGTCGTTTTGTCTCCTGATAAAACTAAAATAATTGCTTATCCCGCACCGTCTGATGTAGTTAATCAGTACCCCGTAGCTCTTCATAATGGATATTTCCTTGGAAAAATGCCGGGCGCTGGAAGTCCGGATGGAGCATTTCTTAATCTAACAATCGCACAATATTCCCGAATGCTTGCATCTTCGATAACACCCAATCAATTATATTCATTAATTTTAGATAAAGATCCTTTCATTGAAATCTATCGGTGTGGTGGACCAGAGAATAGCATCGATGTAATTAATAGTTGGATTGATTCCAAAGTTATTTATTCATGTATGAAACTCAAATAATTATTTTGCTACAATGAATCCATTATTCTTAGATTGTAAAACATATGATATCAATTCATTTTCTTCCAGTGCTCGTTGCGGCTATCGTCGCTTTTGTATTAGGTTTTCTATTTCACGGTCCACTCCTGGGGAAGACTTGGATGCGTTTGGCAAATATTCATCCGACCGGCAATGAAAAAATGTCCGATATGTACGGACAGATGATTTGGAATTTTGTAGTCAATCTCGTCACTGCATTTGCGCTCGCAATGGTGTACGTTCTTGCGTCTACTTCGCCACTCATGAGTAGTTCCGCACTTTGGAATGGATTACTTTGTGGATTTTTGGTTTGGGTTGGATTTCTTGTTACGTCGAGTTCTATTGAAGTTATCTGGATGGGGAAGTCGTACAAGCTTTGGATGTTTGAAGCAGGATGCAGTCTTATTGTAATACTTGTAATGGGTGCGATCATTGCAACACTCTAAATTTTCTTTTTTGTGAGTATTATGGTATAATGCAAAGCATGAAAAAGCCAAGAATACTCCAATTTTTTATTCAGGACGCCGAAGAAGGTGGTTATACTGCTCAGGCCGTTGGTTTTTCTATTTACACACAGGGCGAAACACTTGATGAAGTTGTTCAGAATATTAAAGAAGCAACCGAGTGCTATTTTGGAGAGACTGAAAAAAATACAAATCCTGTTCCAATTATGGTCAATTTTGCCTTGCCGGCACTCGCCTAGTATATGAACAAATTAAAACAACTTTCCGGAAAAGAGGTTGTTAAGATTTTTGAATCTCATGGATTTATTGTAGCAAGAACCACAGGGAGTCATGTTCGTCTTACGTTAAAAAATGATAATTTTTCCTATCATGTAACGATTCCATTGCATGATTCGCTCAAGAAAGGCTTGATTCATGGAATCGTAAAAGATTTTGAAATTTGTTTTGGTAAAGAAGAAGCCGAGAAATATTTTTTTAACTAATCTTTCTAAAATGGTTTTCCGTTTGCGTAATCTTGCGCAAATGTTTTTTCGAGTGAACCAAGAATTGTGGGGTCGGTGATGAAGATGCCGAGCTCGCGGTTTTTGAGAAGGGAATTTGCGGAGAAATTTTGGGAGCCGACGAATCCGTAGGATTCGTCGGCGATGATCATCTTTGCATGAATGTAGAGCGACTTCGATCCAGAAAACGTGTGAATCGAAACACCTGCATTGCGCAGTGCCACAAATGCCGTGCGCCAATTGCCGGCATTCGTCATGACTACTTGCACAGATACGCCACGACTCGCCGCATCTTCGAGTGCGGTAATTATTTTTTGGTCCGCCATCTCTTCGTTGTAGACGAGGAGATTTTCTTTTGCACTATCGATAAGCGTAATCAAATCGTTTTCTGCATTTGGGCTCCAGACTAAATCCTCGCCGAATTGTGGCCCGATTTGTTCTTTGTTCCAGTCGGCAGTAAATGTTTTTTCTATCGCAGCAACATCTTTTGTATCGACATCAAAAATACCAAAGTCGCGTCCAGTCGCGTAATATTGTGGCGTGAGATTGAATGTCATGATGAGTGCCTTTGTGTTGTCGACAACGATTGTCTTTTGGTGAGTGAGGGCAAATGTTGCCGGAGTCCACTCTACAGGCACGCCATTTTTCTGAAAGTAGGCAAACATATCGTCATTCTTTTTGTCTGGTTTGCCGTAGTAGCCATGATCGAGGAGCACGCGGACGGCTACGCCGTCCGCGTGCTTTGCCACGAGCGCCTTTGCTACCGCCATATCTTTAAAATCATACATAATCAAATCAATCGATGTTTGTGCGCCTGCAAGCATGTTGAGTACGGGAGTGATTCCGGTTTCAGGTTCAGAAAAAAGTGACAACGTATTTGCCGGAAGCGATATTGAGGGGAGTGTTCCGCGACTGCTCTCTAAAACAAATTTATTTGTATAAACTGTCTTGCCAAAAAGTGCGCCAGACAGAGTGATGAGTGCCCAAAGTGTGAGGGAGAAAAGTTTTTTACGATTTGAGAAAAATGACATACGTTTATTTTATACTTTAAAATTACAAAATTCTATTTTTATACAGCATGGATCCTGAATCAAGTAGCCTCCAAGAGGTGATTCTGCTGAATCAAGGATGACACAAAGGGGAGTACGATTTTATGCACCAAAGGTTGTGAACTATCCGTATTATTTGTGCAGGTCGAATTTTAACACTGCATAAAATTAATCAATATAAAGAATAATGAACAATACTTATACAAAAACAATCACAAAAGGACTCATTGTGGCATCTATCGTAGCATTGCCACTCGCAACATTTGCGCAAAGTGCACCGACCACACAAGTAAATCCTACTGCTCCATCATCAATGCATGGCAAAGGTGAAATGAAGAAAGGGGGAATGAAAGGATTCCACGCAATCAATGGAACTGTTACCACAATCGTTGGATCAACAATCACGCTTACAACGAAAGCCGGCATTGTCTATACCGTTGATGCAACAAATGCAAAGTATCCCACCAAACCCGTAGCAGAAACACTCGCAAACATTCAGACTGGTGATATGCTCAACGTTCGTGGAACAGTAACAACAACAAACGTTGCTGCAAAAATGATCACAGACAAGTCATATTTTGACCGCACCGTATTTGCTGGACACGTCACTGCAATCTCAGGAAATACTATTACCATCACTGATATGAAAAATGCGACATACACAGTAGATGCAACAGCTGCACAGATTGTAAAAGGCAATCACGCACAAACAGCAGAAACAATCGCTGATGTGAAAATAGGAGATAGAATTGTAGCTATCGGTACAATAAATGGTACTACAATCACTGCAACAAAAATCATTGACTCAGCCACCTCAAAACTTGGTGGAATGGTAAGAAAGATGATGGGCAAGACAAACTAACTTTTTGAAAAGAAAAATATATACAGCACAACAACCCGCCCTCGACCCGCGGGTTTTGTTGTATTTCCTAGAGCCTAATAATCTAGCGCCTAGCTCTTTCTTCCCACAAATCCCAGATGTCTTTTGCAATATCTTTTGGTGCGCCTTCGTATGCGTAATAGTGGAGATCGATGAAGGGGAGCGAGTTGCATTCGATGATGCCCCATTTTTGTGTGTCTGGATCGGCAGTTGGGTCTCCGATGATGCAGTCAAATCCAACAATAGATGCTTCGACAGCTTCACCCGCACGACGGAAATATTCGTGGAGTTTTGGATGTACATCGGGAAGCATCTCGCGTGTGTATCCACCATAAAATCTTCCGGTCTTGGCAGAGAGGTCGAGTATCACATCTTTCGGTACGACACTTTCGAGTGTGTATCCCGCTCGAGCAATGAAAGCGAGTGTGTCATCGCTCACGCGAATCGCAGAAATTTTTTCCGGACGATTCGCATTTTTTAATTCAATCAATTCTTGTACGGTGTGTATTCCATCACCCATGATGCGAGGTGGTTCGGCACAGAAAAATCCAACAAGTTTGTTGTTGACCACGGTCGCCCGATACACGGCACCAAACAAATGTTCTTCTACGACAAGATCGAGCGCAATTTCTCGAGCAAGTTTGTGTGCGAATGCGAGCTCCTCAACTGTTTTAATATTTGTTGTGGTGTGACGACCGCGACTGCCAGAACGTGGTTTGACGATGACTGGTTTGTCGAGTGATTCAAACGCTTTTTTTGCAGCAGAAAAAGAAAATACTCGGCGTGCTTTTGGAGCGGGGATGTCATGACTCTCTAATACATGTGAGAGTTTGAATTTGTCGTCTACCCAATCGTAGCCTTTTTGTGGAAGCCAATAGGGAATGGGAATACTTTGAAAATACACCCACGCAGTATTTCCTTTGCCAATCTTTGCGCGGTATTGTTCAAGCGGTTTTCCAAACATGATGATTTGTTGCATTTCAATTCCGCGACGCTTGGCTTCTTCCCAAATGAGTTCAGAACGACCGCTCGCAACTTTTGCACTATCAGATGTGAAGCGTGCCAGGCCGAGCAATCGAAAAAATCCAACGAGTCCAGCGGAGAGAGTATTTGCAATGACACCTTCGCGGGGAACACGAATCCATCCAAAGAGCGTTCCCATTGTGATATGAAGCACGTCGTCGACAATGCTCATCGTAAAAAAGAGTCGATGATTGACTGGACTTGTTCCGCAGGCGCTACAGGTTATTTTTGGAATGGCTTGATGGTTGGATGTCATAAAAAAAGTGCGAGCGGATAAACCAAAGGGACAGCGTGAGCTGTCCCTTTGGGCGAAAATATTAGTGTCCTCCGAGCATAGTAGTGTTCTAAGTAAAACCACTAAAAAAATCGACACATTTATTATAGCACAATTAAGCCAAGAGGACATAAAATCAATGAACAATGAACAAAATTCGCCTAGGTCTTGCCTAGACGCCTAGGCAAGACCTAGGCGAATTCACATTTTTTCGGAAAAAATGGAAAAAAGAATGATACAATAAATGAATCCAGTCATGAAATTCATTTACTCACGTTACACACGAACTCTACAATCATCTTTCGTATCACGTATTGCATTCGTCATATTTTTTTCTGCACTCATACTCTCAGCACAACCGGTTTTTGCGCAGACCACGGCACAGGTGCCGGGGGTTTCTCCGCATGCCTTGCTCTATGTAACAAATTCTAAAGCCGCAATCGCATCGCTGCGCACGCATATCAACTCGATGGATATTATTGCTCCACAAATATATGCGGCAAAAGAAGACGGTACGCTTTTGGGGGAGCCAAGCACGGAAGTTTTGAAAATTGCACACAATGCAGGGGCACAAGTGATGCCACTCATCATCAATCAGAATTTCAGCCAGAGTGGAATGCACAATTTTTTGATGAACACGATTGCCCAAGACAATCTCATCGCAGCGCTCATTGCTGAGGCCAAAGACAAAGGGTATCTTGGATTTCAATACGACTTCGAACACATGCAAGCGAGCGACAAAGATTTGTATTCAGTATTTGTGGCAAAAAGCGTTCCACAATTTCATGCTGCCGGCTTGCAACTTTCAGTAGCAATGGCTCCACGGCATTCAGACAACCCAGCCGATTATGGTGATGGTTCGTGGGACAATTGGACTGGCACATTTGATTATCATGCGATTGGCGCCGTGGCCGACTTTGTTTCAGTGATGGCATACGACGATTCTCGTTCGGTAGGTCCAGTAGCTTCTATTCCATTTGTACAAACTGTTCTTGGTTATACGCTTGCACGCATTCCTGCAGAAAAAGTTTCACTTGGTGTGCCAACGTATGCATGGATTTGGCGTGATAAGACTAGTACGATTGACCATGTTCGAGGATATCCTGCAGTTGCAGAAGTTTTGAAATCAAAATCGTACATAAAAAAGGGTTGGTCTGATGAGCTCGGCGTTTCTTTTGTAACCTATTTCCGTGGTAACAAGAAATTTACTGCGTGGTATGAAGACCAAAAGAGTTTTCAGCGAAAAATCGCTCTTGTAACAGAAAACAAATTGTACGGATTCTCTGCGTGGGCGCTTGGACTTGAAGATCCAAAGGTGTGGGATGTGATGTTGACGCTTCGCGCACCACAGTATGGATTGGCAGAAAGATAAAAACACAATGTCTAATATCTAATGACTAAATCCTAAGGGAACAAGTATGCAAAACTAATGATACGAACCTACGAATGGCTACGAATAAAAAATGAATATAAAACAAGATAATCCAAAAAATGCAAAAAGAAATATTATCATTGCTATGATAGGTCTTGTTTCGGTCTTGTTCGTTGTACTATTACTTCTCTGCTTATATCAATATTTTTCGGTTTCGGAGGTGTTTCTTGGTAAAAAGTGATCAAGCGAGTATACTGTGTACTGTATACCGTATACTAAATACTGATATAACTAATGGCTAATTTGTTCACAAAAATCATGCAAGCATTCAATTTGGGAGCTATTACGAATCTCGGAGCTGGATCTGTCGATCAGGCTGTTGGCGTGGATATCGGTACTTCTTCAATCAAGCTTGTACAACTCAAAAAAAAGGGCGGTCGTGCTGTACTTGAAACGTACAGTACTCTTGCGCTTGGTCCATATGCCAATCTCGATGTGGGAGCAACAACCAACCTCTCAAACGAATTGCTGACAAAGGCCATCAACGACGCATTGCGTGAAGGCTCGATTATAATCAAGGATGCAGCTGTTTCGATTCCTTCTTCTGCATCGCTCGTTTTTTTGCTTGATATTCCTGCCACTGTTGCCGAAAGCGAGCTCGCAAATATTGTGCCGACTGAGGCACGCAAATATATTCCCGTGCCAATCAACGAAGTCTCACTCGATTATTGGGTAACACCGCATCGACAAGAAAGTTTTTATGCCGAAGCGGGAACAGAGGCTGTCGCACCAAAAACGTCTGAAGTGTTGGTCGCTGCAATTCACAACGAAACACTTGCAAAATACAAAGACATTACAAAAGCTTCTGGATTGGAAGCCGATGTATTTGAAATCGAAGCATTTTCTGCAATTCGCTCAACATTGTCACACGAACTCTCTGCTGTGCTCATGATGGATTTTGGTGCATCGCGCACAAAGCTTTCCATTGTTGAATACGGTATTGTGCGCAATTTTCATATCGTCAATCGTGGTTCTGTAGATATTACAAACTCAATTGCAAAATCTCTCGGCGTACCATTTGCGCAAGCAGAAACAATGAAGCGTGACATTGGACTCGGTGGCGGGGGAGAAGGCAAGGCTGTTTCTGATCTCGCAAAACTTTCTACTGATTATATTTTGCAAGAAACACAAGGAGTCATTCAAGCATTTGAAAAGAAATACAATAAGCCGATCAGTAAAGTAATTCTCACCGGAGCGGGCGCATTGTTGCCAGGTTTCCGAACACACGCTGCGGAAGTATTTCGTACTGAAGTAGTGTATGGCAATCCGTTTGAAAAAGTAGAAGTACCAGAATTTATTGCGAAGGTTCTCGCCGAGACCGGACCAGAATTTGCAGTGGCGCTCGGATTAGCACTGCGTAAACTTGGATAAAATATCAATATGGAAATGTATAAATTTGGAGGGGAAGAATTGAAGAATGCTACGCAAAAAGAGCAAGAAGCTACTTTTCTCGAGCGTGAACAAAAAAATACAACCGAACAATCTGAAAAATTTGATCAGATTCAAATAGGAAATCTTGTTACCGTAAAAGAAAACGGCGAACTTGTACAGTATTCTGTCTCGAGTAAGGATCCTGTAACACAAAAAATTCACATCACAAAAAAACTTGAGGGTAGCAATGCTGAATATAGTCAATCATTTTCTCCTGATGAAATTATTGATTTCTATAATTCGCAAAATACACAGTAAAAAGACACTAGGTCTTTGATTTTCCACTGTATTTGCTTTCAACTTGTGTTGCTTTGTATTACAATGTACACGTATACCTTGTATCTTAAATCTCGCATCTTGAATCCAATTCATGGACACCAATTTCCAAACATCATTTATACCCAAAAAACCTTTGTCGGTGGAGAGTACTGTTGAAGTACCACATACTTCGCTTTTTACTTTTATTGCCACACTCATTTTCTTTGGAGCGCTTGCCATTGCAGCCATCATGTATTTTTACGAGGCAAATTTGAACAAAAATATTGCAACGGATAAAACATCTCTTGTTGCAGCTCGTAATGCTTTTGAACCCACACTGCTCACTCAATTACAGAAACTCGATCGTCGTTTGATTGACGCAAATAAATTGCTCAACAATCACGTTGCGGTTTCTCCTATTTTTGCAACATTACAAGATACAACATTGAAGAGTATTCAATTTACAAAGTTCTCATACGGAATGCCGACGGATGCGAATGGGCAAATCATTGTGCGTATCAATGGCAAGGCTCGCGATTATAGCTCGATTGCGTTGCAGTCTGATGAATTTGCTAAAAACAAAAACATTCACAATCCAATTTTTTCCAACCTTACCCTCGATGACAAAACAGGTATCGTCGGTTTTGATCTTGTTTTTACTGTTGATCCAGATCTTGTTCACTTTACCAACCATGTTGATTCACTCATTTCAGAACAGGGGATTCTACAAGCAACACAACCAGCAACAACCGATTCACAGAATCCAACCACAGCTACTGGTCAAACTACCACCGGAGCAAAAATTCCTCCTTCAACTGACACTACTAGTCCAATGATTTTGCAACAATAATATGCGTTTTATAATTCCTACAATTTTGCTCATCATCTCTGTCGCATCTTTTGTGATGTTTTCAAACCCGTCATATCAGAGAATAAAGCAATTGCGCGCGCAGAGTGCAGAATACGAATCTGCATTGACGAATTCGCGAAAATTACAGGAAGAGCGCGATACTCTCGGACAGCGATATAATGCCATTCCACAGACTTCACTTGATCGCCTCAATAAGATGATTCCTGATACCGCGGACAATATTCGCCTCATTATCGATATTCAACGTATGGCACAAACATACGGACTCACGCTTTCTTCGATCAAATATGATGCCACTGGTGGGGCAGTAGGCACATCGAATGCTCCGGCAAATCCAGCAGCTCCCGCAAATGACTATGGAACATTTAGCCTTGAATTTTCCGTGGCAGCGACATATGACAATTTCTTGAAACTCATCAAGGATATGGAATCGAGTTTGCGTTTGGTTGATATTCAGTCAATCAATTTTACCGCAGATACTTCGTCTGCAAATTCTGGTAGAACAATCTATACCATTAAACTAAACACCTACTGGCTTAAGTCGTAATTCCTATTATGAAAAATCCAATCGTAAAAAAAATACTCATTTTCATCATCATTGCGATATTACTCGTTGCTGGGTATGAGCTTATTTTTAAGAAAATTACTGTACCTGTTCCAGCACTGCAAACAACCTCGGGTCTCGGGGTAAATCAGAGTGCTGTTTCGCCAACAGCGACAGTGGGAAGCTCAGGAACGGTTGGCAATGATTTTCTTACTCTTCTCTTGAGTATTCAATCGATCAAGCTTGATGATTCTATTTTGTCGAGCAAATCATTTTCGGTGTTGCAAGATTTCAATCGACCGATTCCAGAAGATACAAATCCTGGCCGTGTAAATCCATTTGCTCCTATTGGTGCTGATTCACAAAATACTTCGGTGATACAGGTATCGACGAGTGGTCCATCATCAATTACAGCTACGAGCACGGCGCTCAATGGAACGCTTATGACTGGCGGGCAATCTGTAACTCGCTGGTTTGAATACGGAACCACGACTGCGCTCGGTACAATGACGACACCTAAGGTACAACAGAATCCCGGAGCATTTACCGAAACAATTTCTGGTCTTCAGCCGAATACGCAATATTACGTAAAAGCAGGAACCTCGATCAATGGAGTTGTCTTTTCTGGAAACGTAGTGAGTTGGAAAACAGCACTGAAGAAATAATTCAAAAAAGAAAAAGCGCAAACGTACCGTTTGCGCTTTTTCTTTTTTGAATTATTCGACAAGGTGATATACTTAAGACAGTTGAAAGTTTGTAAAGTTCATAAAGTCGAAAGGAGTTTTTTGTGCTATTTCTGTGTTGTATTTTCTTTTTACTTTATGAACTTTACAAACTTGATAACTCACTCATGACATTCATCGAAGAACTTGTACAAAAAGGAATGGTACCTGAAAATCAGGTAGGGGATATTTTGCGTGTTGCTGAAGAAAAGTACGAAGGCAATCTTGAAAAATCTCTCATTGCGCATGGTGTACCAGAAAATACACTGCTCGCTGCGAAAAGTGCGTTCTACAATTTGCCAACGCGACCTGTTGACCCCAAGGCCATAAAAGTTGATGTGCTGAAATATATTCCGCTTGATGCCGCAATGCATTATCACTTTGTTCCGCTTGCAATAGAAGAAGGAGCACTTATTGTGGGTATTACAAACCCAGAGGATATGCAGACGGGCGACGCACTGCAATTTATCACTGAAAAACACGGCGGAATACCGTATAAATTGTTTCTTATTTCCGAACGAGTGTTCGATTCAGTCATTGCTCTGTATAAGGGTCTTGGCGGCACCGTAGATCAGGCGATTTCCGAGCTTGATACTGCAATCGAAAAAGCTGAAGATCTTACGATTGATGAATCGCAAAATCCACAGAATGCATTGAAACCCGGTGAAGAAGAACGCATTGTGGAAGAAGCACCAATCATCAAGATCGTGGCGGTTATTCTCAACAACGCAGTAGAAGGACGTGCATCTGACATTCATATCGAAAATACTGGTGAAAAAGTAAAAGTACGTTTTCGCGTGGATGGTATTTTGCACACGTCACTTATTCTGCCGATCACGGTATATGCTGGTGTTGTGGCACGTATCAAAATTTTGGCAAAGATGCGTCTTGATGAAAAGCGTAAGCCACAAGACGGAGGATTCTCAGCAAAAATAAACAATCAAAAAATCGATTTCCGTGTCTCAACACTTCCTTCGTATTATGGAGAAAAAGTTGTGTTGCGTATTCTCGATGTGGACAACGGCGTGAAATCGCTCGACTCACTCAACATGACTCCCGAGCATCTTACGCTCATTCGTGAAGCACTCGCAAAACCCTACGGACTTATTTTGATTACTGGTCCGACTGGTTCCGGAAAATCAACAACTATCTATTCGTTGCTCAACGAGCTTGATCGCGAGAAGTACAACATCGTGTCTTTGGAAGATCCAGTGGAATATCACATCCCCGATGTGAACCAGTCGCAGGTAACACCAGAAATCGGCTACACATTCGCGTCAGGACTCCGTAGTATTTTGCGTCAGGACCCAGACATTATTATGGTGGGAGAAATTCGTGATGCGGAAACAGCACAGCTCGCAATTCAAGCTGCGCTTACTGGACATATCGTGCTCTCCACACTGCATACGAACAATGCTATTGGTGTCGTTCCACGTCTTATTGATATGGGAATCGATCCATACCTTATTGCGCCAACACTGATTCTTTCCGTGGCACAACGTTTGGTTCGCGTCACGTGTCCTGCATCGCTTCATGACGCGCCAAATCAAGAAGCATTGAAAGAAATGGCGGAAAAACAATTTGCTGATTTGCCGGCAGAATTCAAAGCAAAATTGCCGAATGGTGTGTTTACGGAAGCTGTACCGTCACCAGAATGCCCGCTCGGTACTCGAGGTCGTATGGCGATATTTGAAATGTACAAGAATGATGCAGATATGCAGGCGCTTATTCTGAAAAAGCCGGGCGAAGCCGATGTGTATAAACTCGTACGCCAAAAGGGCTTTCTTACCATGCGTGAAAATGCCATTGTGCAGTGTATGCAGGGAAAGATCCCATTTCAGGAGATTTACAATTTGTAGGCCTATCTATGGTATAATTTTGGAGTCAGTATATTAGCTTAGTACAGAATATTGTATGCAACCGAAAAAAATTTTTATAGTAGACGATGATAGTTTTCTGCTCGATATGTACGCACTGAAATTCAGTCAGTCGGGTTTTGACGTGAGTACGGCTCTTGGTGCAGTTGCTGCACTTGAAAAGTTGCGTGCAGACAAAACATACCAGCCAGATCTTATTCTGCTTGATATCGTTATGCCGGTAATGGACGGATTTGAATTTATGGCAAAGATGATTGAAGAAAGTCTAGCGAAAGATGCAATGCGCATTGTGCTCTCAAATCGTGGACTTGATTCTGATATCAAAAAAGCCGAAGATCTTGGTGCTGTGGGATATATTGTAAAAGCCTCGACAACTCCAGCAGAAGTAGTAACTCAAGTTTCAGCAATTATTTCTAAAAATAAAAAATAATGCCTATGGCAAATTCACAAGAACTCATTGATGCGCTCATCGATATTGTTTTGAAAGAAGGTGGATCCGATCTGCATCTTTCTGCTGATAGATTTCCAGCAATGCGTGTATCGACGGCGCTCATCACACTTGTGAATCAAAGTAAACTCACGCAGGAAGACATCATGGGTATATTGTCTGTCTTGATCGACAAGCCAAAGCTTGATGCTTTTGTCACAAATCAAGAATTGGATTTTGCGTATGAACACAAAGGTACCACACGTCTTCGTGGAAATGCTTTTTTTCATAAGGGCAAAGTGGGTATTGCACTCCGCGTGATTCCTAAAGTGCGTACGCTTGCCGAACTTCGCTTGCCGGAAGCGCTTGCAGGATTTGCACGCAAAAAGCAAGGATTCTTTCTTGTTGTTGGTCCTGTTGGACAAGGGAAATCAACGACACTCTCAGCAATGATTGATTTGATAAACAACGAGCGTCCTGAGCATATTGTGACGATCGAGGATCCAATCGAATATGTGTTTGAAGAAAAGCATGCGATCATCGATCAGCGTGAAGTAGGGATTGATACAAAAGATTTTCACTCAGGACTTCGTTCGGTATTTCGTGAAGATGTAAATGTGATCATGGTGGGAGAAATGCGTAGTCCAGAGACAATCTCGACCGCAGTTACCGCGGCAGAAACAGGCCACCTGGTATTTTCTACACTCCATACGAATAATGCTGCACAAACCATCGATCGTATTATTGATTCATTTCCAAGTGAACAACAAGATCAAATTCGTTCACAGCTCGCGGAATCGCTTCTTGGTATTTTTTCACAGCGACTCATTCCGCGCATTACTGGCGGGCTTGTTCCTGCGTATGAACTCCTCATCAACAACAACGCCGTTGCAAATTTGATTCGCGAAAAACGTACACATGAAATAGACGTAGTGATTGAAACAGGTACGGAGCAGGGGATGGTAGATATGAATCACTCACTTCTTGACTTTGTCCGCGCTGGCGAAATCACGATGGAATCCGCATATTTGTATTCAATGAATCCAAAAGCCCTCGAGCGGCTTATGTAATCAGGGAATCATAAGAAAAAAAGATCATAAAAACAATACGTAAAATTAAAACTAAGCAGTAAACTGCTTAGTTTTAATCTTGAGCCTCCTTCTTTTTGTATGCTTCGATATTTTTTTCAAAATCTTCTAGTAAATCCAATGAATCAAGGTCAATCTTTTGAAAAGCAGTGAAGGCGTCTTTTTCGGTAATTTCTTTGGAAATTATTCTTGCATTCAATGTTGCGACAGACAAAAGCAAATCGGTTATTTTATGCCTTAAATCCTTGCCATTTTTTAATTCAACTCTTTTTAAGAAAGATTGAAATTTCGGATTCGAATATCCTTCGGCAATAAATTCATCGACGGATGTTAAACCATATTGCTTTTTCTTGTCTTCCTCGGATGCATTATTTAAAACTGTTGAATATAGATGACGGTATTTATTATGAATTGGCAGTTTGCGAAGTGTATTTTTTATATTGGTCAAACCGTATATGATATTCATTCCTGAGGCGACATCCGCTCCTTGAAATACTCCATGAAGGAGTTCGTGGAGGACTGTGATGTAAAAATCTCCGATTTCCGCGCTATTGGCATATACATTATCTATATAGATAGTCTTGTGGACATTTCTATATTGGGCATAAGTGGGTCCTTGTAATGAACCTTCACTACTTATTCTTAATCCGTTTAAATCTTTAAACATAACTTTTATTTTATTCAAATCAATGGAATTTTTCAGTTTTGCAAAAATGTCTTCAAATCCCGCCTTTGTCTCAAATTGTGCGAGCTTGTCGACAAGCTCTTCGGCGTTCGTCACATTTTCTATCTCAAGCACGTATTTTAACGGTTCGGTTTTTGATTGTTTTAAAACTCGTTCTTTGTCGGAAATCTCCGGCAGAACCCTGAGATTCGGATTTAGGAGAGTTTCATTTTCTTTTGAAACATGTGTATCAGGTGTGAATTTCATATAAACTTAATGGTATATGTATTCTTTTAATTTGTCGAGAAACCCTTATTTTACAAGCTATTTTTACATTGACAAACAGCATTAAATATGTTATCATACCGGCAGGTTCCATTGCTTCCTTGATAGCAGTTGGGTGATTTGAGGGACATCCAGAAGCTTAAAAAGCTTTCCTCTTGGTTCCGCCTTTCCATATATACAGAATTAGGCACAATCTTTTACAAATGAATAATGTTAAAGAGTTAAAGAAGAGAGTGCGTCAGACGCACAATCCGACACAGGCAGGGAATGCCTATCTGGTGCATTTGTTTCTCAAAAAGGAGGAACAAAAATTCGGCTACAAGGCCATAGAAAAATTTGGCACAAGGGTAAAATTTTCCCCCAATATCAACTTGAGTGTTGATATATTCAGTACTGAATTTAAAGATTGCAGGCTGCAATTGTGGGGAGAAAATGGATTTAAAGGAATACCCTTGATACCCCAAGATTATCCAGATCCATTTTATTCTATTGTTGAGGCATTCGAATTTCCACCGGAAGTTGAATTGTATTCTCATGTTGTCATCCACAAGGGAGCTGACGATGTGACTATTGCTCCACTGGAACAGGTGCAGATAATGAATTTGCACCGAGTGGTAAAACAAAAGGGATCTACTATTGCCTAAAAGTAGCCATAGGGTGATTTGAGAAACATCCTCAAGGTCGTGGTGAATGCCGGTCCAAAGCTTGAAAAAGCATTTCTCTTGGTTGCTTGTTACCACACACTGACAAGACAGCTGCGTGTCACTGTTTGATACGTAAAGTTAAATTGTTCAAGATGAAAGATTCGTTAAAAGGATTCTACAGTATTGTAGTGATACTCATTGTTACATTTTATCTCATCAATCACAGGGCAGATGATCCTTTTTTGAAAAAGGGTAACAGGCTTCTCTCCGAAAAGAAAATTGGAAAGAAGACAGTAGGTTTTATTCGATTGCAATGTGGAGACACTATTCTGTTTCAATTTGTAAGCGGATATAGAAATGCTGTAACCTTGCAGGGATTGCATGTTGGTTTAAAAAAGAATGTCGCTGCCTTTGCGGCTTTGGCTCAAAATGGAGAGGTCTATTTTGTAGAACTCTTACAAACGGTCGATAGCAGCAAGTGTATCGGGGATGCAATCATTAAGTATGATGAATGGGCTTCCTCTGGTTTGGCGGTGTTTGGGGAGTTGTATCCTCTTGAGGATATTACTGTCAAAGAAAAAGGTGATGGAATCTTTAGCCGCAAGAATTTGCTTGAGGCTTTAGGTATTGTTGAGTTTATTGCAAGAAAAAATATTTCATCATCAAAAACAAATTCCTAACAGTAATGAAAAATGTTTCAAGAAATTCCCGTTCAGTAACTTTTGCAGGTATATGTTATTTTGCTTTAGGCGTCTGTATAACATTCGAGTCACTATACTCGACGATACATTTTGTCTTAGGAAAGTTTACATATCTTAGTATGCATGATGCCATATTGATTGGTTTTGACTTCGTAAAATTAATCACAGGTGTCATTTTGATGATAAAACCTAAAGCAATCATCATAAGCTTTGCTTATATGTTGGTATGGACTATGAAAAGCTATCCCTTCAAGTACAATGAGTTCGTATTAAAGCTGGGTTTGGAAGAACCTGAAGAATAAAAAATGTGTGTATAGGATAATTGCAAACCCGTCTCAAAAAAATGAGACGGGTTTTTATTATGCACACAGTGCATAAATATGATGCACACAAGTATTCCATACTGTATACTATATACCGTATACTTAATACTCATTTGCTATGACATTCAACTACAAAGCAGTTACCAGTACGGGCGAAAAGAAGGAAGGCGTTATTGACGCACCGAACAAGGATCTTGCGATTGCCGCATTGCAACGTCGAGGTTTTATTGTTGTCTCGATCAATGACGCGGAAAGGAAATCTATTTTTAAAATGGATCTTTTCGAGCATATTCCACAACGCGATATCGTGATTCTTTCCCGTCAGGTTTCTATTCTCTTTGATGCACAGGTGTCTGCCTTGAAAGCATTTAGTATGCTTGCCGAAAATACAGAGAACGCACTCCTCAAACGCAAGTTGGTAACGGTTACCGATGACGTGCAAGCAGGTATGGCAATTTCTGGGGCACTCGCAAAGCATCCGACCGTATTCTCAGATTTTTATGTGAACATGGTAAAGGCTGGTGAAGAATCAGGAAAGCTCAATCAAGTTTTTTCCTATCTTGCCGAATATCTCGATCGTCAGTATGCATTGAATTCAAAGACGAAAAATGCGCTTATCTATCCGGCATTCGTCATTGGAGTGTTTTTTGTGGTGATGACGCTGATGTTTGTACTCGTTATCCCAAAGCTTTCAGCAATCATTCAATCATCAGGACAAATTGTTCCAGTGTATACGCAGGTAGTCATCGGTATTTCCAACTTCTTTGTTGATTATGGTATTTTCATTCTTATCATTTTGGTATTCGCTGGTATGTACGTGTACTATTTATCACAAACCGAAAAAGGCAAAGTATATTTAGATGGTACGCGACTTGCCATACCAGTACTTGGCAATTTGTATACGAAGCTCTATCTTTCGCGTGTTGCTGACAACATGAGTACAATGCTCTCATCTGGAATTTCTATTGTGCGATCAATCGAAATTACTGGAAAAATCGTGGGTAGTCGTATTTTTGAACAGATATTGCTTGGTGCCGCAGAAGATGTAAAAGCCGGTAGTTCTCTTTCGGATTCACTCGGCAAACATACTGATCGTATTCCGCAGATCATGGTGCAAATGGTGAAAGTGGGTGAGGAGACTGGTGGACTTTCAACAATTTTGAAAATGTCGGCACAATTCTATAAGCGTGAAGTGGATGATGCCATAGACACACTTGTCGGACTCATCGAACCGGTCATGATCGTAGTGCTCGGTCTGGGCGTAGGAGTCCTTCTCACGTCGATTTTGGTGCCGATTTACAATATTGCATCAAGTATTCAATAGAACACTAGAACACGAGAACAATAAAACATGAAAATAAGAAGTAATTTCCGTCCCATTGTTTTTATGTTCTTGTGATTTCATGTTCTTGTGGTTTATCGTTTACGGGTGGTATAATTCAACCATTACAAAATAGCTAGTCGCTTTATTATTAATTACTTATTTTTACTATGCGAAATTCACAAAAAGGTTTTACCCTCATTGAATTGCTTGTCGTAATCGCCATTATCGGTATTTTGGCAACAATCGTGCTCACATCACTTGGATCTGCTCGTGATAAGGCAAACAATTCAAAGACTCTTGCTCAGCTCTCATCGATGCGCGCACAAGCACAGCTTTGGACTCCTTCAGGAACTATTTCAACTACAACATTTACATCACCTACGGCTACAGCTATCACAGCTGCGACTTCACCTGTCGTTGATCTATTTCAAGACACCGTTGCAAGCAATAGTTTGCGTAGTTTGATTTCAGGTCTTCCTACAGGAACTGTATATGCCTACACTTGGGATGGATCAATCCCCTCTACAAGTGGTAAATGGACATTTGCTGCTTCAACAACTACTGGTTCTTACTGTGTAGATTACACAGGTGCTGCTCCAGTATCAGGACCAGCTATTACTGGTTCTACGACAATCACTTCTGCTTTTTCTAATATGGGTTCAGGTGGTTCACCCGCATATACTTGTAACTAAGCTTCGTGTGTAAAAAACAAAGCCCCGCATTTGCGGGGCTTTGTTTTTTACACATTCACAGAGAATGTTTGAGTATATCTATGGTACAATTTGATAAGAAAATCATATGCAAATTATTGATACTGCAATTGCAATCACTGTATTTTTCTTTGGAGCCATCATTGGAAGTTTTTTGAACGTAGTTATTCTTCGGTACAACAGCGGCCGCACACTCGGTGGGCGTTCAATGTGCTTTTCTTGCGGAAAACAATTGCATTGGACAGCAATGATTCCAATCGGCAGCTGGATTACACAGAAGGGGAAGTGCACGGTATGTTATGCGCCCATTTCTTGGCAGTATCCAATAGTAGAGACAATCACTGGAATACTTTTTGTGCTTCTCTATTACCGTTTTTCCTATTTGCTCATTGGTACACCACTCCTGTTTACAATTCTGTTTGCATTTTATGCATTTGTTTTCTGCACCCTTGTTGTACTTTCAGTATATGATTTGCGACACAAGATTTTGCCCGATCCGCTCGTCTCGCTTTTTTTGAGTATTGCATTTGTGGGTCTGTTTATGATTTCTGGTGATGCAATTGTACTTCATTTTCCAACACTTTGGAATATTCTTTCTGGAATACTCTTACCAGCACCGTTTGTTCTCCTTTGGTATTTTTCAAAAGGGCGTTGGATGGGCCTCGGAGATGCAAAGCTCATGGTGGGTATCGGATTTTTGCTCGGACTTTCTTCTGGGATAGCTGCAATTCTGCTTTCATTTTGGATTGGAGCGGTAGTGAGCATATTGTTGCTTCTTGTCACCACCCTTTTTCATAAGGGAAAAATTTCTATGCAGACAGCAATTCCATTCGGTCCGTTTCTTGTGATTGGAACTGCCGTTGCTTTTTTCTGCTCAATCGATTTTGTCAGCATTATGAATCTTTTCAGTCGTATACTATGAGTTTTTTCAATCAAACACCAAATACCAAACACCAAACACCTTTTTCCTCCGGATTTACTCTGGTCGAGATCGTTTTTGTAATCGCAATTTTTGCCATTATGTCTTCCGTTGTTCTTTTTCAATTCAACAGTTTTAGTGCAAGGACTGAACAGGAAAATCTTGCTCAAGACATCGCTCTCCGTATTGTAGAAGCACAAAAGTCTGCGATTTCTGGCCTAAGTTCCGCAACACTCCTTGGAACATCCGATACTGTTGCGCCAAGTTATGGAGTCAATTTTTCAAGCGACGGAGCAAGTGGCGACAACAAACAATTTATTTATTTTTCAGACCTCAATCATAATTCGTATTATGATGATGCAACGATTACCGGCTGTGGAACTCCGGGTCATGAATGCTTATCGGTGACAAAAATCAATTCTGGAGATTATGTCAGTAAGATTTGTTACCGTGTGCGTGGTGTGGGGTGGGGAAGTTCTCCTACTACATGTGGTGCGGCAAGCGCGAATATTGTTTTCACTCGTCCGTGGCCAGCACCAGTAATGAGCGGGTATTATAGTGGTACAATTACGCTGGCATCACCCCCAGATTCTGTCGTAGAAAAGCTCTATATCGAGCTTACTTCCACTGCCAATCCTGTATTGCAAAAAACACTCATCATAAACAATTTGGGCAAGGTGCAAGTTTTTAATGGTTGTGAAACAAAAGCGTTTAATCCCACAGCAACAACGTGTTCATAATCTTGTTTCTTGTATCTTAAATCATGTATCAAAAAAATGAATACATCACAAACAAAAAAACAAAATAGGGTTCTGTATTCACGATACGAGATGCGTGATATACGAATTGCGACTTCAAAAGGCTTCACATTGATTGAAGTTATGATTGCGATGGCAATTTTTACAATCGTGATTACTATTGGTATGGATGCAGTGCTTGGTGCAATGCAACAACATGCAGTAAATCAAAATACAAGAACAGTGATGGATAGCCTCAATTTCACCATGGAGGAAATGGCACGTAATATTCGTCTCAGTACAAATCTTCGTTGTCAAAACGAAGGTGATCCTGATGTGTATGATGTAACAACCGATATGGTCACTCCTCAAAACTGCTCGCTTGGAAATGCTGAATTGCTCATGAATGATTTTCAGGGAAAATTGTTGAAATATACTTTTTCCTCTGATAATACGATTTCACGAAGAAAGGAAGATCCGGTAAGTGGGGGATTGAATTATAGTATTGAAAATAGTATTTCGCCCCCAGAAGTAATTATTGATACTACTCGATCAGGCTTTACTGTACGTGGGGCAATACCAACAGGTACGGGTGGTGATACTGGTCAGCCAACAGTCGTTATTCGCATCGCAGGAACAGTAACAACAGGAACAAACAGTTCTGATTTTGCAATTCAAACAACGGTAACATTGCGTGCACTTGATTCGTAACGAAGATAAACATGCTAATTATACGAATGATGCGAATCTGCGAATGAATACGAATAGGAACAATGCACATGAAAACAAAAGAGCAAATGAACAATGAATAAAGAACAATGAAAAAAATAAGCAAAAATAATACAATCAAAAATCAAAAACTACATTCCTCTGGTTTTACATTGGTTGAGGTGCTTATTGCGCTTACGATTTTTTCGATTGCCGTAGCTGGTGTGATTACCGTTTCAGTACAAGGCAATCTCAATATTCATTCTGCTCGCAATAAAATGGTTGCCAATTATCTAGCCGACGAAGGCGTAGAACTTATGCGAGCTTTGCGTGATACTGCGGTGGTAAATGCAGGGGTTGGATCGGAGAGTACGGTAGGATGGCCGGCATTCACTGCGATGACGGCGAGTGTATGTACGGCAACAGCTCCGTGTGATATTGATGCAACAAACTATGCCAATTCTGATCCATATCCTTCAGCAAGTAATATTCTCAATTGTACAACGGTGTCGAGTGATGGATTTTGTCCAATATATTATATTCCGGCACATGGATACTATACGAGTATGATTGCTGGGTTTCCTGGAACGCCACAAACTGCGTTTAGTCGTAACATTATGCTCATACCTATAAGTGCAGATGAGATGAGAATCGTGGTAACAGTGCATTGGATGGAGGGAACGGTACAAAAAACCGTTGAACAGGTAGAGAGTGTATATAATTGGTATATCTAAAATCATGAAAACACGAGAACAAAAAAACACTAGAGCAAAAAAACAAGAAGGGGTTGCATTGCTTTTTGTAGTATTACTTACAAGTGTTTTATTGCTCGTTGCTATCGGTATCACCACTACTTCCTATAAACAAATTGTTTTTTCTCTCGAAGCTCACGATTCTGACAGGGCATTTTTTGCTGCAGACACTGGTATCGAGTGTGGTTTGTATCTCGACAAGCAAGGACAATTTGGCGGGTCTGGTACAGATCCTTCGTGTAATGGACCCATTATTTCTATTTCTTCTGCAAGTGCTCCAATATATACATTTCGTGTTGCGAATTTCGAACAGTGTGTTGAGGTCACTGTCGATAAGGCATACATGGTTGGAAGTGTTTCAAATACAAAAATTTCCGCTGTTGGTTACAATGTCAATCAGATAATACTTGCTCCTGATCCGTATCATTGTATTCCAAGTACGTTTCCTACAGCCCGTGTTGTAACACGTGCGCTCAGTCTGCATTATCCGAATCCTTCGGGAAGTGGAACAGGAGGAGGTGCAGGGGTACTTGGGGTTACGACTAACACAACTTCGATGGGCGGAACAATTACTGGTACTGGCGGATCAACTATTACGACCGTTGGAGTTGATTATGGTAGTGCCAGTGGCACATATACTGATTCTTATTCTGATACATATTATGGTACAACTTTTGATTTTTCTGCTGGTTGCTCGCCTGTATATTATCGAGCATGGATAACAACTGATACAGGTACAACTGTTTATGGAAGTGAACAATATTTAGAACCAGCATGTTAGTATGTGATAGGATTAGCATATGAACAAAAACGAAGCCCAAAAACGACTCGAAAAACTTCGTAGTGCGATTGAAAAATATCGATATCACTATCATGTGCTCAATGAGTCCCTTATTTCAGAAGAGGCTCTTGATTCGTTGAAAAAAGAGCTTGTAGATATTGAGCGCGAATTTCCTGAATTGATTACGCCTGATTCACCAAGTCAGCGCGTAGCCGGTGCTCCACTTCCTGGATTTAAAAAGATCCACCATAGCGTTCCGCAGTGGTCTTTCAACGATGCGTTTTCTGAAGAAGACATGCGTGACTTTGATACTCGCGTAAAAAAAATGCTTGCCGAAAAATACGGCAAGCCAATTTCTCCAACCTATACAGCCGAATTGAAAATCGATGGACTGAAAATTGTATTTACGTATGAAAATGGGTTATTGAAAACTGCTGCCACTCGTGGCGATGGGAAAGTAGGGGAAGATGTCACGGAAAATGTGAAGACGATTGAAGCGGTTCCGCTTTCACTTACTGAAAAAGTAAATTTGGTTGCCGAAGGCGAGGCGTATATGCCAAAGAGTCAGTTTGAAAAACTGAACAAGGAACAAAAGAAAAAAGGTGAGGAATTGTTTATGAACCCACGCAACATTACAGCGGGAACGATTCGTCAGCTTGATCCGCGCATTGTGGCAGAACGAAAACTTTCTGTGTTTGTGTATGATATTTCTGACGCAAATTTTCCTGTACCAGATCATCAAGATGACGAATTGCGAAAATTGCAGCAACTCGGTTTTCGCGTCAATCCACATTTCAAACAATGTAAAACCATGGATGAAGTAATCGCTTTTTGGAATAGCTGGCATGCAAAAAAAGAAAAAGAAGATTATTTGATTGACGGCGTGGTAGTAAAAATTACTGAACGAGAGTACCAAGAAGCACTCGGCTATACCGGGAAGGCTCCACGTTGGGGAATTGCGCTCAAGTTTCCAGCCGAGCAGGTCACGACTGTCGTAGAAGACATTGCACTGCAAGTAGGACGTACCGGTGTCGTTACTCCAGTGGCGCATTTGCGACCAGTGCTTGTGTATGGCTCGATGGTGTCGCGCGCAACACTGCATAATGAAGATGAAATCAAACGCCTTGATGTGCGCGTCGGAGATACGGTCATTTTGCAAAAGGCTGGCGATGTTATTCCAGATATTGTGCAAGTACTGACAGAACTTCGTCCGAAAAATTCGAAGGCATTTTCCATGCCAAAAAAATGCCCTGAATGTGGCACGCCACTCGCAAAGAAAACAGTTGGAACAAAAAACAACGAACAATCCGCTGCACTTTATTGTGGTAATGAACGTTGTCCTGCAAAAGATCGTCGCACACTGTATCATTTTACGAGTAAGCACGCTTACGATATTGAGCATCTCGGCCCAAAGAATTTGGATATGTTACTCGATGCCGGACTCATTGCGAATCGAGCGGATATTTTTACATTGAAAAAAGGTGATTTGCTCGAACTCCCTCGCATGGGAGAAAAATCGGTGGACAACATGCTTGCGGCGATTGAAAAAGCTCGCACACAACCACTCGATCGATTTATTGTTGGACTCTCTATTGCCGAAGTAGGGGAAGAGACAGCACGTGATCTCGCAAATCACTTTGGTACATTTTCTCAATTACAAAAGGCTACTCGTGAAGAATTGGAAGCTATGAACGGCGTGGGTCCACGAGTAGCAGATTCGATTATTCGTTATTTCAAAGATACACACAACCAAAAAGTTGTAACGGATTTATTGAAGCAGGTTAGTATCGCAAAAACCAAAAACCAAAAACCAAGCACCAAACTTGCTGGCAAGATTTTTGTACTCACCGGTACTATGCCGACACTTTCTCGTGATGAAGCAAAGGAAAAAATTCTCGCACTCGGCGGAAAAGTAGCATCTGCTGTTTCAAAAAATACTGATTACGTCGTTGTAGGGGGGAACCCCGGCAGTAAATATGACGATGCTCAAAAACTCGGCGTGCCGATTCTCGATGAGAAAAAATTTTTAGAATTATTGAAGTAGCAACTGAATTGCTCTAGGTTTTTGTATATGGTACTATAAGAGTATTGAAAAAACCCTTGATTTTCAGATTATCTGCGGAAGATTACTCTGATTTGTTGAAGTTCTTATCTCTCAGTAGTTGTATTAATTAAAATATGGCGATAAAAAAAGAAAAATACACAAACGCATTACTGTACTTTATTTCGAAGTGCGGAAATGAAAAGTTGGGCATAACTAAGCTTAACAAGCTTTTCTACTATCTTGATTTTATTTCCTACCGAGATCGTAAATTGAGTGTGACGGGAGAAACATATATTCGTCTTCCAATGGGACCGTTTGCAACAGATTTGCAAGATAAAATTATAAAAAGTGCTGAGAAAAATAATCTTATAATTCAAACAGAAGATGAGAGTTCTAAGTTTGGAAAGAGAAATCGCTTTCAAGCACTTTCGGAGTATGACCCGGCCGTTTTCGATGAATATGAAAATAAACTTCTTTGCTATCTTTGCGAGACATTTAAAGATTGGAGTACTGATCAGATGATTGCTCAAACTCACAGTGAAGCCCCTTGGGTATTTTCACAGTCAAGCAAACCTCTTGATTATAAAAATGCAGATGATATAGAATTTTTCTCGGAAAGTTATGTTTGCGTGTAGTTTTATTTCATACTTCATTTTATGACATGGAAAGTTCAACGTACAGACAGCTTCGATAAGTGGTGGAAAAAGGAAGGAGTAGAAGACAGTAACTATAAATATCATGAGAAAGCGTTGGAAGAATTTAGGAATGTTCTTTTGCCTCACAATATCCAGGTAAGAATCTTTCAGAATACCAGTTATGAGTGTTGGGTTTCTCGATTACCTGATAAAGCTCGTAAAACAGGAAAGTCAGGGGGCTTTCGGGTAGTTTTTATTCTTGATATCGAAGACAATCTTTTGGTTTTGCAAGGAATTTTCAGGAGAGATCATCTTTGTTACCAGGGACAAGGTGGCAAGCATGATGAAGCTTATGAGCAACTAATAAAAGATTTAGCCAAAGAATTTGTACAAGCAGAGTAGCAGGAGAGAACCCCGGCAGTAAATATGACGATGCTCAAAAACTCGGCGTGCCGATTCTCGATGAAAAAAAGTTTCTCGAACTCTTAAAATAAAAAAGAAGGCATCCTATAAAGGACACCTTCTTCAACGATTTCGCACATACCATTACTCATATAGCTTCGTAACCAGGTAATAATTCCCCGATTATATCAGTCTCAATGAATTTCTGGATCATAGCAGGATCGTTAGGATGCATTGCGATGGCCATCCTGAACTTAACATCGCCCATATCAGGGGTTAAACTTGAAAGACCTATGCCACCGGCAGCTTTCACTTTTTTACCCAATTCATAGCGATCTAAATTTACACGTCCATCCTCAAAGGGGGATATAATGCCGACGTGTATGCCGGCCTTCGTTGCCCACTCGATTGCATCAATCCAGGAATACTTCCTGTCGCCGTCTTCCCAAATTACATCAGATATTTGACCTGCTCCCTTACATTGAAGTATTACACCTTTTAGGCGTTTTTTCTCAACAAGGTCTGCCAGCACCCACGGCGGTGTGTCAACAGAAACACGAATGGCTGCAACTTCTCTCTCAAATTTCTTATCGAGACGAAGTCCTTGTACAAAGGTTTTTGCATCCATATTACGGAATCCGCTTAACAGCATTACATTCGGATAAGCTTTTGCTACCGCGTGCATACCCGGTGTGTGAAAAGCATTGTAGTCAGATTCGTTTTTCTTTGCGAGTCTTGCGCCTGAAAGCACATCAGTAACACAAAGATTATAAACCCCCACAATTCCTTTTCTAACAAAAGCCTTCACTGCTCTCAGAGTATTTTCGATTTGCATCTTAACCTCTGATCCTGGTTCATCTTTTGTCATTTGTGCGCCAATAACATATAACGGTTTTTGTAGAGAATTCTTAAACATCATAGCAAGGAATGATGTTGTCTCGGCCAGACTGTCAGTTCCATGAAATATAATAAAAGCATCATAGTTTAAATAGGCTGCCTCTATCATTTCTCCCATCAGAACCCTGTCAGAGTGGCTTACGTTTGTAGAGTCTTGCCTCTTTGGAAAATCAACAAGCACTACTTCTACATCATCCGGCAATGCAATGCCATTCATTAGCTCAGAGGCTGATTTTGCGGGAACAAGTGGGTGACCCTCTTGAGATTGGTCATGAATCATACCTAATGTTCCGCCTGTGTTCAGAATCCAGAATTTCATTTTCATATATTATTTTTTAGATGGTTAAAAATTGTTTAGTTTGGATTATTCCCCACAAAGGCCGTAAAGCCCCTCGGGGGAACAATCCAAAACCACCTAAAACCATTTTCAAATAGTCTTTAATTTACTTATATTATACACCTATCAATGCTATTTGTCAAGGGTTGAAAATAGGCTTATATTGCTTAATCAAAATTGACTATATTCATAGCACCTGTGTTCGTACGGACACAGGTGCTATGAAAAAAGGTTGCCGATTGGCAACCTTATACAAATAGATAATTTTCAGGAGCGAGTGTTCCGAGCTTAAAAAACGGGATGATGATTTTTCGATTTTCTCCTTCAAGGTTTCGAGGCAGAATTTCTTCTTTAAGGAAAAGTTTAAAGGCTTTTCGTTCTTTCTTGTTTACGACAATTATTCTCCAGCCATAATCATGACGTTCTGTTTCTTTTTCGGTTATTTCAAATAATTTACCGTAGAGTATTGTTTCATTTTCATTTGCTTCTAAAACAGAACGGCAATAAAAATGAAATGCAGCAACCTCTGTTTTAATGCAATATGTTGTATTTTCTTTCGGGGTACGATCGGGAAGATACCAATCTTCCGATAACTGTAGTTTCGTTGCCATGGTATTTTTTTCTTTATATTACTACACAAATAAGTACTGTCAACATATCGTAAACCGGCAAAATTCCTGTATAATGCCTCTGTTATGGATATAAAAGATGTAAAACGCCTTGCCATGCTTGCACAACTTGATATACCGCCAGAGGAAGAAGAATCTCTTCTTCATGATCTTACTTCTATACTTGGGTATATTGATCAAATCAATACGGTACAGGTAGAAACAAATGAAAACGACCCTGGAATATTTCGTAATGTAGTGCGCGAAGACATCGTGACAACTGTGACTGGTTCGTATACTACTTGCATGCTCGCATCTGCTCCGGATAGTCAAGATGGTTTTGTAAAAGTAACTAAAATTCTGTAACCAGAATTTTAGTCATCTTGAATAATGTCTAAATCTTAATTTCTAAAAAATGGATCCTGAATCAAGTTCAGGATGACACAATCAATATGATAGATATAAAAAATCTGACAATTGAAAAAACACATGAGGCCCTTGTACAAGGGGATTTTACTGTGCGTCAATTGTGTGAAGCGTGTCTCTCGAATATTAAAAATGACAATGAACGACTTAATATCTTTCGTGAGGTATTTGACGATGTACTTGAGCAAGCTGATAGTGCGCAAAAACGTTTTGTAGACGGAACAGCCACGCTTTTGACCGGAATTCCTATTGCGGTTAAAGACAATATTTTGATTTCTGGAAAAAAAGTTGGAGCTTGTTCGAAGATACTTGAGAATTATGTTGCGATATACGATGCAACAGTTATTGCAAAACTCAAAAAAGTAGGTGCTATTTTTATTGGTCGCACAAACATGGATGAATTTGCGATGGGAAGCTCTACTGAGAATTCTGCATATGGCACTACTAAAAATCCAATTGATGAGACTCGTGTACCGGGAGGAACTTCTGGCGGATCAGCTGCAGCCGTGGCAGGAGGTATGGTAATTGCCGCACTCGGCTCTGATACAGGCGGATCAATTCGCCAGCCAGCAGCGTTTTGCGGAGTGATCGGTATGAAGCCCACGTATGATACAGTTTCTCGTTACGGGCTTATTGCAGATACTTCGTCATTTGATCAAATTGGTCCGATTACAAAAACAATTCGTGATGCGGAAATTCTTCTCGAAGCAATTTCTGGTAAAGACAGCATGGATGCAACGTCTCGAGATCTCAAATCTCAAATCTCAAATCTCAAATCTCAAAATGCGAAATACAAAATAGGCATTCCACGGAGTTTTCTAGGTGGAGAGGGAATCGACCAGGAGCTCTTGCAAAATTTCAATGACACGATTGAAAAAATACGATCTGCAGGGCATGAAATTGTTGATATTGAAATTCCATTGCTCTCGAATTCGCTTGCTGTTTATTATATTCTTCAATTTGCCGAAGTATCTTCAAATTTGACACGTCTTGATGGTATTCGTTATGGCTTGCGTGTTCCTGGAAAGACGACTACTGATGTATATATGAAGACTCGTGGACAAGGATTTGGGCGCGAAGCACGCCGTCGTATTCTATTGGGAACATATGTGCTTTCACATGGTTATTATGATGCGTATTACCGAAAAGCAAGCAATCTTCGTCGCGAAATCGGAAAAAATTTTGATACTGCTTTTGACGTGCAAGCTGGTGGTGTAGACATCATTCTGACACCAACTACTCCAACACCAGCATTTAAAATCGGAGAAAAAACCAAGGATCCTGTATCGATGTACCTCGAAGATATTTTTACTGTGCCGCTTAATATTGCAGAAATTCCTGGAATTTCTATGCCATGCGGAAAAAATAACATAGGTTTGCCATTTGGACTTCAGCTTATTGGTGGAAAGGGGAGTGATACTATGCTCATTGAAGCTGGCAAAGAATTTGAGCGCGTATTACAATAGAAGAACTAGGCGCTAGATAATTAGGCGCTAGTAGAATTCGCTAAAGCCTAAAGCCTAGTGCCTAATGCCTATGAACAACCTTTTCACTCAGCCAGTATTAAATCCAACGCCACAAAATACCGTTTCTTTCTTAGACGGCATTTTAAATTTGCTTCACGGCAACGCTTCGTATTTTACAGTACCTTCATGGATTTATTTTGTTTCGTACGTTCTTTCGTTTTATGGAATCGCAATGATTTTGTACGCTCTTGTTCGCATGTTTGAAATCAATTTTGATGAACACGAGCATTTGAAACACGCTATTGCCGAAGTGCAGGCAAAATATATTCAGGATGCTGGAGAGAAAAAGAATGAGCGCTGGGAACACGTGCAAAATCTCATCAATTCACCAAATCATTCCGACTGGCGACTTGCCATTATCGAGGCAGACAGTATTCTGGAAAGTTTGCTTGAAGCACGAGATATCCCTGGTGCAACTATCGGCGATAAACTGAAGAACATTTCTCCCGGCGATCTCGGCAGTATACAAGCTGCTTGGGAAGCACATCTTGTGCGCAATAAAATTGCACACGAGGGGATTGATTATGAAATTACACCTGTTTCTGCTCGTCGAACAATTCAATTGTACGAGGTAGTATTTCGAGAATTAGGGTTTGTGTAAAATCACGAGAACAAGGAACATAAAAACATTAGAACAAAAATACAAAACAAAAGATGCCCGAGCAAAGCTCGGGCATCTTTTGTAATTGTTGCGGGGTCCGGAATCGAACCGAAGTCTTAAGGTTATGCGTACCACTACAGTTTTCACTGCAAAAAATTTGATGGTCTGGACTATGCCTTCATCCATTTTTTAAAAAATGGAGTCTGCCGTCTAGTCTCTACACCTTCCTATCAATAAAAATACTGATAGGCTTGGCTCGGCGTTGTCATCTTTTTACAGGAAGATTTCACCGAATTTGACAGATGTTTTCCACAAGCCATTACTAGCAAGTGAGCCCTATTGAGCCTTATGAGATACCACTTCTCTACCCCGCGTATAAGGAAACACTTATGCAAAGTTAAATGATTTAAAAATCAAATAAAATGCGTCAACTTGACGCAAAATCATTCTACTAAAAAATTAAAAAAAAGCAATGGCTGGTTGAAAAATAGCCAGAATATGCTATATTTTTCTCACATGTCGGCGTAGCTCAGTTGGTTAGAGCGTGGGACTCATAAGCCCAAGGTCGGAAGTTCGATCCTTCCCGCCGACACAAATTAAAAAATGCTCTAAAAGAGCATTTTTTATCTACACTTTTCGGGTAGTGTATTCTCCTGTCACGAGGTATACTTACCTCGTGACTACTTCAAAAAAAATTAATAAGGATTTTTTTAAAAAATGGACATCGGAAATGGCATATGTGCTAGGATTTTTTGCTGCAGATGGATATATTACAGTGAATAAGCGAGGAGGGCAGTTTTGGAGTATTCAAATTTCAGATAAAGAGCTACTTATAGAAATTAAAAAAGTTGTTGAATCAGACCATGCAATTGGTGTGCGGGTTGGCAAAGGAAAGGAAAAGACTTTGTATAGACTCCAAGTGGGAAGTATTAAAATGTGTGATGATTTACGTAATCTTGGTTACAATGAGCGAAAAACAAATAGCTTGGCATTACCAAGTGTCCCCAAAAAATATCTTTCTGATTTTGTAAGAGGGTACTTTGACGGTGATGGAAGTGTCTGGGTGGGAGAGATTCACAAGGAAAGAAAAACAAAAACCACGGTTATTTCAGTTGCGTTTACTTCAGGGTCAAAAATTTTTTTACAAAAATTAAAAACTGAATTATCTGAAACTGTTTCTACTAGCGGGAGCATTTCCCAGCGTAAAGACAAAAATTGTTGGTGTCTTCGTTATAGTGTCAATGACTCTTTGAAATTGCATGATTTTATGTATAATGGGTCTGTTCAGGAGTCAACCTTGTTTCTTTTAAGGAAAAAGGTTGTTTTTGAAAAGTATAAGAAAATGCGGCTGTAGCTCAACGGTAGAGCACTCGCCTGTCACGCGAGAGGTCGAGGGGTCAGCACCCTTCAGCCGCGCAAAAGAAAAAAACGCCTTCGGGCATTTTTTTCTGTGCTGGACTAAGAAGACATGGGATGTCTTCGTAAGGGTGCTGACGAGCTTTTGAGATAGATTTTGAGCGGGCGAAAAATATATCCAAAAGGTGTACTGAAATAGTAAGTTTCAGCACCCTTCAGCCGCGCATTGGAAAAACACCTATCTTGTATAGGTGTTTTTCTGTGGGTGCATGGGGTGTGGAACTGGAGTTTTTTTGACAAGTTTGATAGGGGGGGGTACAATTTATATATTATTCATAAGTAGTAGATTATTTATACTATGACAGACGAAACAGTGGTTAGTCCGTATGAGGGCAAGTTGCATCCTACGACTAAGATTATTGTGCTTACGTTACTTCTTGGTCCAGTTGTCGGGGCGATTCTTTTCGCTGGAAATCTGCGTGCTATGGGGAAGAAACATTCGAATCTAGTGACCGCTGTTGCTTGGGTGCTTTTTGTTGTCGAACTCGCTCTCACCCTGCGTTATCATTTCTCTGATACCGCCTTTCTTTGGGCAGCGGTTGGGTTAGTATATATTGCTGTGGTAATGACCTTTACTATGAATAAAGAGGAGCAAAAGTCCATGAGCACGCTCAAGAAATATGCTCCCGCGCTTAAGCCCGTTCTCTATGGAATTGGTCTGGAGATTATTGCCGCTTTTATTGCCGTCCTTTTTAAGTAGTTCCTAGAAGTTCAGTAATCACCGCAGTTCTCACTTCATCCACCAGTCCGCGCATAAAACAGTTTAGCCCTAGCACGAAAGTGCTGGGGCTTTACTGTTTTACCGCAGAGCGGGGCTCGAACCGAGGACACGCGAAGCCGGACTTTAGTCCGTAGTGTCCGATTGGGGGTCGAGCGAGTGCGATATTTTATTTGTAAATATAAAATATCCATGAGAGTGACCGAGCCCCGTCGACTGCACATGTTCACAAAAGCCACGCGTACGCGTGGTTTTTGTGTTACATTTACGACATGAGTTTTTATCAAATAATAGGAATTTTGTCAGCGGTAATTTTTAGTTCTGCATATATTCCATATATTATTTCGATTATAAAAGGAAAATCGACACCACATCCGGTGAGTTGGGTTTTGTGGTCGTTGATTGGGGGACTCGTCCTACTTTTTTCTTTAAAACTCGGAGTAAAAGAGACTTTACCACTCGCCATTTTTAATTTTGTATTGCCCACAATTATTGCTGTCCTCTCGGTACGGTTTTGGAAAAACACATTTACACTTTTTGATAAGCTCTGCTTTATTTTTTCACTTTGTGCGATTGGTGTATACGTGCTTTCAAAAAATGCCGCTTATGCCATAACTATTAGTTTGATTGCAGATTTTTTTGCCTATCTTCCCACATTACGAAAAACATTTTTTCATCCGGAATCTGAAGATGGAATTACTTGGATACTATTGCTCATAGGGAATGGATTGTCGTTGATAGCGGCCATTCCGCGCTGGAATTATGGAGTAGTTATTTTACCGCTCTACCTCACGACTTTTGGAATTATTATGGTTATATTTATTCTTCGGGGAAGATTGATCCGGTAGTGAGACTTTTTGAAGTATCGAAGATACGCAACAAAGTTGAATCAAAAAGATCTACTACCGGATTGAAAAAACACAAAAATACTGTATGATACGCATGTTCATCTAATGAGTAATAAGCCCTAAATCGTTTTAGCGATCGGGCGAACAAAATTAACGTTTTTGTTTTGCATCCCTACGGATGCGATGAGTCATCAGCCATTGTAGCCCCGACGTAAAGTCGGGATCCCGACCAAAGCGTCGGGACTCAGTGTAAAAGCCGTTGTAGCTCAGTTGGTAGAGCACGTTCTTGGTTATTGAATAGCCCACAAGTAGGGAAACCTGCTCGCGAATCCCGAATTACGGTTAAAGCCCTGCAAATGGGTAAGACCGTGGCGAGAGTAATTTCGCCCGAACGACTGACAAGGGACGCTAAGCCGAATTGGTATGCGTAAGATACAGTCTAGCCCTTATATAAGCTCATTGAGTGAAATTAAGGTAGAAAGCGAAGAACGAGGTCTCCGGTTCAATCCCGGACAACGGCTCAATTTGTTCTTTTTGAATTACTAGTTTTATTAAAAAAACGACCACTTCTTATTTTAAAAGTGCTCGTTTTTAGGATATACTGTATAGGTGTCTAATGAAAGAATAACGAAGATAGCTTGTTTATTTTGTGGTAAAGATCCTGCACGCGCAGGTTATAAGTATTGCAGTAACGTCTGTCAAATTTCATTTCAAAGAAAAGTGTATATTGCAAAATGGAAAGAAGGAAAGATTCAAGGGTTGCAGAATACGGGAGTAGTTTCTACAAGTGTTAAAATATATTTACGCGAAAAATTTGGTAATAAATGTTGTTTGTGCGGATGGTCAAAAATAAATGAGAAAACAGGAAAAGTTCCACTTGTGGCTGATCATATAGATGGCAATTGGAAAAATAATGTAGAAAGTAATCTACGCTTGCTTTGCCCCAATTGTGATTCTCTTACTCCAACATATTCCGCCCTTAATAAAGGGAATGGAAGGAGTAACCGTCCGATAAGTAAAAGAATAAAAGAAGCGAGATTGTTTGTTAAAAATAAATAACAATAGCCACCTTAGCTCAGTTGGTAGAGCGATGGTATCGTAAACCGTAGGTCCCCGGTTCAATCCCGGGAGGTGGCTCATGGATTCAAACCAAAATCTTGATTCTCGTATTTCCGAAATCGAAACCGCAATGACAACTGCGGATTTTTGGTCTGACAAGGACAAGGCGCAGGGAATAGTGCGCGAGCTTGGTGAATTGAAACAAAAAAAAGAAGGTGCGGCAGCGTTTGATCGTGGTGGCGCAATCATGACTATCATTTCTGGCGCAGGAGGTGATGATGCCGAAGATTTTGCACGCATGCTTTTTGATATGTATGTGAAGTTTTTCAATCGTCGAGGTTTTTCATATGAAGTATTGCATTCACACACAAACGAACACAATGGATACAAAAATATTTCATTTGAGGTGGGAGGCAAGGGAGTGTATGGCACACTCAAGCATGAAAGTGGTGTACATCGTCTTGTTCGTACAAGTCCATTCAATGCAAAAGGAAAGCGCAGTACCAGTTTTGCGCTCGTTGAAGTAATTCCGAAGATTCCAAAGACTGCTATGCCAGAACTTTCTGACGGTGACGTAGAAGTAGATTTTGCAAAAGCTGGTGGTCCAGGCGGACAGAACGTAAACAAGCGCGAAACAGCGGTGCGTATTTTACATAAGCCGACCGGTATTTCTATTCTTGTTCGCGAGGAGCGTAGTCAAGAACAAAATCGAGAGCGCGGTATGGAAATTTTGCGCGGAAAACTATTTAAGAAAGCCGAAGATGAGCACAAAAGTCTTGTGGAAAGCATGCAGAGCACCAAAGGCACTGAGATTGAGTGGGGAAATCAGATTCGTAATTATGTTTTGCACCCATACAAGCTCGTCAAAGACCTTCGCACAGGCGTAGAAACCTCAGATACAAAGGGTGTTTTGGAGGAGGGAGATCTCGACATGTTTGTGAACGCTGAACTGAAATCATAAGTTTTAGTTTTATAGCATACAAAAACGTTGCTTTTTTTTGTATGCTATAATAGCTCATGTGTTTGCATTTCTATACCCTATAACCTAACACCTATAACCTGCTATTATGATTTATTTTAATGGAGTAAAAAAACAATATCCGAAGAGCACAATGGCTCTTGAGGATATTACGCTCTCGATCAATTCGGGAGAGTTTGTTTCTATCGTAGGGCATTCGGGTGCAGGCAAAACAACACTCATAAAACTTATATTGGCGGAAGAGGCACCCACTGAAGGTACGGTTTTTTTTGAGTCTCTTGATGTCAATCGATTGAAAAATCGCCAGCTCACAGAACTTCGTCGTCGCATTGGTACTGTGTTTCAGGATTTTAAATTGCTTGGCAACAAAACTGCGTATGAGAATATCTCATTTGCAATGGAAGCATCAGGAAAATCTGACGAAGAAATTGCAGCGGACGTTCCGCATGTGCTCGATCTTGTTGGATTGCTTGATAAGCGAGAACATTTCCCTGGACAACTCTCTGGTGGGGAAAAGCAACGTCTCGCTATTGCACGTGCCATCATCAATCAACCTGAAGTCATAATTGCCGATGAGCCGACAGGGAACCTTGACCCAATCAATACTCATGAAATCGTGCAAATTTTGAAAAAAATAAATGACCTCGGTACAACTATCATTTTGACAACACACAATCGTAGCGTTATTGATTCTATCGGAAAACGTGTTATTACCCTCGAAAAAGGGAAAGTGATTCGTGATGACAAGGACGGAAAATATATGATGTAGATTATTGCTTTACACTTTTAACTTTTAACTTTACACTTATCTACATATGACCATGGTCAATCTCAAAAGAATGTTTCGAACAGGTTTTCTCAGTTTTATGAGAAGCGGAATTGTTTCGCTCTCTTCTGTTTTGGTGATGACTATCACACTTTCAGTTCTTGGTGGTGTGTTATTTTTTGAACACGTACTTGAAACTACACTCGTCAATATTGAAAACAAAGTAGATGTATCTGTCTATTTTGTTCCTGGTGCAGATGAGCCGACCATTCTTTCATTGCAAACACAGGTCAATGCGCTTCCAGAAGTGGCAAGTACTACTTATGTAACAGAAAAAGATGCATTGGCTGATTTTCGCGAACGCCATGCAAACGACCAGACTACTTTGCAGGCACTCGATGAACTCGACCAAAACCCAATCGGCGGACTTTTGGAGATCAAGGCTAAAGATATTTCTCAATACGAAAGTATTTCAAAATTCTTTGAAGACACAAGCACTCTTGGTGTAGGCACATCTTCTATTATCGACCACGTAGACTACAACAAAAATAAAGCCGAAATCGATACCGTAAATAGTATCTTGAAAAAAGGCCGTTCACTCGGATTTATCTTGATGCTCGTCCTTATTTTTCTTTCCGTTATTATTACATTCAACACTGTTCGTCTTGCAATCTACTTTGCGCGCGAAGAAATATCTGTCATGCGACTCGTGGGAGCTTCACGTGCCCATGTGCAAGGCCCATTTATCGTCGAAGGCATGCTCTATGGCGTAGTAGCCACCGTGCTATCACTTTTGCTCTTTCTTCCTGTTACATACTGGTTTGGAGTACATATGACCGACTTCTTCCAGGGTATCAATTTGTTTACGTACTACCTTACACATATATACGAGTTTATTATTATTTTGCTTGTATTCGGTGTGGGAGTTGGAATGCTTTCCAGTTTCTTGGCCGCACGAAAATACCTGAGAGTCTAAAGTCTGTAAAGTTCATAAAGTTTATAAAGTCATACGACTCACAACATTGTTTGTTTCTTACTACTTACTACTATTTACTAACTAGCTTATGTTTTTCAATAAAAAAAGTGCAGAGAATCCAAAATATATTTTCGTAGTTGGAGGTGTTATCTCCGGGGTAGGAAAGGGCATTACAGCAAGTTCGATCGCAAAAATTTTACAAGATCGCGGTTTGAAGATGACGGCAATCAAGATTGACCCGTATATCAACATTGATGCGGGGACAATGAATCCAACAGAGCATGGTGAATGTTTTGTGCTCGATGACGGCGACGAATGCGATCAGGATATGGGCAACTACGAACGTTTCTTGAACGTTGATCTTTCTCGTACAAATTACATGACTACTGGTCGTGTGTATCAGCGTGTGATCGAAAAGGAACGCAACCTGGAATACAAAGGCAAATGTGTAGAAGTGGTGCCACATATTCCGATGGAAGTGATTG
>JAHFNO010000011.1 GCA_023267275.1 Candidatus Nomurabacteria bacterium | reverse complement strand
GGCCACAGCATATCTGTGAGAAACAAAAACGTATTTGAAAATGAAAAAGATTCTCCTTTTACTGACGCTTGCATTTTTCGCGTCCACGCAACTGTCACTGGCACAGAAAGATACCAGTAATGTTTACACCAACATGAAAAAGAATGTCACTGACATCACAAAAGGTGTCGCGGGTGACGCAAAAAATGCACTTCACGGTGTTGACAGTGCATTCAAGAATCTCGCTGATTCTTCCCAGATCAGCTTTGGCTCTGTCTATAAAGACATTCGTTCTGGGATAGAGGGCATGGCACAAGCCCTGAAAGTTGGTGCCGAGCATGTGTACAAAGTTCTGGTACAGCAACAGATAGTAAAATCTATAATGTGGCTTGTCGTTCTGATTTTTAGCATTATTTCATTAAGGCTTGCATGGAAAACAACCATGGCGGCGAAGTGGAAAAAAATTGATGTTTCAGAAGTAACGGACGTTGAAGATTCAAAAGCGACTGTGCCAGTAAATGCTTGGGGATTCCTTTGTTTCATTTTCTGGGCTATGGGCGTAATTGGTGTTATTGTTGTTATTTGTCACTTGCAAACCATGATTACGGGATTCGTAAATCCTGAGTTTGGCGCAATGAAAGACATTGTTGATTTTGTAAGACAAATTAAAGGAGCACCTGCACAGTAAAGAACATAAGAGAATATCGTGCGAATCATTAGACACAGCTAAAAACTGTGTCTAATTTTTTATGTAAATCAACTATTTATCCAAGGTACTCTGAAAATAGCTTCCCAGTCATAGGTGATGGTTGGGGTCAGACCAGTATCAGGATAACCACTACCATTTAGGAAAAGCTCGTAGCGACGGACTTTCTCGTGAACAAGATCAATGCACTCATTTAGTTTTGCAAGGTTGAGTCCAAGCCTCTCCCATTTCTGTGGATCGTTGTGGGCAACTTTCCAGTCTCTATAATTTCTGACTAGAACAACATTCGTCTCGCTTTCAAGAAGCGTTTTGTCTGCTTCTATTTCAGCAGTGGTAAGTAATGGTACAAGTGAATCAAACATCGGACTCGCCATGCCCGAAGCGCTTTTTAGTGCTTCGTGGATTCTTGTGAAAAATCCCGCGTCAACAGTCGCTCCGCTGAGTAATGAGTCGAGCAAGCGAGTAAAGTTTTTCGAAGATTCGTCCTGATCCAAAATCCTCATAAGTTCCATCACTTGTGAGTCGATGTAGTTATAAAAATACCAGTCCCAGAATATATTGTAGACTTTTAATTGCTCATTTGCTTTTATGATCGCGTCTAGTCGTTCAAAGACAAGACGCTTTTCAAGGATGTTTGTAATCGCTGTATTCTGGAGAAGTAGAAGTGCTCTACAGCTCACCATTTTCTCATTAAACATTCGGTCATTCATTAGGAGTGACTCTTCATTATGCTAATAAACTCTTTGACTGAGTCGGTAAGACCGTCGAGAGACAGTTCAGGAACATCGGGGACTTGTTTTGTGATTGGAAAAGCACCAGAAGCAAATCCGTTTTCGCCGATGAAATCGTGCCAAGCTTTGAGCTTGATGAAGATTTCTTTGTGGGCATTTTTGAGGCACTCATTATCATTGAAATACAGAGCGATCATGCTTTCGATTTTGCTCATATCGTCGGGTATTTTATACATGAGAGCCTCTACAAATATCTTTGTTTCGTAAGGTAAAGATTCGTCCATGAAGCGATCCATGCGCTCCTTATCGTTCGATTTTACAACCATAGCAAAGGTTTTCGTCAGGCGGTGCAAGGACTGATTTACCACCTTGCAATGCTCTACCAGAAGCATGAGAGCTTCGCCGACTTTCTCCTGAGCAGAATACTGTCGGTCGATGTCTTTCTGGTTTCGGTAGATGAAAAGACCAGCTAGACCTCCGAGGGCTACAGTGATGATTCCAGCGACCGAAGCGTTATTAAAAAAATCGTAGATGTGATGATGGTGCATATGATTTATTGCTTAACGCTCTTTTCGAGCTTGGCGAGTAATTCTTTGAAGACCTCAGTAAGCGTTTTCTTCCTTTCTTCATTTTCTGAATCTTCGGGATATGTCAACGCTTCGCTTTGTCGAATCAGATCAAGCAGATTTTCCTTTGAAAATGTCTGGTGGAAAAGTGGGATTATCTTAATGAAAGAATCTAACATTTTTAGGGTCTCGTCTTTTTCTGATTCTCTTACAGACTGAAAAAACTCCGTTGCTTTCTTTTGAGAATCCTCTTTGTCGTCAACGTATCCACTATACATGGTCATTCTTGAAGACCCGAAAATAAGAGGTCTCTGTTCTATTACATATTTCAAACGATCTTTCGGGTTGTAGGGAGAAAAAACAAAAGTAAGTATTTCTGCCCATAAAATAGGATCAACCTCAGGGAAGAGATTTTCAGTTACCTCATCGAGAGAGCTGTCATATTCTTTCTTTGCGTTTGTGCGACCGATTCTACCGCCTGCCCATGGCAAATACTGGTTAAGAACCGCATGTTGTAGCGTATCTGTTACCACGGTAGCTGAATGGACTTTCAAGCTGTCTGGGAAATAATGTTCCCAGATGTTTCGTCTGTCTGGTGAAGCTTCAATTTTTTCAAAGAAGATTCTAAAAAAGTTTCCTAGAAAATGCTGAGCATAGGTATGGTCGTTCTCTTTGACTTTGATCTTCTCGTCCTTGTACTTCGCAATGTGCTTCTTGAACTCATCAAAAAAGATGAACGAGTCCATGGTAGCCTCAGTTAGAACTCTGTTAGTAATGTCAGCGAGAATAGAATCAAGTTCTCTGTCGAGTTGACTGTAGAGAGACCAAAGATCGAGAGTGTTGCCTCCTTGACCAAGAAGTCCGACCTCTTTGCGCCATATCTGTATATGCCATTCCAATACTGGAGGAAGAGCATTGTGAGACATAAAAAAACTGGAGCGCTTGCTGGCGTAGTTCCTGAAATCACTGAGCAGTTTTGAAGCTATTTTTAGTTCCTCATTCATGGTCAGGAGTGATTAGTTGATTTATAGTCTTTGAAAAAATATCGAAGAAGTCTTTTTCGTTTGCCGAATTAACCTTGTCGCTTTCCCATACCGAGCGCCATGATTCCTCCATGTCTTTTTTGTTGGTGAGACTTTTTAAGTAGTCGAAACGCAATGCGAACTTGTTACCTTTCAACCACCAATACGAAAGAGACAAGCTCTTGCACAAGAGATACATGCCTCTTGCCCAAAGGAGTAGTTCGGCGATTCGCCACAGCAGAGAAGAGTCTTGCCAAAAAAAGAATGGCAAGAATATCATGGCTGAATAAAGCAAAAGGTCTTTCGCTCGAATCACATGATCGAGGATTACATGATTGTCGAGTTCACGAAAATCTTTTTCACTCGTAAAAATGGCGATCGCAACTGGAATCAAAATCGTCAGGCAAGCTAGTCCCGAATTGTGGGCTAGTACAGGTATATCGCTATTACAAAAAAATGAAATTATAAAATCCATAGATGCCTTATATAAAGCCATTCTCTCTTAAATAAGCACTTAAGTAAAGATGTGTTTTAATGATGAATCCAAAATGCTATACTTTAATCACAACTGAATACGAGTAGCCTAACCCGTCGAGCAATCGACGGTATGGTGAAAAAAGACCAACAACGATAAAGAACCCGTCATACGGGGGCTGTCGTTGTTGGCCGTACATCGAAAGGTGTATGGAGGGATTAAAACCCCTCGCTCTCTGTGACGGGTTCTTTGTTGCCCGTTCCTCGGATTTACTAATAGCAACAAAAAAGTAAAACGTATGAACCAAAGCGACAGCGACAAGTTCTTTGCAACGCAGACAGGGAAAATTGTTTTTTCGATTGTGCTTTTACTCATCGGATTTTTGATCGGTATGGAATACAAGTCGTACCAGATACAGCACGTCATTACCGACACGCTCGGCAGTGCCGTTTCCGACAGCTTGGACAGCGCGCGTAGCACTGCGATGGATGCAAAAATCCAAGGCGTAATGTCTTCAGCTCGCGCACAAGCCGAATTGTATTACTCTTCGACCGGTAACGATGCGACCTACAAGGGCGTGTGTTCCGATGCGGATTTCTTGCACTTGCTCAGTGGCGCAGAAATCGCCGGAAGGGACAGGCACGTCTGCAACGAGGCAAAAGACGGATCGGCATGGGCGGCATCTGCGCCACTCAGCGATAACAGCGAGTACGCTTGTAGCGACTCGACCGGCGTAGCGAAAGTTGAGAGCTATCCTCTCGGTTCGGCGACTTCCTGCCTCTAGCCCTCGCACCATGTTCGCGCACGTGGGGTATAAATTGCCCTGATCGGTAAATGATACCGATCTGCCGAGAATGTCGGCACGTGGCGCAACGTGTGGCGAACGTGGGCAAGCGTCGCCCCGCGTGACCGCCCACTATTACCAATTTTTACAAAAAATACCCCCATGTTGATATTTTTACTCATAATTTTATATTTTATTCCCTCGATCTCGGCGTACTCGCGCAAAAAGAAAAACGCGAGTTCAATTCTCGTAGTTAATTTTTTCCTAGGATGGACGTGCATCGGCTGGATCGTCGCTTTGTCGTGGGCACTCTCGAAAGATGCAGCACCGGCGGTAGTAATCAAAACGACCGAACCAAGCAAGAACACTGCGAGTGAGCTTGCAGAGTTATTCAAGCTGAAGCAGGATGGAGCTATTACCGAGGACGAGTTCAAGGCGCACAAGGCGAAGATTTTGGGGTAAATAAAAAAGAACCGGTTTCAAATAAATGAAACCGGTCTTAATATTCGCTGCAAGGGGATTATTTCTCCTTGTATTTTTCTTCGAAAGCAGCGAGCTTGTCTTCCGCAACAGTGAACGTTGCCAGAATAACAGGTGCTCCTCTCAGTTCTCCTTTCGATCTTTCGCTGGTAACTTCAATTTTTCTGTCAGCAGTAAATTCAGAAAGTGAACAAAGTACCATGCCGAGGCCGGGGTTAACTGCAGAGCTTTTGAAGCAGTAGCTGTTATTCCCGTTAGAAGTAAGTGCCCCATTAATTAATGCCGATACATTCTTATCGTTCGTGTCCATAAAGGTGAAATTTTAAAGTTGTTTTAGTTAAGAAATAGCAAAAAATTTGAATTTTTGTCTTTTCAAATGCTCTGCTATTTCTTAACTTGCTCGTCCACATTATATAGTATAAAAATGATTATGTCAATAATCATAAAAAAGAACCAGTTCCAAATGAATGAAACTGGCCTTTAAATATTTTTTGCACAAGTTTACGAAAGGGATTTGTGCTACTACCTTTTTTTCTTATTCTCCCTAAGAAACGGGTGAAGGCAGAGCCTTCTTACCTACAATCTCATAGTCCGAAAACGGTTTTTTCACGTACTCAAATGCTTTAATGCACTTTCCTTCGAGATAGGCAGGAAGAGGGTTTAACTCTTTCTGCTCAAGCCCGTAGTCATCGCCCTGCATTTGTAACGTAAATTCTTCTTTCTCGGGAAACCATGTAAGCATCTCTTCCAGTGGAGCGGTAGGCACCCAGTCGTTGTCGAGCATATTCGTGCTTGGCAAAACAACTTCTGTCTCTCCTTTCCGTAACATAATAGATTGCGCCATTTTGACTCCTTCCTCATCAGGAGCAGCTACAATTAATACTATGTCACCCTCGTTGTAGCGTTGAGGTGTCTCTATTTCAGCATACGTTAGTTTCTCACCTCTTTTCATCAGCCCTTTGCCGGGGAAAAGTTTGTAGGTGTCCTTACGGAACTTAACATAGTCGTCATAGCGGACTCCATTCAAATCATCAATACAATCCTCGTTGAAAAGAAAAGTTGATGACTCATACAACGCACGCGGTGGAACCAATGCCTCCCTGAAAACCATCTCACACGGTACGTACAGCGTGAACACGTCTCCTTTAAGGGTGTGTCCACTTGTTCCGCCAGTGAAGCCAAATGACATTCCCATATACCCACCACTTTCCAACATAGCGTAGATATTTCTAGGATATGGGGAATTTGGGTGCCAGATAACAGTGGATGTACCATCTGCGTTCACAAAATAACGACGACCTTCGTCGGTAGAGGAACTGATGTTCCCGGGATTTAACTTGCTCATAATTATCTATTTAAAAGTGTTTAAGATTAAGAAATAGCGCAAAGATCGAAATTTTCGATCACTCCGTTATTTCCTAATCTTTCTTACATTATATACCATTTTTGTTAAAATGTCAAGGATATTTGCATTGAAAAATAAGGCTCAAATTGAATATTCCTTGTGCGAAATGTCGAAAAACCACAGTAAAGTGCAGGATGAATATAGTGCCTATTCCAACATTTTTATAAAAGTTTATCCACACCCGGACTTATTCTGGACTGTGGCAATTTTTGTTGAAAGGAATATACTACGTTGTAGTAGTACTTTGTAAGCGTGCACGAATACCCAACCAGAACTCATGTCAGCATTTTTTGCTGAGTCCTCGCATATAACAATTCAATGTTTACTGAGGTACCTTTTCAGAACTCTTGGCCTTCTAACAACTCAATGTTTGAAAGCAGACCCATCACGTTATCGTGGCGGTGCTACTTTCCAATATTAAGTGAAAAATAGACCGCAACCATAATTTGGTTACGGTCTATTTTTTTGTTCAGCGTAGTCTCAACGCGCGAACTTGACCATTCAAAGCCCTCTGCTTTGTTGGCGGGTCGCCGAAAGGCGTGAGATACCTGCTAACAAAATAGCGGGTTTTTTTGCAAGTTGTGCAAGGTACTGCATAAAAAAATATGCAGTTGAGCAAGAACGCAATTGAAGATTTGAGAAATGTTCTCCGCAAGTACGGAGAAGATTTTGAACGCAACTTACTCGACAGCGAAGTTGAAGAGATCGGCAATCTTCTACTCACAATTCATGCCGAATATTTAAAAATGGAAATTGCAAATCCTGAATTGCCCGCATAGATGTTGGCAATTCAGGATCAGTAATGATCCTACCCGCGAGAGATAACGGTTGGCGAACCAATGAGCCGCTCTCGTATAGCTATTAAATCATTGGGTGGGGAAACCTCGCGAAGACGGAGCTGAACCCATTGTGTTGTCCGTTGCTATGCAGAGTGGTCTTGGCGGATAACAAATTACGGAAACTACGGCTAATAAAATTGCTATGAGTTTCTAGAGTGAGACCTAAGAAATCCCGAGAAAAAACGGAAAAAGATTTCTGCATCGAAGCCGAAAATATCCCTGTATTTTGGGGGGTTTGGGGGGCTGTGGGTTTCCTGCTCTCCCAAAACTGATGAACCCGTATTTTTGATTGGTATAACAACAAAAGTTCGTTAGTCGCAGCATTTTTGCTACTGTGTCAGTGTTTTTATCAAAAAATAATTTTTCAATAATATGAACCCATTAGATTTCACAAAATTACGCCCCGGCGGCTACTATCGTAAATCAAGCGAAGCGGAGGACAAGCAGATGCTCTCGATCGACTCACAAATCGACGCGGCGGCAAAAATGGCCGAGTACCACAAGCTTCCTGTTTTTACGGAAGTATTCAAAGAAGCAAAATCTGCAAAAACCGAAAACGAGCGTCCCGAGTTCTCGCGCATGATGTCGATGATCCTCAAGGGTGAGATTGATAGCATTGTCTGTTGGAAACTCGACCGTCTCGCTCGAAATATGACGGAGGGTGGGCAAATCATTGATCTCCTTTCCTCAGGTGTCCTGAAGGCAATAATAACGCACGATAAAGTGTTCTATCCTTGGGACAACGTGATCGTCATGTCTGTCGAATTTAGCCAGGGAAAACAATTTGTTAAAGAACTTTCAGTAAACGTTAAGCGCGGCCACGATAAGAAAGCTCGACTTGGTGTGCCGCACGGAATTTCTTCTCTGGGTTTTTTGAATGATAGAACTGAGGAAAAGGGAAACCGCAGGTGGATGGTAGACGAAGAGAGATTGCCTAAAATAAAAATTCTACTTGATATGTTTTTAACAGGTACATACTCGGCCGGGAAAATATATGAATACGCTATTAATGAATTGAAATTAAACACGATAAAACGAAAGAAAATTGGTGGGCATTTCATTGCTCACTCCCGTATTTATGAATTGCTCCCAGACCCAGTTTACGCAGGATTTTTCTTTGATAGTAAGGGCGAGAGATTTGAACTTGATCCAAAACTGCCTCGGCTGATTACAGAGGATCAACACAATAAAATTAAAATGATTATTGCCAGAAACAATATACCGAAAACTCAGGAACATAAAACAATATTTTCCGGCTTTATAGCTTCTCCTGAGGGTAATTTCATCGGGCAGGACGTGAAATATCAGCTTATCTGTGACTGCAAGCATAAGTTTGCGTATAGAAGTAAAACGCACTGTCCTCAGTGCGGTAGAGAGATTACGCAACTACAGCACCCTAAATATTTAGGGTATGTTCACTATTACAACGTAAAAAAGAAAAAGTCGAAATTGGACTATGTGTCAATTCCCGAAAACAAGGTATTGGAAAAGGTCATTCACTTTGTTCAAGAAAATTTGAATTTTTCTGTCGATCTAGCCAACTGGTCGAAGCAATACATCGAGGAGCTAAAGGAGAAGGAGATCAACGACAAGATTTTTAAAAAGAAAATGATTGAGTCAAACAACGCGGAGTTTGATCATAAGAAAACTCGCTTGCGCGAAATGTTGCGCGACGAGCAAGTCAGCCCTGAAGAATACGCACTCGATCTGAAGGCGTTAGAAAAAAAATACCATGTGAATGAGGGCGAGAAGGACGATGTCGATTGGTATGCAAGAATGAACGAGATCGTCGATCTTACTCTCTGTCTTACGGAAACTTTGAAAAAAGGTACGGTTCAGGCCAAAAGGACTATCTTGGCCAAGCTTGGTTCGAACCTAGTGTGGGATGAGAAAGAACTCAGTATTTGCAACACGAAAGCTATAAACAAGCTGATCGAAGGTATAAAAAAGGCAAAGTCGAAAGATGATAAGTTCGAACCTAAAAATTGCTTTGTAAACAAAAGCTTAAACAAAAAAACAAGCGAAATTTCGCCTGTTTTTTCTACTCTGCTCCCTCGGACGGACGAGTTCAGAACGTTATAATCGAGAAGTTCCGTACGCAAAATTGGGCAAGTATCAAGAGTGACCTGCAATTTAGCGGTATTCTAGGTTTGTTTCCATCCTTGGCAATTCCTGCCGATAGAGCAAAATAACCTTAAAAATCAAGGTTTAATCTACCATTGACAGATTAGGTTATTATGGTGTATACTATCAGTAGTTTCTTCTTTCACATAAATATAAAAAACAATGAAAAAATTACTGCTTTTCGTCCTAATGGTTCCGGTAATTACATACCGGTTAATCCACACAATGCTCTTCGTTTTATTCACCATGAAAACGAACTTCTATCCGTGCATACCCCTATTTCCTCATCAAAAGGATACACCCGGATATGCAATTGCAAATCTGACAACCGTTCCAGTTTTTACATGGAGCAGGTACGTCAATGATTTTGGTGGAAGTGGTGGAGAAAAAGGAAAACCCCAACAAGTAAGTAAGCGCTGGCATACACACAATCAGCGCCCACTGCTATGCTTTTGGATTTAAAGATTGCCTCATTGAAAGGCAAAACAGCTCGCGTATAAACGTGAGCTGTTTTTTTATTCAGAACTTTCCTTGAACTTTTTATAGTGTTCCTCGCTCGCCCAAGTAGGTGAAAGGGTTTAATTAGAGTTAGGATTGTGTCTTGCTTGCTAAAGCACGCTCGGCCTCTTTCATTTTTTTCTCCATTTCAGAGAGTTCACGGTAAGGCACCTCGGCTCCCTTCAATAGGGTTTCGAGGGTTGCGTTCTTTCCTACAAGCTCTGGGTCGGTCTCAATTTTTTGTCTTAGCGCATCCAAGCCATTTGCGGTGTTCTTGTAATTATTTTCAGCAGTTTGAACTTGGCTGTCGCCAGTAACTTCTCCCCATTTTCCGCTCGCAAACGGTAGGTTTTTGCCAAGCCGAAACGGTTGGTATATATCATTCATATATTGGATGTCTTTATCGGGCAAATTACCAAAACGGCTGATACCCTCATCAAGGGATTGACGAAAAACCTCATTATAGTCGGACGGTATAGCATCCTTGAGTTTTTGCAGATTACGAAGTCCTGATGGCTTGTCTCGAAACAGAGCTACGTTGATTTTTGCCTCGTTTGTATTTAAATCCATACCAAACTTTTTAAGGTCTTTTGTATATCCTTTTTCTTCTTTGATTTTTTCAATCGCGGCTCTTGTCTCGTCAATCGGTTTTTGGATTTCTACAAGATAGGCATTTCTCTTTTCTTCATAGGCCGATTTCAAATTGTTATATTCAATCTGTTCAGGTGTCAAATTAGCGCTCTCATTTTTTCCCGCTTCTTTTTCTACTTTCTCTTTTTTTAATTCTTCGCGCCAGTTTATGCTAGGGTCAGTACCCAAGTATTCAGCCATTTGCTGAGACATTCGTGTGTCGCGTTCAGCGGGCGAACCAGAGCCATACGTGTCCGTTCTTTCAAGTTCTTTATTGGCATTTTTGTAAATAATCTCTTTGACCAAACTAGGGTCTGGTTCCATGCCAAGCTCCTTAAATCTCCGAAGGTATGTGGATGTATTAGCCAAATCGTTATCCTTGTATGCGAGCAATTCTTTTACAGTATCCGTAGCAATAGTATTTTTTTCCTGTTGTGTGTATTCCGGTACATTTTTACCTTCGCTGTGAGCTGACCATATATCAAAATACGCCTCAAAGCCGGTCTTTTTTTCGCCCTCTATGGATTGATTTTTTACTTTCTCAATTTTTTTGATTGTATCAGTTTCGACATGCTCGATTTGAGTATCAACATTCTCGGTTCGCTTCTCGATTTCGTCTTTTGAGCCACCGAGGTCTTCAACCTGCCTTTCTTGAACAGGTGAAGTGCTTGCTACCTCGGTCGCTTTGCCAGTAAGTCGGGCAATGGCTTGCTCGGCCGCGCCAGCGATGTCACCCTCGAAACCCGCCTCAGCGGTCATTTTGATGTCCTCAAGCCCTGCAATATCCTTGTTTTCTTCTAGCGCACTAATTTTTTTGAGTACATCATTTTCCATTGCCATATATATTATTTGTTGTCTGCTAAAAGAGACGCTCGAATTGCGTCTGCTTTTTGAGCTTCAAGCTCCTTGATATATCCGCGTACTATTTCCCGTCTTTCCTTACCAAGCTCTTCCATTTTTTTGATGGCCTCGTTGTAGATTTCCTCGATTTTTTTAGCTTGTTCTTCAGGAGTCATATATGTGCGGATTATATCACCTAATTTTTGTACTGCATAGTAAAGTAAACAGTTGAAAAACTTATCGTGTCGAACATTGACCAAACTCGCGGTCTTGATAAAAATGCAGGTAAAAAGCAGGGAAACAGTGGAAAAAACAGTGGGGGGGTATTAAAAAATTAGCAAAAGCACCGAGCCGGTCGATGGCGTCAAAAATCAAAAGAACAGGGTAAAAACAGGGAACCGATGTCAAAAACACCCAAAAAAGTAAAATGTGGACTAGGCAAAATACTTAAAAGAAACGAAGGGTCGAACGTTCCGGCCACTGCCTGCACTTTCTCAAAAAACAATGACAAAAACAATGAAAACACCGAAAATATCACCGAAGCGGCCGGAAATATCATTACTCAAAAATACTCGATAAAAACTCGAAAAACAGTGTGAAAAACAGTGTGGAGGGCGAAAAATCGAAAACTTTTTAGCTCAACAATTTCGCCTTATGCGCCTTGAACTCATCCTCCGTAATAGCACCCTGTTCTTTGAGCTTGAATAGCTCCGCAACCTGCGTTGCCGCGTTCTTTGCCGGTTCAATCGGAGCGGTTGCGCCAATGTGCGCTCGCGCGAGGATTTTCTTGCCTGCCGGACTGTCGGCCGGTACGATTTCCGTACTGCCACAGTTTCGGCATACTTTCTCGCGGCTCGATATGCGCCAGATGGAATAAATGATGCCCGGAACAAAGAAGCAGAGCCAGAGGATAAGCTCAATCAGAAAATTGCCTTTTGTTCTTGTCTTGGCCGTTCCGGTCTGCTCACATCTCGTGCACACGATGGTTTTTGTTTCAAACATATATTTTATTTGTTAATTGTAACTGCTAATCAAATCACTATTCGGTTGCAAGTAAACACATTCCGGCGACATGTCATACCAACAATACTGGTACTGGTTTCCGCCTCCGTAGTTCGATTTGTTGTCTGCGTCTGGATTACTACCGCGCTCGGCGAAGAGCATAAATATATTCATGCCAATCCATACATCGCCCCGTGCGGCGCGTTCGCAGTCATCGCGCGTGGCATGTGTATCGGCGCGAGCGTTCAACTTGCCCTCTGCTTCGAGCATTTTGCAGAGCTTTCCGGCAGGGCTTTTTTGATACGCTACCTCATCGGCTACGGCCTTGGCTTTCGCCGCCGCCATATCTGCCTTTTCCTGTTCCGTAAAAATCCGCGTCACCGTGAGCGTCTCTCGCACGCTTTTCTTGCCGTTCGTAGCGATGACGCTGATAGGGTTTTTCTCGGCCGAAAGTGGCAGGTTTTGGCTAAAATGACCGCCTTTTACGGAAACCGCCAATCCATTTACCGTCACGGACGCGCTGTGTGGCGACACGTCGCCCGACACGGCGATGTTCGGGGCTTGTACGGACATTCCGTCGATTGGCGCGGATATGGCTAGCGTCGGCGAACGTCGCGCGAATGCAGAGAGCGAAAATATGCCAACGACGGCTACTGCGAGTATTCCGACTGCAATGTTCTTGCTCATGGTATTAAAAAATTAGGGATAAATCCGTATCGCATATTTTTTGAATACGAATGCTAATTTTTGGAAACAAACTCCATAGGAACCCATCCGGACTCTCCATAGTTTTTGCCACTCATAATCCGAACCTCGGTTGAAGCGAAGTTTTTGTCGATGACTTTCACTTGCGTGCCGTTATCGACCATCAAGATTTCTCCTGCCACTACCATGCGAGCGAGGCCTGCGGTATCGCCAGCGACAGAGAGCTTCATCGTCTCGTCAAAAATCGACTTGCTGATTGGAACCATGATTGGATTTGCCGAGTTTCGGAGGTATCCATTTTCTCCAATGGCAACACTGGTCGATGGAGCCGGTGTGCTTGTACTCGACGGACTCGATGACCCACCAAGATTTCCAATGAAGGCAATTACGGCTATTACTCCTACAATTCCCAAGATTACTTTTCCCATACTCTACTTTTTGTTTTGCGATGCTATTTGTAAATCCTGTTTTGGGACGCAAAAAACCCAACACGTAGGTCAGGGCTATTAAACCCTGCGCACCCGTTTCCAGATGCGGCGTATAAGGCAACCCCAACATGTTGGGTTCTTTGTGCCTTATACGACTCACTTTCGCCATACCGCCGATTGCTCGACGGGTTAGGTTACTGCGCACATATTCGGTTGTGCTTACAGCATAGCAAAGATTGAAGTAATATGTAAACTAGAGTAAACTCGGTTCATGGAAGGATTGGATATAAAAAACGAAAGCAAAAAATATCTCGACGAAAAAGAGCTATATATTTTGTATCAACTCCGAAAATATGGACGCGTTTCGACCCAATCGTGCGATGCGTTCGAGCCGAAAAACAAATACACTTTTCACATTCCTGAAAATGCGGACACCGTAAAAGCGGAACTGGAAAAGTTCCGAAACCGAACTCTTAACGCCATACGCCGAAAGGCACAATCGCCGGTCGTTCTCTTGTACTTGCTCGACCTCGGCAAACTGTTCGACCCGAAAGGATTTTCCGTTGAAGCCAGAACGTACTACAGCTTGGAAGAAGCCGGATTTTTGTGCGAATGGAACGGACACAAACACCATCCAGTAAAAGCGTATCAAGATGCGATTTTAAACAAGGAAGCAGAGCCGGATTTTATCGCGCTCGTAAACAAGCTTGTTGTCGAGGGCGACGATGGGAAATGGAATACTGCTGACTCACAAAAGTTTTTAGATATTTACTATAAGCACAACAAGGCAAGAAAAATACCGTTTACCGATGACTGCCAAACCGAACTGGCCAAGCTGATTTTTGAGCACGCGGATTTTAGCTTGGTGCTGAAAAATACAGGCAAGCTCGACACATACCTCGCCGACTATCTCGGCTTGTTTGCGAGCGACAAGCTCGACGGTATGAGCAAGGTCGGACTGACAGGTAATTTTTTATCTGAAGGCCAGACCATGCCGACACCGCTTCCTCGACAATTTTTCGGGCACAAAAAACAGAGGGATTTGTTGGTTGAGTGCATTACGCAAAAGCGTGATGAATATCAACGAGAGGAACTGGAAATCAGCAATCCGTACTTTGAGCCGAAGTATATCGGCGACCTGAAAGGTGAAGTGGTAAAGCTCGCCATCGACAACGAAGACAGCAAGACCGCCGACCTTTTTCTTTTTGTGCATGCCATACTCGCGCTTGAAAAAGAGGGCTATTTGGAAATTGAACGTTTTTTCTATGGAGCGACAGAGATGTTTGATATGTACGACCGTGGTTTTGTTTTTAGGGTCAAATTGAATGAAAAGAAAATCGACACGGTCGATGTGGCTTCAGTCGTAACCGAGCAAAATACCGCACATGCCGATGCGGTTCCTTCAAACATGAAAATCACGCTTGGAACTTTTGAATACCGAAAAAAGAAACACGGCTTCCTTCAGCTTTTCGCGCGAGGCGAGAGGATACGAATTGGCCAGATTGATACGCGGCAGTATCGCCTTGCTCGATGTCTTTTTAGTCCTGAAAATAAAGCAACTGATGTTTCGTTTAATCCGACATTTCAAGGAATAGATAAGTTATACACAGCCATCTCCCTCCGAAGAGACAACGTGAACAGCGGACTAAAAAGTGACCCACAAAATGAAAAGAGGAAAATAATCACGCATGCGATAAAAGAGCTACAGAAAATAAGGGCTTTGCAGGGATACATCACTTTTGATTGGTCGCCGGACAAATCGAAATTACGGATGCGCATACACGCAAAAGAGGGGTAAAGTTTTAATTCAACAACCAAGGTTACAGAGGGACATTTTTCACCTTATAAAATAAGGTTATTTTTTGTCATTTGACCAAAATGCCCCTCTCGTTTTTATTGACCTGTGTGGCGCAGAGTGTTCTGTAACCTCAAAATGTGCAGGAACATTCTGAACAACAGAAAAAGCCGTTTGAAATAAAAGACCGCTCCCTTGTTGAAAGGGAGCGGTTCGTCGGCGTATTCGCATGGCTTATGAAAGAGGACAAGGTACAAGACCCTGCACGTTATCAACGCATTAAAAAAGAAGACGGATGATTGATACGATTTGCCTGCTTATACCGAAAGATAAAATGCTGATACTCGATTTGGCAAATCAGGGCGTGCCGTCTTGGAACCTGTATTCAAAGACGGAACAGTACGACAAGTTTGTAAAAAATCCTTCAAAAAGGGATTTGGACAGCGGACTGTATTTCCCTCGATTGACCGGATATAAGCGCAAGGGCTTTTATAAGGACGCCAACGTTCGCATCGAGTTCTCCGTGCCGAAATTGCTTTTTCTAAACAACCTCGACGAGCTTGAAGAGAAAGATTTTTCGGAGGTCATTGATACCCTACAGGACAGATTGAAAACGATGGGCATAGTTGTAAACAAACCCATACTTCAAAACGCATCAGTGAGCGCAGTGCATTTCGGTAAGAACATCAAACTGGAAGACGGCTATACAGCGAGCCACCTCATAAGTGAAATGAACAAGGTCAATCTTCGCAAGACGTTCGACTTTGCGCGTTCGCGGTACATCAATGACGGACAGAGCTTGTATGCTCATACGACTGCACATCAACTCGTCATTTATGACAAAGTGTCCGACTTGGGCAAGGACAAGAAACGAGCGATAGACAAAGACCAACCGCCGTATCAGCGCAGTTTGTTTGGAGAATTGAAAAAATCAGAAATGCTCGAAATTATACGCTTTGAGGTTCGACTGAGCCAAAAGCAAAAAATGAACAGTGTGCTTGAAAAATTGGGCTATGCAAAAAATCCCACCTTCCGAGATATTTTCAGAGTAGAAATAGCTCAAAAAGTGGTTTTGGATTATTGGAAAAAACTCATAAAGGAACGCAATCTTGGACTTTTTTCAATCTCCTTAACTCAGAAGGACATTTTGCGAACGCTATACCTTGCCAATCCGAAATTGAAACCGACACGAGCGATTTACTACCTCGGACTTTTCATTGTCGGCAAGGACGAAAACGGAATGAGGGAGCTACGCTCAATCGTTACGAAAAAGGCGCACGACCGGACATGGTACAGGATTGCAAAAGACATGCAGACAGCAGGCGAGCTTATCACGAAAAACAAACTTCGGGATTGGGTCACGCAAATCGACAGTGCTTTAGTAAATTATAAACCTTACAAAATACAAAATTATGGAAACAAATAAAAATCGTGCATCGGAAACGTTCCAAGATGACTTGAAAAAATTGGTAACAAAGTATTATTCAAATGCCATAAGCGAAAACGTGCGCCGCGCGTTCGAGTTGAAGCGTAAGAGGGGCGAGCTTATAGGCCGTGCGCCTTTCGGGTATATCAATACTCGCATGAACGAGGCAGATTATAAGGGCAAAAAAATCATTCTTGATACCGAGCAAAGCCACTTGGTTAAAAGAATGTTTGAACTGTGCCTTTTTAGTATTGACCCGATTGCGGCTATCAAAAAAGAAATGCCAGAAATGAGAGCCGACAACCCGAATGGCGCGTTGCTGTCGAGAAGCCAAATTATGCGCGTACTCACAAATCCGTTTTACTGCGGTATTATTGCTTCGGAAGCCCACGGTTCCTATGAGCATTGCTACGACCGCATCATAAGCAAGGAGCTTCTCGATACATGCCAAGAGGTATTGCTATCGTCCTCTGCGTTGTTGCCTTGTAAATCAGTGTCAAGTATACTAATGGAGCTAACCGATGATGAGGAAAATGAAAAATAAACCATTCTATAAAGCTGAAGAACTGGCCGACATGCTAGAGATAAACATCATGACAATTTACCGTTACATCAAAGCCGGTCGCTTGCATGCGCTCAAAATCGGTCGTGACTACCGCATAGACAAAAAGGAGTTTGACCGATTTCTCAATAGCGTTAAAACAAAATAAATATGGAAACAAAAACCATAACCCACTTGAATACAAAAGTTTGGTATCGACTCCTAAAAGTGCTGTTCCTTTTAGTTTTTGTGGCAGTGCTACTGGTTTTCAACTTAGTCAGTTTTTCAAGCGGCGCAAGACAGCTAAATCAAGAGAAGAGTATTGTTCAATGCAACATTCAGCACTACCACAATACTATTCCCGAAGGATACAAAAGCTTCAGTTTGAAAGACCTCGATTTGTTCTTGTTAGCGAATACTGATTTTACAAATTATAAGGATTTTTACAGCGACCCGACAAATGAATATGATGTAAAAACGATTTTGTCTAAATGCTCAGGCGTAAACGACCAAAGCCAAGTAAACCTTGCCTTGTATCAAATAATTTCTGATGTCCAAAAAGACGACCCGACCATCAGCGATACGAACAGCGCGGTGCAAAAATATAATAGTGAAGTCCATATTGCTGAAGCTAACCACGCAACCGTGAATGAAGCGGTCAGCGACGCTATTGATAGGTTAGAAACATACCACAGCCATCAGTTCGATATTAAGCCGGTATTCTCATACTTTGAGGCCATCAAACTTTTCGTATGGGGCAACTTAGTAATTTTGATTATTTTTGAAGTGATGCGCAGAGCTTTCTACTACATCGTTCTCGGAAAAATCAAACCAACAAAATGAGAAGCATTGAAATCGGACGAGTATCAACACTAGAACAAAAAGATGCAGGCAATTCTTTGCCTGCGCAAGCAGAGCGACAAAAAAAATACCGCGAAAAGAAAGGGTTTGTACTTATCGAAGCGTATAGCTTTGAGGAAAGTGCATACAAGACCAAGCGCGACGAGTTTGATGTGATTGTCGAGCGCATCCAAGAGGAAGCAAGCAAAGAGAAAATTGCTGTGTGCTTCGACAAAGTAGACCGCCTCTCACGAAGCGTATTCGACAAGCGTGTTGCTTTACTTTACGAAATGGCTCTTGATGGAAAAATAGAGCTTCATTTCGTATCCGAAGGCCAAGTAGTCAACAGCCAAATGTCTGCTGTTGAAAAGTTCCAATTCAGTATGAGTTTGGGTTTGGCAAAATACTACTCCGATGCTATCGGCGATAACGTGCGCCGTGCGTTTGAACAGAAGCGCAGAAATGGCGAGTGGACAGGACAGGTGCGCTTGGGCTATCTCAATGTCTCACTCGATGCCGAAAAGCGACTGCGAAAGGATATTATTCTCGACCCCGACCGCGAGCACCTTGTCCGCAAGATGTTTGAGTTGTATGTTACCGGTAATTATTCCCTAGAGACGATACGAATACAGATGACCAACGAGGGCTTGCGTAGCTTGAATGGTTTTACACTATCAAAAAGCTGTATTGAGAACATGCTGAAGGATAGTTTTTACTGCGGTATTGCGACATCGAAAAAGTATGGCTCTTGGGAACACAAATATCCTCGCCTTATATCACGCGATATTTTTGAGCGATGCCAAGACGTGCGGCAGAAGCGCAATCAGCACCTACACAAAGCTCTTTCACGAGAGTTTATTTTTGGTGGGCTATTGAAATGCCATAGATGTGATTGCGCGATTACATTCGAGCATACAATCAAGCCGAGTGGAAAAGAATATAATATCGGTTCTTGCACTAATGGCAAAAAGATTTGTCGTAGAGAGTATGTGAATGAGAAGCACTTCCTGAAGCCCGTGTACGAGCTTTTGGAGCGTTTTGAGAGCATCACAGAGGAAGCACAGATTGGGCTTGTTGATGAGCTTCGCAAAAATACCGAGGCCGAGGTTGTTTATCACAAGGCGCAGATTGTCCGCGTGCGCGATGAATATGAGCAAATCAAAATAAAAGATGACCGATTACTCGAAGCATATCTCAGCCAGAGTATTACTAAGGACGTTTATGACAGAAAACATCAAGAGTTCTCCGACAAGCTTCAGCTCTTGGAAGTTGAACTTTCTGAACACCGCAAAGCTGACTACGATTACCAAACGACCGTTGCCACAGTGCTTTCTGTAGCACGTCGTGCAAAAACCATTTTCGAGAACAGTTCTGACGTAGCAGGAAAAAGAGCGTTTCTGAATTATTTACTTCAGAACCCGACCGTTGATGGAGAAAAGCTATATTTTACGGTCTCTTCTCCCTTTAATTTGGTTTTAGAACTCGCTGAGTCCTATCTGGCTCCCCCGGCAGGGATCGAACCTGCGACCAATCGATTACACTTGTCCTAAAATTACTTAAAGGGGTGGACTATATCATCTCCTATCATTTACATGATTGAGGAGCGAGGCGCTTCCGCCGACAGAATGTCGGAGTACTCCCATAAAGGCCTGCCCGTACCAGAAAGGTACGTTCGGGCGGGGATAGTCTCTACACCTTCTCTGATTTGCATCAGAGCTTGGCTCGGTATTACCCATAAAATCATAGACTAAACCAATTATAACAATTGGTCGCCCGAACTTTTGTAAACAAAAGTTTTAGGGGGGGCTTCACCGAGTTCACCTCGTTTTCGACCTAGATTTCTCTAGGAAGCTGCCTTACTGACAGTCGATTGCTCTACCGCTGAGCTACAGGGGAATATTTTTTCCCTCTGAAGTTGAAGCGGATCAATCGACTGTCCAGTCGATCTCCTTACAGGAGCTGTACACCTTTCGCTTTCCGATTACGGAATACTCAAGGGCTTGCGGAACGGGTCCCAGCCCATTCCTCACTCCACCGCTAACTACAGGGGAATATTTTTTTGTTAACTCTCGAACCACAAAATACTATCAAAATTTGACCCAAAATGCAAAGCGTTCAACAATAAACAACTATTTGAAACAGAACAACATATATAAAGAAAAGCTTCGAAAATCGAAGCTTTTTTACTTATGGCTTTATTATAGTCATTCAATCGGGTCGGCGATTTTGCCTTCATAGACATGCCAATTCTGGATTGGCTTTGGTGTTTTTTGTGCGCGCAACCAGGCATGGTGCCTTGCATCTTCTTTTGCCTTTTTTTCAGCGGCAAGTTTGTCTTCTGCCTGTTTTTGCTCAAGCTTTGCTTGGGCATACCCCAGACTGTATCCCTTTTTCATTCCAGTAGAGTCACTTACCCTACAACCAGCTGTGTATTTTTCATCAGCCAATTTATTGCTCTTAGGAATCTCGTAAAAATATACAAAAAGCCCTGTAGCGAGCATGCCTACTAAGAGGCCTAACAATGAATTTCTCATATGCTTTGTTTTTCTCAACACTACGCCATTGTCCTTTTCCTGTCAAAGTTCTAAAAAGTACAAGCTTTTTAATAAAAATCTGTGTATAATAAATACATATCAATTAATCTATTGAAATTACCATGGCAAAAAGAAAGACAAGTGTGAGTCCAAAAAAGTTTACTCGTCACCCACACAAGACAGCAAAACGTCTTGCAGCAAAAAAAGTGATGTTGAAAGCAAAGGGAGCAAAAAAGAAGCGCGCATAAAAATACTCAAAAGAAAAACGCCACATGTGGCGTTTTTCTTTTGAGTATTTTATGAATTACACTGCATCAGTAAAGACAACGGTGCGGCTCGAATATGATTTTGTATTCTTGTTCCATATTCCCCCACACGTTATCAGATTGAGATGTGCTTTTTTATCAGTTGAGAGAAATACTGACGTAGCACTATCTTTTTCTGAAAATACTGCAACTTTGCGCACAACAAATTTTGTCGTCATTCCACGCGCATTTTTTACGTACACAACATCGCCCTTTTTCAAGAGGCGCAGTTTGTCAAAAACTGCAGGAATACCATTCTTCCATCCATAGTGACCGGCGATTACCGCGCTCCCACTATCCCCTGGTCGAGGACCAAGATCATACCAAGATACTGTCTTTGGACCTTTTGGTACATCCATCTCCCCCGTTGTAGTAACACCAAGACTCTCAATGGCAGTGGTAATGTGCAACGCAGGAACGACAAGTGTGATGGGGTAATTTTTTTGCACAGCTTGCGCTGAAGGCATTTGTACTGCTTCACTCTTTCTTATAAAGAGAGAAAAAGTGAGCAGAAAAACAAATGAGAAAGCAGAGAGAACAATCCATCTATTCTGAGAATATTTTTTCAATTGATACTTATATGTTTTTCAAAAAATAGAAAATATTCAAAAAGAAATGAGAGAATGTATTTTCTTCTGGAGGAAATCCTGTGTTTGGAAAATATGGCACGGGTATTGTTTGAGTAAATTGAGTTGCGACAGGTGTTGTTATCGTGAATGCTGTCGCGGTTCCAGTTGCAGTATTTGTAACAGTAACAACTGGTGGAGTATATGTATATGAGCCACCACCGCTTCCTCCATTTCGAGTAGGTGCAATATCATCGTTGGTGATAGTACAGGTCACACTCGTGACACCGCTGAGTGTAATAGTAGCGCCACTTTGTACTCCACCCACACACACCCATGCACTTGTATCATATCCAGATGGTCCGCTTGCATTCAAAGTATATGTATCAGCTTTGAATGTGGCGCCACTATCTACAGGAGTTGTTCCTGAGAGATTTGTTGGTGAACCACTTGCGCCTGTGGCAGTAAGTGTCCAACTCGTATCTGAAGCTGTTCCGTTGTTGTTATTTACTACAACATTTCGCAAATGAAGCGACGGAGCACTGTCGTCATTTGTGATTGTACACACACCACTTCCGCCAATGGCGAGAGTGATATTTCCACTCGCATCACAGTCTCCACTGAAAGTACTTGTGTAGAGTGGATTCACATCTTCACTCACGGTGTAATTTCCTGCAGAAAGCGTGTACGCAGTTCCTGGTGATTCAACACCGAGCGCTGGACTACCAGAAACATCTCCGAACCCAGTAAATTTTACATGTACATTGAAAGCAGATGCGAGAGCTGTACCGCCATTGTCATTTACCACATGCTTGATTACATGGAAAGAAGCAGGTGCTGTAGCTGAGATCGTGTTGCCGATAAGCGTAACCTGTGTTTGTGAAAGCGCGCGACCGTTGAGCACGGCACCATTTTGCATGGCGATTTGTGTAAGACTTAAAATATTTCCATTAAATGTAGAAAATGTTCCGAGTGTCACACCATTGACTGCACCGTGGACTGCCCAAAAAACATTTGAAGCTTTCGCTCCGCCAGAAAGAAGTATTTTTGTTCCCGAAGCGATATCACCGGCTGAAGCAAGTGTGAGATCGCCTGAGATTTGAAAAATCCAAACATCAGTAGAGCTTCCAGAGAGTGTAATACTATTTGTTACTGTAACATCAGTACTCCACTTATATATTCCAGCGACAAACGGTGTCGTTCCCGAATTCAAAATTCCAGAATCAACTTCTGTTGCCGTAGGACCAGCTCTGCCGATCGCATCGGTATACGCAGATTCCATCGCCGTAACCGCCGTGGTCAAATCACTTGGTGTAGGTGTTGTGTAGTTTGAAGCATATACTTTGCCGTTTACTTTTGACGATGTAGAAAACGTATTAGACGAATCCATAACCAAACCAAATCCAGTCATTGTTGTCGCGGCTGCTGGACTCACGGCAATGTCGCCGGTAATAGCTGTTGCACCAGTTGTGGTAATTCCTGACTTGGCAAGAATGACATAGTTGCCTGCAGTAGCAAGATTGACCGTGGTCGGACTACCGATCGCCCACACAGTTCCTGTTATTCCAAAAAGCAAAACAAGAAACGAAACGACGACGACATTTTTTTTATTTATTTTCATACGGTTTATTTTCGGCTGGTTAACTTTTAATATAACGGATGAGGATCATCATGACTGCTACGATAAGCAAAATATGAATAAAACCACCGAGCACATGAAATCCAATAAAACCAACAATCCAAAGCACGATAAGTATTACGGCGATTAATTCGAGCATAATGTCTAAAAAGATAAACTGGTAATAGTCTCACCCCGAAGGGTTGGACATCGTGTACATAGTTATATTCGATGTCCTTTACATATAAGTGTAGAGCACCTCCCTGAAAAGCTCCGGTCTTTTACCGATAATTTGATTCAAAAAAATAGAGTGTTCTCTGCCATTACTATAGTGGTGGGATATGCTCCTCTGTATGGCTCATATTCAAAGCAAACAAACATGTCACAAAATTGGCATAAAAAAATAACAACATATTTGTTGTTATTTACAACGAACGATCAAGTATGAGAATTACATCTTCCACAATTCTTCAAACAAAACAGCCATCGTATTGTGTACGTCGATATCTTCTATTAGGAAACCAGTAGAAAGCGTCTCATTGAGTGAGATAATAGCCACTTTATTGCCATATATATATGTTGCTGTATTGAGCGCATCTGCTGTTTTTGATAAAAATCGAGTATCACGAAGTTCCTTTCCATCTGCCAGTTTTATTTTTTGTGTAGTGTCGTTGAGTGGTGTCAGCAAGCGAATTTTCAAAAAATGATCCACTCGGTTTGTAGTAAAATCATTTACAAATTTCGCACCCAAAATTTTTACCAATTCGTCCCAAGCCACAATAGCACTCACATTGTGTTTCGACAAAATAATATCAGCAAAAATAAGGCGGATTTCCTGAGCTCCAACATAGACTTTTACCGTCGGCTTTCCCACCGCCGTTTTTTTCTCAAGCGCTTTCAACTCTGGCAACGCAGACTTCAATGTCTTTTCCAGCTCATTGAGTTTCAACATGAGCGTGTCAGGATTCTCCGCTACCCAATACTTATTCAGTCGTTTTACATAATAGCTGAGAAGTCCATCCTTTTGTAATTTTTCCGCAATCATCAAAGCACTCGTGCGTGGAATTTTCAATTTCACCGCAAGGTCAGAAATCTTTGCCTCACCAAGCTGAAGAGACGCAAGGTAGAATTCTGCCTCCTTGCGTTTATATCCGAGCTGTTCGATTACTTTTTGGATTTTCATATACGGTATTACAATTCAACTTTTGAAAGAATTGATTTAATTTTTTTAACAACATCATCCAAATCCCAATCGGATTTTACAAAAAATGAAGTAGGTTCATTGTTCGTATTTGTAATGGTTTGCATAATCTTTTCTTCACTCGAAGAAAGATTCGACAGCAACACAATCGGCACATGTTTTCCGTAGGTATTTTTATTTCGCAACTTATCCATCATAGTCATACCATCCATCACCGGCATCAAAATATCAAGCAAAATAAGATCGGGTTTTTTCGCAAGTGCAATCTTCAATCCATCTTTCCCGTTTGTCGCCGTGAGCACAACAAATCCGTCATAGCGCAGTTCTTCCGCATACGTTTTGTTGATGATGAGTTCATCCTCTACAATCAGTACCGTCGTCTTTTTATTTTTTTTCATTCAACATACTTTATCGTAATTAAAAATAATACTTATTTTTTTAGCGGTGTGGCGCGCATTCCCGACATGGGAATCGCCATATAAAACACGGATCCTTTATTTTCTCGTGAAGTAAACCAAATGAGTCCTCCCGATTGATTGAGTGTCGACTTCACAATATAAAGTCCCAATCCTGTTCCATCTGTATGTTTTTCTCGCGCATTGTCAGCACGGAAAAATTTTGTAAATACTTTATTTTGCGCAACAAGCGGAATACCGTATCCGTTGTCCGAAACCGAAACCACAAAATACGCATCTTCCATAAGTTTTTTTCCTATCGTTTGTCCTTTGTTTACCACCCTGCAGTCGACTCGTATATCACCGAGCTCTTTCGTATATTGCACTGCATTTGTCACCAGATTGCCAATGGCAATGCGAAACATATGTTCGTCGAGCATGAGCATGACTGGCTTTTTAGAGAATGTGACGATGTGCTTCAATCGTTTTTTATTGATGATGTATTTCAATTCACTCATTACACTTTCCACAATCGCACACGCATCCTTGTATTGGACTTTGATCGTGTAGGCTCCAAGTTCAATACGTGACACTTTGAGCAACGCATTCACCAGATCGATCATTCGTTCATTGGAAGAATGAATGTCGGTAAAATATTCTTTTTGCTTCTCCGTAGACTTTCCCATCTTTCCACTCAAGAGTCTTTCTGAGAGTAGTTTGATTGCCGTAGCTGGTGTTTTTAGTTGATGTGACGCAACGGAAATAAATTCACTTTTTGCCTTATCGATAGCCTTCTCTTGTGTTACATCTCGAAACACCTCAATCGCGCCGATAATCTTTCCATCCAAAATTACAGGAGTTACCGTGAGCGCCACAGGAAATTTTGTTTTATTTTTTCGCACATAGTAATACGAAATAGTATTTACTCGAATACTCCCCGTACGCAATGCCATCGTCACCGGACGATCTTCAAATGAAACAGGTATTTCTTTTTCATCTTCCATCAAAATGGAATCGGAAAATACTTTCCCTACCACTTCATCACTTTTTCTCCCGAGTAATTTTTCCGCTTTGTTGTTTATAAAAATAATGTTTCCCTTTTCATCAGTGGCAAACAATCCATCTCCAATTGAGAGCAAAATGGCTCGCTCTTTTGCCCGAGAAGTGTCGAGTGTGGTATTCAATAATTCAAGTTCCTTCACCCGTTCAACCAATTCGGCTGTTCGTTTGATATCTTTAATTTCAAGACCGGTAGTATAGACTGCCAATTTTTTGGCGGTTACGACAAGCTTTCGTCGAACAGCTTCTTTTTCTTTGGCAGTGATGGCAAGCTCTTTAGCAGTTGTGGCAAGTTTTTTGGCAGTGATGACGAGCTTGCGACGAACGTCCTCCTTGCCCTTCGCCGTTGATGCCAATTTTTTGGCGGTTACGACAAGCTTACGTCGAACAGCCTCTTTTTCCTTAGCAGTACCAGCAAGTTCTCGCGCAGTGATGACCAATTTTCGTCGAACAGCCTCCTTCTCTTTTGCAATAGAAGCAAGTTTTTTTTCTAGTTCTTTTCTGACTTGTTCTATGTTTTTCTTCATTTTGACTTTTTTTAACATCTATGGTCTAGAATAGCACAGTTATTCATTAAACAACAATTTTAAATTGTTTGTCTAGACATGTCATGAAAACAAAATCGCCCCGTGTTGGCGGGACGATTTTGCTCGCCAACTCTTTTTTAAGAATCTTTTCACAATCTAATGCTATATATTGCGGTTAGATTACGAATAGACTCTAAGTTAGTTCGCTGTTTGAAATGTTGCAGGAACAGAAACAGTTACATTACCATCTTGATCAGTTGTATAGATCAAGTAATAGTATACTGTTCCTGAATTAAGACCATTCAATGTAACACTTTGTGAAGTACGAAGATTTGTATCCATCATTGCAGTATATCCACTCACATCAACTGAATTTTCATGTTCGTATGTTGTGATTGGACTTGCACTATAGTACACAACTCCTTTTGTAGCTTCATTTGTATTCCAACCAATTGTTGCTCCGCTACGATTTGTATTTACAGTAACACTCACGATGCTTGGAGCAATCCCATTGTTGCTCACACCACCTGCCATTTGCTGATTGAGCAATGAGAGTGTGATTGGACCAACGCGACCAACAGTAGCAATACCGTTGCGAGACTGGAAATTTGAAACTGCAGATGTTGTAAGCGTACCGAAGTATCCGGTTACAAGACCTTGAGGATAAATAGTTGCATCTTTCGCAAGGAAAGTCTGCAATGACGAAACATCAGATCCTGTCATCCCCTGATCAAGCTGACGAGTAAGCACATCCGCAGCAAGCGCTGTTGCGCTCATAGCGAGAATCGATACGAGTGTAATACTCGCACCAATAAAAACACGGCTTCCAACATTCATTTTTGTAATTGTATTTTTCATAATAATTTTTCTTTAATAATAAAACGCACCGTTTGTTATCTATACTTGTTTTCGGACTGTATATTTGTTTCGTCGACCTATGTCCATCATCACACCGGTAAAGCAAATCACCTCTCTTTTTATATAAAAAGAGAGGTGATTCAATTCGGTGCATAGTGCGTATGGGTTAAAACAATACTCCTGTGTCAACTTTTAAGTCGTCATATTTATTCAGTAGATTCTCGAGTAAGCCAATGCCAAATACGTTTCCAATAAATCATCACGATTATTGCCCCAATGATAATGATAAGTAAGAGAAATCGACTAATAATAGTGCTGATTTCTTCCCAATTATCCCCCACAACGTAGCCGATTGAACAGTAGAGTGTTACTTGGAATATTTCTCCGAGTCCTTCATACAGAAGATATTTTCGATAGGGCACTTTTCCAAGACCGGAAATGATATTTACCGCAAGATTGGAAAGTACTTCAAACCGGCTGAAAAAAATAAGTGCGCCGGGATTTTTTCGGACACGCTTTTCAATATTTTTGTATTTCTCCGAATCAATAATGCGAGAGAAACCAACATGACGTAATACTTTCTTCCCATACTGTCGTGCTAAAAAATAGCCAATGTTATCTCCTGCAATATTTCCTAAAATACCAGCAAGTACAACGAGTGGAAACGACATGTATCCCTGACTCGCAAATGCAGATGACGCCATAAGCAATGTGCCGGGCGGAATCGGCAAAATAAGTGCTGCGATGAGTGTGATAAAAAATATTGCCCAGTATGTGTAGAGCAACAAATACGGAAGTAGTGCTTGAATAAGTGCGCTCATTTTCTACTTCATATATGATTCCACTGTCTGCCGTAGCTCTATTATAAAAGTCGTTCCATTCAAATGGTTTCGGCGAACATATCGGCTGATGGAAATATTTGGATACTGCATATCGGCAATATGCAATGCATCTTGTATATAATTTTTGGGAAGTTTAAATACTGTATTGATATAGGCAAATGTCATCCAAGGCTCGATTTCTTCAGGTCGTAATCTATCAAGACCAAATGCAAGACGCCAAGATTCAGCTGGAGCATATTTTTCCTTTTCTCCTCGTAAATCATTGAGTGTATTTCCAATAGATTGAATTTCAAGCACACAAACAACAAGCAATATGGCTATCAACAAAGTCCTAGGAGAAATTTTTGTATACACTTTTTTTAATTTTTCCTTCATGTGGTAAATAATACCACGACAAGTATAATTGACGATATGGAAGCACTCACCCCTGCCGAACAAAAACTATTCCGTTCACTCAATACCCCGAAAAAAATCCAAGATTTTATCAATACGCTCGGGAAAAAACCGGAAACACACAATGAGCATATTGTACGTTCACCCAGAATTGTCCTCCAAACAATGACGGCAAACTGCATGGAAGGAGCACTCCTCGCAGCCGCACTCTTTAACTATCACGGAGGAAAGCCATTATTGCTTGATTTAAAAGTTGGCAAACGAAACAACAATGATGTAGATCATGTTGTAGCACTCTTTGAGAGTGATGGGTATTTCGGCGCCATCTCAAAAACGAGCCACGCCGTGCTTCGCTATCGTGAACCAGTGTACAAAACACTTCGCGAGCTCGCTCTTTCCTACTTCCATGAATACTTTACCAATAGCGATGGACGAAAAACCTTACGCAGTTTTTCCAAACCGTTCGATGTTCAAAAACGCTTTGGTACACGTTGGATTACCACAGAACATGACATATTTGAAATAGCTGTGGCGCTTGATGAATCACCACATCTTGAAATACTTACAAAAAAGATGGAGCGTGGTCTCCGACCTGCCGATCCAATCGAAATTGAAGCAGGGAGACTTGTGGAATGATTAAGGTGTTAGGTGTTTGGTTTTAGGTTTTAGGAAAGAAAAATATCATATTTTGTTCTTGTGTTTACTGTTCTCATGCTCTAGTGTTTTTATGTTATATTGTCCCTATGCGACTTCATAGATTTATTGGTGATTTCAATTTAAATAGCACGGAACTTATTGTCTCTGACAGTGAGTTTATCAATCAGTGGCGCAACGTGCTTCGTTTAAAAACTGGTGACACGCTTATTCTCTGCGACGGTAAAGGTAAAGAAGCTGAAGCTATCATCGAAGATATGACAAAGAACGAAATCATTCTTTCGGTAAAAGACATCAATACTCCAGACACCGATCCACAAAAAAAATCGACACTTTACTGCGCCGTGCTTAAACGAGAAAATTTTGAGCTCGTCGTCCAAAAAGCGACCGAGATTGGCATCTATGCAATTGTTCCCCTCCTCACTGAACGCACGGTAAAAACTGGGTTCAACCGCGAACGCTTGGAAAAGATTGTTCGTGAAGCATCTGAACAATCAGGACGAACAGTGCTTCCAACACTTTCCGACCCAATGACATTCACCGAAGCAATTGCATCTGTAAATGGAAATGAATCGGCATTGTTTGATCTTTCGGGCTCTAAGACTTTCGACTTTCAACTTTCGACTTGTAACTTCTTCATCGGTCCCGAAGGCGGATTTTCTGAAAAGGAAGTAGCTCTCGCCAAAGACAAAGGTTGTACTATAGCCTCACTCGGCTCACTCACCTTCCGTGGCGAAACCGCAGCCATCGTAGCTTCGTATCTCGCGGTGCAATAAAAAAACGGCTAGCGAAAGCTAACCGTTCAATATTATTTTATATTTTATTCAACCAAAGGATAAATCTGTTAGGTATCAGGCTCAACATCCTGGTTAGTCCAGAAATATTTAATCATGAATTTCCAAGCAAATATTCCAATGTATGTAAGAACAATAAGAATAACAGGTAATATATAATAATGTTTATATACATCAAAATCCTTAAGATGAAGTGAATACACATCATTCCAATCAGAACGATTAGGAACAAGTGCGTAAGACCAAACAATACTCGAAACTACAGAAAAAACAAAAATGGAAAGTGAAAGATATTTATCCCTCAACAAATAAACAATACAACGAACAATAACCGGATTAATAATCATAAGGATAACGAACATAAACCAAAAACCGAACATTTCCCATAAATGTGGAGACATATATTTAGTTTCCGGAACTACTGGTTGCCAATATTCATTTTTATATGAATATGAATCATATTTGATTTGAGGATTGTGAAATAAAAACCAAAAAGGATTTTTGTCCCAAATCGGACTGTAGTTCTTTTCTACAGAACCTGTTCCTTCCTGCATTATTGCAAGTGCAGTCGCGGAATCAATTTCTTTCGGATAGTACATTGCACTTTCCAGCACAATAGTATCAGATGTCGAAATCTGTACATTGTGAACTTTTATTCTCTCAATCATTCCATCATGCAATCGGAATGTTTTTTGGGTTGAGGAATCAACTTTTGCGTTTACCCACATACTTGCCAGGGTAAATATGGCTACGAGCACTATTTTCAATGAGTTTTTCATGATCTGCAGTTTTTCCTCATACTAGAATAGATAGCAAACAAAGTCAAAGCCCCGCCCGACTTTCGTCGGGCGGGGCTTTTGTGTTTTTGTTCTAATGTTCTCTTGTTTTTATGTTCTGGTGATTCTTAAGCGTTCGCTTTGTCTGCACCAGCGAGAGAAGTAGGAATTTCCTGTTTATCAAACTGATCCATAACCCATTTCATGTTTGCAACATATTTTGGATTTGCGCGACCATTGTAGGTTTTCCATTTTTCTTCGTCTGTCTTTCCATCGTAATAGTGACGAGTATTGTCATTATTACCTCCAATAGCTTCTGCAACCGTATTGATTGCTTCGTCTACCGATTTAAAGTTGCTTCCACGACAAGACATCCAGCCAAACCCATTTTCTTTGTCGTTTGGACAAGCATGCTTACCAGCTGTTGATTCAACGAATGCAAGAGCGGCGACCGTGTACAGTGGAAGATTATTTTCATCTGCCGCAGTTACGAGCTTCAAGCCGTAACCTGCGTATGGAAGATTGTATTTTGCAAAGTACGCGTCCACTTTTGCTGCCTTTACTTCGAGATCGTGCTGTTTGTTATCAGCGACCTCACTAGTAAGGTTCCCATTTTGGTCTGGAGTTATAGCTGCTACAGTGGGGAGCCCGGTGCCTACTCCAGCGAATGGAGCAAGTACAAGGTTTGCTGTCAGAATAGGAAAGACGGCAAATGACTGTAGGATTGTACTGAATTTTTTTTGCATAGTACGGCGGTTAAGCTCCGCCAACATATAAAACTTTCCCATACGGCATATTTCTTTGTTGCTTCGCTCGTTTGTTCCTGCAGAGTAGGTTTACTACACTTTAGTCACAAGCCTCGCTCGCGCCTCGAACTATATCCGTCTATGAAAGTTTTAAACAGAAGATATTTTCAATTTCTTGCCAGAAACGAAAAAAGAACTTTATCGTATAGCATCGAGCTTTGCTCTTTACCATACTTAGGTTCCCCAATATAGTATCACAGACCATCAGAAAAGTCAATAGTTATACAACAGATTTTGGGGGTGTCAAAACGAAAAAACCCTTATAAAATAAGGGTAAAAGTGACAATACTATTTGACGACTTGGCAAGGAATATTGCCTAATTTAATGGCTGTGGATAGCGAAGCTAGGTTTTAGGCACTAAGCACTAGGCTTTAGGAAATTTCATTCCTAATTCCTAATTTTTAATTATCCATTAGTTGTTTCCAGGGCGTAAATATTGATTTCAGCCTCCTCGTTTGGGTGGACCGACTGAATTGCATTCACTACTTTTTGCAAATCCGCACGTAAAATAGTGACTTCAATACGTTCTTCCTCGACTAATTCGAGCTTTCCAACTGTTCCAATCGACGGGTGTGCGCCTTCTTCTGGCCGATATCGAGCAATGCCCTGCGTTGAGAAACTACAAAATTTGTAGTGACCGAGATGTCCTCCCCCCGCTCCGGCTATAGCAACACGTACTTGTTCGGCGTGTGCATCGGGCACAAAAACAATAACTTTTACATAGGTGGATTGCACTACTCCTCCACTGTGGCTCACTCGTCGAAATGTACTAAAATCCGGCAAGAGATCGACGATTTTGCGTAGTTCCTCCGTATTTTCTATAACCACCAAGATGGCGATGGCAAAAATAATGAGCACAATGAGAATTTGCATGAGATACGGCATAGCTGTTCGCGCAGTATAACAGAAATACCCTTCGCATGCACAAACCCGCCCGCAGTTTTCACTGCGGGCGGGTTTCTTCTATCTTAATCATAATTAAATTCAAAACCAACAAATCCGTTATCCTTATTAATCACAATATTGAGATATTTAAAATCAGCCAAACCATCCTTGCTGTTATAACAACCACTTTCTCTGGCTCCACTTGGTAGTGAGAGATTATAGCCTTTAGTATCTTTTGAAACAATGAGCTTACAACTTTGATAATAAAAATTGTTATTAACAGAAAAAACTTGATCAAGTTCATTAACTAAATTACTAATCTGATCAGTAGGTATTTTAAAGGCATAATAATCAGGGAATTTACCTGCCCCAGCCCATGGCTGACAAAGACGAGAAGCTGTTGGTTGAAAAAGTATTTGACTACCAGTTATTTCTTTAAGCGCACTTTGAAATTTTTTTAAATCACCTTTGACCGAAGACTGTTTTAATCCGGACATAAAACATTCCTCCAATGAACTTGGTTCATCTTTTAATGACGAGATCCAAAACCCAATATATATCCAAAAAATAATTCCGCCAACAACACAGAGAACAATAAATATATTTGGGTTATTGAGATATTTTTTCATGAAATTTAAGCTTATCGATTTATTATAATAAAAAACACATGTATAAGTTCTCTATATAGATTATTTTTTTCCAATCTGCCTTACGATTTCATCAACCAAAATTTTATTACTCAAATACCAATGAGATTTTTCATATTCCCCTGGTTTAAGCCATACGCGACCATGTGTATCATCATTACCATCAAAAGGAGTTTCTTCTGAAACTTTTGCGAGATAATACAGCATATAACTGACAGGGTGCGGATATCGATACTCTTCTGGCTTTGGACTGTGTATTGTAATTTTTCTATACGCGACAAGTTTCGGTTGCTGTATATGCACGCCTGTTTCTTCGAACACCTCGCGTATTACTGATTTTTCGGGATTTTCGCCTTCATCAATATGACCACCCGGAATATCAAGCATGCGTATTGGACGTTCACCTTCTCGCAAATCTGTTTGTAAAAGTTCGCCATTCTTAAAAACAAGTGCGTACGCAGAAGTACACAATTCAACGGGTGGCATTTCTTCTGAAAGATATATCTCAACTAACGTATTTTTTGGAAGCCATTGAACTTTATTTATTTCAGATAAGAGAAGTTTTTTCATTGGAATCTACTGCCTGTGACACTGCTTGAACTGTGATACTAAAGGGAAACGAGGACAGGCTTAACCGATTCTTTTTTCAGATCATTAAAATAATACAAAGCATAATGAGCATACTGTAATCCACCTCCTCTTACACCCTTACCTTTAAATACTTCGATAAGTTCTTCGCTCGGCATTTCTCTTTCCTCACCTTCAGACCAATCTGAATAATCATTATCCTTATCTTCGACAGTTTGATAATAAAGATTATTCAGCCAGCGCGCTTGTTTTTTCATGACAACATCAATTAATTCTGAACCACCCGCCTTTTCCGCAATATTGTCATATAAAGCAATTTTCTCTGCATACGTTTTCTGAACCACTTCATCTGAGACGTTTTCAGTATTGATAGTCCAAACGTGTTCACGATGCCAATATTCAGGCATCATAGCCAAAAAAGATTCTTTGTCTTCCTCTTTGAGTACACCTTCCTTTACGAGTGAGTTGAATAGTCCATGATTGAGCACTGCCACCTGCATGTCTGCTTCTTTTTCATGAACAAGCGACCCCCCAAGCATATGTTCTCGCATCCAAACTCTCATTACTTCGAATGGTTTTGTAAAAGATTCTTCACCAGGCAAATCCTTAAATTCCTTCTGAGCATTTTTTCCTTCAAGATTATACTGCTTTTCAAACTCGGCGAGTATTTCCGCCAACACTTTCCATGATTCAGCATTTTTAAAATCAAACTTTTTTCCAGGCATCTTATCAACGATAGATTCCGCAAAATCACGAAGTTTTTTTGATTCAAGCTTAAATTGCTCGAATGTTAATTTGTTTGATTCTGCCGAATTTTCAGAAACAGAGCCACTGCCATCGCTTTCGGATTCAGTACCTGATTCTCTCAATATTCTTTTTGTTGGATCTGTTTCCATATTTTTTGAATTTAAGCCTTATTGCCCGTGACACTGCTTGTATTTTTTGCCACTACCGCATGGACATGGATCATTTCTACCGACTTTTGGAACGGTATTTTCTTCACGTGCGATCACCTTTGTTTCTTTTGCTATCGCAGTACCAAGTACTTCTTCATGAGTTGCCTTGTACGCGACTGGTTGATTGTTTTCTTGTTCTGGTGCTCTCGTGATTTGTTGGTTTATCGTACCGAGCAATTCAATCACTTGTGCACGGAATGCAAATTCCATGTCGCGGAATCGACGCAAACCTTCACCCTGATATTCCACGAGTGGTTCGCGGCCACCGTATGCGCGCAAATTTACTGATGAACGCAAATATTCCATCGTTTCCAAATGTTCTACCCAAAGCAAGTCGGTGACATGCAATACGATACGACGGAACGTTTCAAGAAATGCTTCATCGCCAATCATCGCAGTCTTTTCTTTTACAAGCGCCTGTAGTGATGCATCATCGCCAAGGAAACTGTAGAGATAACTTTCTACATCCTCTTTTTTCGCAAGGAGCATGGTGCGTCGGCGCGAATAAATAATATTACGCTGGTGGGAAAGCACGTTGTCGTATTCAAGCGTGTATTTACGTGCATCAAAATGGAATCCTTCAATTTTTCGCTGTGCACCTTCAAGCGATTTATTGATAAGACTATTTTCGATCGGCTCATCTTCTGGAATACCAAAGCGTCCCATCATAGCTTTGATGCGATCACTACCGAAGACACGCATGAGATCATCTTCAAGCGATACGAAAAATTGTGTCTCTCCTGGGTCGCCCTGACGGCCTGCGCGTCCACGAAGCTGATTGTCGATACGGCGAGCTTCATGACGTTCTGTTCCAAGCACATACAGACCACCCAATTCTCGAATCTCATCTCTTGTATCATCAGAAGATGGCACTCCGCCCAAAATAATGTCGATACCGCGACCTGCCATGTTTGTGGCCACAGTCACCGCACCGCGTTTTCCGGCTTGAGCAATAAGCTCACCTTCCTTTTCGTGATTTTTTGCATTGAGTACTGTGTGAGGCACTCCCGCTTCGCGCAAATATGCCGAAAGCAATTCGTTGCGTTCGATTGAAATAGTACCGATAAGTACAGGCTGACCTTTTTCATGTCGCTCGCGCACAGTACGCGCCACTGCCTGCCACTTTCCTTTTTCAGTTTGAAAAATAAGATCGTTGTGATCGATACGTTTGATTTCGCGATGAGTTGGAATTTCTATTACATCAAGTCCGTACACTTTGCGAAATTCCTCTTCCGATGTGCGCGCTGTTCCCGTCATTCCAGAAAGTTTTTTGTAGAAACGGAAATAGTTTTGGAATGTAATAGATGCAGCAGTGCGTGTTTCTTTTTGAATTTTTACTCCTTCTTTTGCTTCGATTGCCTGGTGCAACCCTTCGTTCCAACGACGTCCTGGTTGCATACGTCCAGTAAATGCATCAACAATGATGATTTCCCCATCCTTGATCACGTAGTCGCGATCGCGCAAGAAAAGAGCCTTCGCGCGAACCGCGGTTTCAAGATGATGTACATATTTGATTCCCTTCTCGGTATATATATTGTCTATATTGAGAGTTTTTTCTGCTTTTGAAATTCCAGCATCAGTGAGCGAAATCGTTTTTCGCTTTTCATCTACCGTAAAATCTTCTTCCGGATTCATTTGTGTCGCAATCGTAGCAAAGGTGCGATAAAAATCTTCTGATTCTTCTGCTTCAGATGAAATAATGAGCGGAGTACGTGCCTCGTCAATAAGAATCGAGTCGATTTCGTCCACCACTGCATAATTGTGCGGACGTTGCACAATATCTTCTGCACGATTTACGAGATTGTCGCGAAGATAATCAAATCCGTATTCGTTGTTTGTTCCGTACGTAATATCGGCAGCATATGCTTCACGACGAGTAGCTGGTCGCAAAAAATCATACACTACTTTATATACAGCAACAGCATCGCGTTCTGCTTCTTTTTCTGTATGACTTGGGTCGTACAAGAATGAGGTGTTTTGTGAATTGATAACGCCGAGTGTGAGTCCGAGAAATTGGTACACCTGCCCCATCCACACTCCATCACGTCTTGCGAGGTAGTCGTTGACTGTTACCACGTGTACACCAGCTCCGGTGAGTGCATTCAAATAGGTCGGCAATGTTGCCACCAATGTTTTTCCTTCTCCTGTGCGCATTTCAGCAATATTTCCACGATGGAGCGCAATACCTCCCAAAAGCTGTACATCATAATGACGCTGACCAAGTGTTCGACGTGAAGCTTCACGCACAAGCGCAAATGCCTCAGGCAAAATCTGGTCGAGCGTCTCGCCTTGGGCGAGACGCTCTTTCAACTGGAGCGTTCGCTGTGGAAATGCTTCATCGGCAAGGGTTTTAAGCTCCTCTTCGAGAGAATTGATTTTAGCCACTATAGGACGAGCCTCCTTCAGAAAGGCAGTCGTGCTCGTTCCAAAAAGTCCTTTAAATATAGCCATAACGGCGTTGATTATAACACGCCGACAGGCTTTAGGCACTAGGCTTTAGGCGTTAGTAAAACCCTAAATTGACAAAATGAATAATTATTGCTAAAATTATAAAAAACATGGTCTATGCAATTTATAAAGCGTACAGAAAATCCAAAGGAGGCAATTACCATTTTAATGGATTTGGTATTTATACTCGAAAGTAAAAACTATACATTCGTTGAAAAAGCCGACGGAATGACTAGAGAAAAATTTGAGGACATGATAAAAGCGATAACCTTAAGTACATTCGACTGGAAAAATGCGACCTTGAATGATTATTCTTTTTCCGTTCCATTTGTTCCAGCAGACTGGCCATATTTCGATATATACCCAAATATGAATGTAGGAGAAAATCCTTTCCCCGGACTTATATTCAATATTTTTGTCGAGCGCTGGATTTACTCGGAAAAATTTGGCAGAACAAAGTATCGCAACAAAAACATTCTCATGGAAAAAAAGTTTGCGACTGAGGAGGACTTCACTGGAGATAGTTGGGTTATAGGATTCTATGACTTTCCTCTTTTTAGCAATGTCAGCAATTTAATGTGGAAAGGTTGTGTAATCAAGCTAACCGAACATAACATTTTGCAGTTTATTGAAAGCGAAGAAGCACGAATCCCTGAAATGATGTCGTTAAAATAATAAAAACACAGAAAAACTCTCACTCGCGTGGGAGTTTTTATTTTGAACAACCTCCATAAAAATTGAAGTTTAGGCTTATTTTTAAATGCAAAAACCAGATCCTGAAATAAATTCAGGATGACACAACATAAACACAATCACGAAAAAAGCCCCACAGTGTGGGGCTTCTCTCGTAAGTGGAAACGATCAAATATTAAGCACGCTTCTTTTTTGCTGCTGTCTTCTTTTTTGGTGCTGCTTTCTTAGCCTTTTTCTTTGCTGCCATAAAATTTTATTTTGATTATTTATAAGAGGCGTTTCAATTCCGACCGCGCGAATTATTTTTGTGAAAAAAATTTCAAAAAAATAATTCGCAAATAAATTAAAACGCTACTGCAATAATTATCACTCATAGTGAACACACAAGCAATACATTTTTATCAAAACTGTGGAAAACCTCGACAAGAAAATTTTTGAAAAAATTTTTGTGACGAGCCCCGAACTCGATTCGGGGTCCATGAATTTGGAATTTATTTTTATTTTTTTATTTTACTAAATGAAAAAATAAAAATTATCCTGAATTTATTTCAGGATCCATGTATAAAAAATATTTTTTGAAAAAGTTTTTAAGTATAAAATTATTTTTTTATTTACTGAATGATAAAAATAATTGTGCGTCGCAATACATATTTCTATAAATAAAATATTTGCGAGTACATAAACAAATAACAAAAACAAAATCACCTCACTTTTTGAGTGAGGTGATTTTGTTTTTGTCGTGCTCCCACAATTTGTGGTGAGCGGGTCCAAAACTCCAACACAAATGCTTTATGTGAGTGGAGCCGTCCACCACAAAGTGTGTGAACGACATATACAATATAACATGAAAACAATGAACATAAAAACAATAGGAACCACCTCGTCTCGAGTACGACCCTCTCCTCCTGGGTACAGGAGGAGAAAAAATTACTCCAAAAAAACACAAAACCCACCTTGCGGTGGGTTTTGCGAAGCATTTGTTGTAATAATTTATTAGAGCTTATTACTCACACACCCATCATAGCAAATAGAATATGCTTGTCAAGTGTTTAAATGAATGGTACTATGAAAGTCCTTGTATCAGACAATCGCTGTGATATTTGCTTGCATATACCACAGAGGAAAGTCCGAACATTCCCTTTCGTAAGAAAGGAGCGCGTAGCGGGTAACGCCCGTCGTTGGTAACAATAGAGGTGCGAGCAGTGACGCCAAACTCCGAAAGGATATGGTATCCCTGGCTAAACCAATTGTTTACAATTGGTCGCCCGAACATTTTGTTCACAAAATGTTTTAGGGATAAATCTTTGTATATATTGAAGCAAAGAATGAAACGGCTAAATCCTTACGTGAATGCAAGATCGTGCCTTAGGCGAAAGCTTGGGCTAAACCAATTGTTTACAATTGGTCGCCCGAACATCTTGTTTACAAGATGTTTTAGGGAGAATCGCTAGAGGTTGTTGGTAACAGCAATCCCAGATAAATGATTGTCACTCGCAAGAGTACAGAATTCGGCTTATCGATACAAGATTCGACATTATGAAAAAGGCGCTCAAAAGAGCGCCTTTTTCTTTTTGATTTGATACAATATATACAGATATATATTGGTTTTACCTCTCGACGGGATTACCCTTTACATTATTATTAAAGTATGATATAATATAAATATGAAAAATAAAGCTCTTTTATCTGTTTTGGGTCTTTTATTCGCACTCTCGCCTATTGGTTTTGGTGTATTTTCAGTTGCACATGCGCAAACAAGCAACTGTATCATTACAAATTTTTCTTCGTCTGCTCCAAACAACACAATAGCAAGTGGCGACAATCCGGTTTTTACTTGGTCTACCATCGGTTGTAGCTATGTAACACTTTCTGGTGGAACATCAAATCCAAACCTTTTTCGCGTACCAAACGATTTTACCACTGCGGGACCAATCACTGCCTCAATGCCATTCACACTCATTGGATATGGTAGTGGTTCATCAAGTACTCCAGCAACAATCTACATCACCATCATCAATGGTTCGAATGTTATAACCAATCCTGCAACAAATATTGGTTCTTCAACTGCACGCCTCAATGGACTTGTACTCAATACTACTGATTCATTTGTTGCGTATTTCGCATATGGCAAAACTTCACAACTTGAAAAATTGACTGACTACAAATATCTTTCCCCTACCGGAAATTTTCCGTTCAATGACACAATCCAAGTAGATCCAAACACTACCTACTACTATCAAGCAATCGTACGTGTAGGACAATCAATCTACAAAGGAAATATTTCTATCTTCAACACACCAAGTGCTGACAATGGAGTAACGTATGCAAACAATACTGGAACAACAACTACCGGAAACACTTCTACCAGCAATTCTTCTACGACAACAAAAAATACATCATCGAGTTCTTCAAACGGAGGAGCATCAAGTGCGTCAGTAGTAAGTCTTTCTATTACTAATCCAGCAGATATGGTTTCTATTGGTGACACTGCAGAATATACAGTGACATATACAAACGGCCTCGACAAAAAACTTTCTGGAGTTAAACTTTCAGTTGTATTTCCACAAGGATTTGAAATAAAACAAACAACACAAGGAACAATTCTCAATCCTACGACCGTAACTATCGACCTCAATACACTCGCTCCAGGTCAAACTGGTTCTGTGTTTATTCAAACAGTCATTGGACCAAATACATCACTCAGTGACACACTTGTCACCAACGGCACACTCGAATATGTATTGCCGAGTGGAGCACACGACAGTGCTGTCTCCTACGTAATCAATCACGCAACACGAAAAAATATTCTTGCTGGATTTACGCTTGGTTCAGGATTCTTTCCTACCACAATCTTCGGCTGGTTTATGACTATCATCATTATCCTCATCATCATTCTCCTCGCTCGCCGTATCGCTCGATCAAAAAACAAAGACGCTCATGGTCATGGAGCGGCGCATCATTAAAACACGAGAACAAGAAAGCATAAAATCAATTAACAATACCCACCTCGGCTTAAGCCGAGGCGGGTATTGTTTGCCTAGACCAGACTCGAGTGTTAGTATGCTTAAAAACGCATTTAAATCTACTCCTATGGAAAAAGATATACACACGAAGGAAAAAATACGCGAGAAAGAAAAACAGATTCTGAGTAGTCTTTTTTCCGGCATAGAATTTACAGGAATCATACTCTACGAAGATACTGCATACAACGGAATACGCGGAATGTATCGTGTAACCGTACCTGAAAACCTGTTTGGTGACATCTTATTTTTCGGTTTTTCAGAAAAACTAAAGCAAGATGCCAAGGACAAAAATGTTAGTGTTTCTTTTTGTAAAGAAATTAAAAAAACAAGCTATTTTAAAGAAATTGTACTTTAATTTTTCAATCAAAAAACCAGCAAGGTCCGACCTTGCTGGTTTTCTTATTTTCTTAAAACGAAACGGTGGCACCGACGGCAATACTATTTTTTTCAGCAAATCCGGCATTCACCTCAAGCACATATTGTGTGGGCGATTTTGGCGTTACTGTTTTGGGAAATGTTGCCGGACTCAAATCGCGTGTGATATCAACTACTTTTTTGTTTGCATCAATCCACACAATGTCGAGCGGATACTGCATGTCTTTCATCCAAAACGACGGCGTGGTTGGGGTTGAAAAAATAAAGAGCATACCTTGATTTTCCGCGAGGCTCGGTGTATCCGAGAGGCCTTGCTCTTGTTCAGTTGGAGTCGTCGCATAGGCCACCTGCAATTTTGTCTTCCCTATTGTAAGTGAATGAACAAATACAGGTGTCGCTATTGTTGTTTGTGAAACAATACGTGGCGGAAGTTTTTTTTGTGGAACATGCACTACGAGATATGCAACGAGAAACATTCCGATTAAAACAAAAGAGAGAGTTGTTTCAACCCATTTTGGTATTTTTTTCATACGAGAATTAGTATACAGTATTTTGTATTAAAAATCCTCGCATACAAAACGTATGCGAGGATTTTTGACTTTATAAACTTTATAAACTTTATGAACTTTATGAACTTTTGACTCTATCGATCGCAGTGTACCCAGTCACTCTTAGTAGTACCGACACTATTTTTTGCATATGCTACAGCATAACAGCCAGCGCCTGCAGTGAGATTTGAAATAGTAACTTGTGTTGAGCCAGCAACAGTGTCTGAAACTATTTCTTTTGAGAGAAGTGTCATGGATGAAGGACTGACTCCGTACGCAAACCAAACGGTTGGCTTTTCTCCACCACCATCATACTTTGCAGTGAGCGTTACTGAGTTTGGAACACTTGTATCAGCTGACACACCAATAATTGTTGGAAGCATTGGATGTGCAGCTGCAAGTGCTTCATTGAGTGCTTTGATTGTCATTGCACCAACAAAACCTGTTGCGGGAAGACCTTTTGCTTTCTGAAATGCTTTTACAGCGGCCTGTGTTGCTGGACCAAAGGCAGAAGTCTCATGATCTTTTGAACCAGCACGAGGTGTAGCTGCCACTTGTGTAACAGCGTTCGCATTCAATATCTTCTGGAGTTGTAATACATCTTCACCAGTTGAACCGAGTGCAAGATTTTTTGAAAAATGAAAAGGAACACTTACCGACAATGATTGTGTTTCCGCAAATACTGGCGTAACAAAAAGACCAAATGTCGCAAGAATAATAACGGATTGTTTAATATAGTTTTTCATAAATGTATATATGTATTACTGATAATGCTCTCGTAGTATACCCGCACACTTACTTTTTGGAAAGAGCAAAAGCTCCGCACCACAGGTGCATCCAAAAAGTAAGTGTGCGGGTATAGCGCACTTAGACCAAAACAAAAAACCATATCGTTTGATATGGTTTTTTGTTTGAGTACAACACTTTATTTTGTTCCGTTCATGCCCATTTTTCTAGGTCTTTCCCTCATCCGTCTTACGACGGACGGGCGAACATTTGTAAACAAATGTTTTAGCCAGTGTCCTCTCATTGTAGGTATTGAGAAAACCTTTTTGTGCTCAATTGAGGCACAAAAAACCGACTCCTCGTCCGACCAAATACGAAGTATTTGGTTTAGGACATAATTTATCTTCATGCCGAGGCGAAAAAGATAAACAGAATTCAATTTGAAGTAATCCACGAGCAGCTTCCGCTACCCGTGCCTTGTTACGACTTACTCCCTGTCACCGATCTTACCGTAGGCCCCACAAATGTGGAGATTTCGGGTACTACCGGCTCCCTTGAGTTGACGGGCGGTGAGTACAAGACTCGAGAACGTATTCACCGCAGTTTGCTGACCTGCGATTACTAGCAATTCCAGCTTCAAGAGGTCGAGTTGCAGACCTCTATCCGAACTGACGCCACTTTTTAGGATTGGCTCCACCTTACGGTATTGCAGCCTACTGTAGTGACGATTGTATTATGTGTGTAGCCCAAGGTATCAAAGGGACATGCTGACCTGGCGTCATCCTCTCCTTCCTCCCAGTACTTTATTCACAAATGAATCAAATACTGATTTGAAGAGTTATTCTCTTTTGATATTTCTTTCTACTTTTTGTTATTTGTTCAACTTGGTGTCGTCATAAACATAACTCTCCCGTCTAGTCTTTGCATTTATGTGCAAAGTACTGGGCGGTCTCGCGTGACACTTGTAACACACGACGAGGGTTGCGCTCGTTTCCCCACTTAAGGGAACAGCTCAAGCCACGAGCTGACGACGGCCATGCATCACCTGTCCAAGAGTCCTTGCGGACGTTTGCATTTCTGCATTCTTCACTTGGATTTCTAACCTTGGTGAGGTTTTTCGGTTACCATCGAATTAAACCACATAATCCACTGCTTGTGCGAGTCCCCGTCTATTCCTTTGAGTTTTAATCTTGCGATCGTACTTCCCAGGCGGTTCTCTTATCGCGTTAGCTAAGCCTCTCAGAGGGTCGATACTCCGAAAAGCGAGAGAACATCGTTTAGGGCGTGGACTACTGGGGTATCT
>JAHFNO010000010.1 GCA_023267275.1 Candidatus Nomurabacteria bacterium | reverse complement strand
AAAGGCTTCCTGTTGACAAAAAAGAATGGGGAAAAAATCCACCATTTAAATCCCGGGCATGTAATGCAACGGGCAATGCGTGAATTTGGCTCGATGTTCCTTACCGACTTCTATCATGCGTGGTTATACCTACTTGGCGAGAACAATAAGGTGTCTGAGAATCCGCGTATCAGCGCGATCTTTGCGAAGGCTGAAGTTATGTTTTAAGACAAGACTTGCGCTGTGAAAAACAAAGGTATGTTTGTCTTAATTTAACTTCAATGAACTCAAGCGTGGGGCAAAGTATATGGTGTGAAAAACAAAAATAGCTCTGCTCCCGCTTTTGAGACAAGAAATGAGATGTGAAAAACAATTTAGGTAATGTCAGCCCCGCAAATTTGCGGGGCTTTTTTTGACATAAATTAATAACTATGTTAAATTCAATATTAAGACACAGGATATATTGTGAAAAACAATGACAGAATTGTCGCTCTTTATTCTCAAGTATGGAACAAACCATGGTATGTGTAAAACAAATGGATACGTTAGTTCCACTTTTGAGGCAATGATGCGCATGTGAAAAACAAAGGTTTGTATTCTTCAAGATTCTCAAGTTTGAAGTAAGTCTATGAATGTGAAAAACAAAGGAGGCGTTCGCTTCACCTTAAGACAAGAGAATTGATGCAAACAAGAAACCTTATGTCAAAAACCCCTTCCAATCGGAAGGGGTTTTATTTTTTGATATATTTGTTTAAAGACACCAAAAACAAATATATTACTCAATACTGATTATTTTGTATTCGATTTTTCCTTTTGGAGTTTTGAAGCTTGCAATATCGCCTTTTGATTTTCCTTGGAGTGCCATTCCAAGCGGAGAATTGTTTGAAATTTTTCCAGAAGCAAAATCTGCCTCCTCAGAACCCACAATATGAAATGTTTGTTTATTTTTCTCTCCTTCTTTTTGCACAACAACGGTCGATCCAACATCTACTTTTCCTGTGTGATGAGTCTTGATGATGATTGAATTCTGAAGCAAATTTTCGATGCTCGTGATGCGTTCTTCGAGCTTTCCTTGTTCTTCGCGCGCCTGATGATACTCAGCATTTTCAGAAAGATCACCGAGAGACTTCGCAAATTCAAGAGCCTCAAGAATTTCTTTACGCTTGTTGGTCTGCATATCGACGAGCTCACGTTCGAGCTCCTTTTTCTTTTCTTCAGTTATATATTGTTTTTGTGGGTTCATCCGGTAGTGAGAAATGGCATAACCTTGCGGTGAATAAATTCCATTTCCGTTTTAAATCTATTAAGCAAACTATAATTCTCAATGTTCTTGTAGCTTTCCGCAATGCCATTATCTACTACCGGAATCATATTGAATGGCAAAAGTATACACTAGCAAACCAAAAAAGCAATAGAACAAGATATCACGAGAACAAAATTGCACTGTTATTTTGTTTTAATGTTCATTGTTCTTGTGTTCTAGTGGTTATTCTCCATATTCTGGTGCGTTTGTTCCCACCCAACCGAGGAATTGACGAGTGACACGGTGCGCTGTTCCAATAGCCGGCGCCGGTCCATTTTCAAGCATAATGACAAAAGCATAGTGCGGATGTTCGTATGGGAAAAATCCCGTCATCCACGAGTTCACATTTTTACCTCCGGGACCCACCTGTGCGGTTCCAGACTTTGTTGCGAGCGTAAACGGCACAGGAGTCACGTCCGGAGTCGTTCCGTGAATCGCAGCGAGGCGCATTCCTTCTTGAATTGCGGTGTAATGCACATCATCAACATCTGTAATTTTTGTTTCTACAACCGGCTCACCTTTCAATATATGAGGGACGACGAGTGTTCCTCGTGTAGCAATTCCCGCAACAGCACGTGCCATCTGAATCGGTGTTACTTGCACGCCATATTGTCCAATCGATGTGTTGTATGTATCTCCAAGTCGCCATACTTCTCCGGGGAATTTTTGTGCTTTCCATTCTGGACCAGGAATCGTTCCCGTATTTTCGAGTGGCAAATCAACACCAGTCTTTTGCGTAATACCAAATCGCAACCAAGCCTTTTGTACATTATCAATACCAATTCCCTTTTGATTTTTGTATCCACCGGCAATTTCCATGAAATAAATGTTTGAAGAAACCTCAAGTGCATGACGAATATCTACCCAACCATTGTTTGCGTAGTAGTCTCGAAATACCGATGGTTTGTCGGGAAAATACGGATTCGGAATACTAATCGAATTGTTTGATTCGATTTTTGTCCATTGATCAATCACGCCTTCCTGAAGCGCTTCAAGTCCAATATATGGCTTCACATCAGAGCCTGGAGTGAAGAGTCCTGATACCGCCCGATCCATCAATGGTGTATTTTTGTTTTGCAAATAACCAGCTATGGTCGCACGATCGCTTCCAGACGACATAATATTTGAATCGTATTCTGGCACGTTGGTAAGAGCAATTATTTCGCCAGTATAAATATCCATGACGATTCCAGAAGCGCTACGAAACTGCTCCGCATGTGTTGCGCTTGCGAGAAATTGTTGTAGTTTCGTTTGCAAACGTGAATCGATTGCGAGTGTCAGATTTTCTCCGGCAACCGGTGGATTCACAATATTTCCACCTTGTACTTTTCCAGCAATATCACGTTCAACAATGGTTGATCCATTGTTTCCTGAAAGTGCATCATTGAATTTTTTTTCCGCACCATCGCGTCCAATAATTTCTGTTTGCCAATAGTTGCCTGCTTTGTCCTTTGCTGGATATCCAACATAGCCAAGCACATGTGAAAATCCCGGTTCTGCAATGTACGTGCGCTTACCCCATGGATACTGCTCAGTCGCCGTATCGTTCCAGGCAAGCGGTACACCATTTCGATCACTAATAGTTCCCCGCGCAGAGAAAATTGGCTCGCTATTGAGACTATTGTTCTTACTCATTTTGAGATACGTCGCACTGTGTGCAATCTGCAAATTCCACAATCGGCTCGTAAAAAGAACAACGATCAGCAAAAAAACAATTCCGACACCGAGCATTGAGCCACGTGAAATCGGTTGTTCGAGTTGACCTTCAAATTGTTGTGTATCAAACTCAGGCAAATTTTTTGCATCAAGAAAAATCTGATCAGGCTCAATAAGCGGATCATGATATTTCCTTTTCAATACTGTTCTTTTTCGAATAGTGTTAATTGCCTTTTTGTGCATATTTTTTAGAAATGAAGTTTCCCTGATTGTTGCCCATTAAATGCATTCTTTCGGACAAAAATACTGACACACACTAAGACTATAGCAAAAATGGTGCTGACATATGAAAAGTGGAAAAAATGCGGAAATGGTATTCCATAGAGTACATCATGCAAAAAATAGAGTGGTATGAGTTCGTAATAATTTTCAAACCAAACTACGCAAAAAATACCCATTGCAATGGTGAAATACAGTGGAAAGGCGCACACGGATATCAAGAGAAAAATTGTGCAAAACGTGCGCAGTGACATGCGTGCAGTATACCCGCACACTTACTTTTTTGAAAGAGATTACTCTGCACCGCAGGTGCCTCAAAAAAGTAAGTGTGCGGGTGTACCACCTTGAAAGAGCTTATTCTTTAGAGAATTTGTTTGAAACTTTTCTTGCAACTTTGCGATTATTTCGTCGTTGTTTTATCTTATTGAAGATAAAACGGGCAATAAAATAGATTGCTCCAAAAAAGGTAATATAGAAAAGATATCCATGAGAAAAAATATATAAAAAGAATCGGGTGAAGAACAATTTCACAATTGCGAAAGGAGTATCTACGTATTGCGTCGATGGCGACACCTTTCCTGTTTTCTTTTTCTGGTCAGCGGCAATTTTCTTTTGATCATCTACATTTTTTTGCGCTTGCACCACTGATTTTTGTAAATCATCTGCCGTACTTGCACGCCACGCATCGAGTGATTCTGCGGAAGAAGCCACCGGTTCTGGAACTGCACTGATTACCTTATCTTGGATTTGATTTACTTTGTCGAGCACGGGACCCGCTTCAGCGCTTGCCTTCAATCCCACAGCATCAACACCGGTACCACTGCCGTTTTTTGTCACAAAAAGATTTGGTAATTGTGCTTTTCCTAGTGGTAACGCATACGCAGTTGTTGAGCCAGTATTTGAAATCTCTTGAAATCCTTGAGCAGTTGCAGAAAAGACATGATTGCCGGCATCCATCTTAAATACAATCTGTGCAGTGCCTACACTTCCAGGACTAATCGTAAGTGTCTTTTTTCCAAGGAGCGTGTCATTGTCAAAAAAAAGAACCGTGCCAGTAAGTTTTTCTACTTCGCCATTATGAAAAAGCGCAGTGAGTGTCACCGATTCGCCCTCGCGTGGAAATTCTGGATAGATCCAAATAGGATTACCGACAAAACCGGTACTCGCATACGCATGTCCGACTCCGGCAATAAAAAAGAAAACTATAAGAAAAGCAAAAAAACTTTTTCGCATACACAAACAGTATACCCGCACACTTACTTTTTTGAAAGAGTTTACTCCGCACCACAGGTGACTCAAAAAAGTAAGTGTGCGGGTTGGAATAGCAAGGCATTGATTTATTGAATAAAATTTGACATTTAATTAAAAATGTTCTAATCTGTAAAAAAATTCTTAATCATGAACTTACTAAACATTGTTGTCGCCATTTCCGCAATCGGAATGATCTCATTAATAAACTTCGTTATAACCATCAAACACAGAAGAAAAATGAGGAACGAATTTTACTCGAGATGTCTAAAAATCATCAATTACACTACTAAACACAGAGTGTTTGATGAAATTCTATTTTTTAATGCAACTTACTTGGAGATAGATAAGGCATACAAAATGAAATCGAAAGGTAATGAACTTTATCTTTATCGGTTTGCACCCTACAGAATGGAAATAGCGATGGAACCGGTGTACAAACACAATCACGACACCACCTTTATCGGATATTCACTTGCATCATGTGTGTTGTATAAAAAAAGCAAGCGAATAGCTTGGATTGATATCGGTACCAAATTAGTCCATTCAATTTATGAACGGGAAATATAAATAATATAAAGTCACCTGCCCTGCACACTAGTGCAGGGCTTTTTTTATACCGTAAAAAATCCGTACCACACCATCGTGAAATTGAGAATTGAATGTGAGATGGTAACCAAAATCAAATTGGGGTATTTGTGATATAGCACAGCAAAAAAGATTCCTCCGAGAAATGCGAGTGGTAACCCGATCATCGGAAACGGATAGATTGCATGCATTCCAGCAAATAAGAGTGCGTTCAGCAATACTACAGTCAACATATCTGGAAAAATTTTCTGCAGAAGTGGCATCAGAAATCCACGAAAGGCGAACTCTTGAAAAAAAGAAACGACAATAAACAAAAAGAGAAAATGGGGCTTAGTCCACCAATGATGCACGTGTGTTCTTCCCATATATTGCGAAAGAATAATAATGCCACAGAGGGCCAGACTCGTTGCCAAAAAGTACATCTTGAGTGCGTGTTTTTTTACTGTTCCCACCAAGCCAACATCACGCAATGTCCAACCTTCTTTGTGTATCGTTCCATACATAAGCAAAGAAAAAACAAGAAGCACTGGTACTCGTGAACTTATCGGAAGAATATGAAAATAGAGAAGCGCAATGGGCACAATAAAAAGAAAGACCACTTGGAGACTTGCCTGTTCCCTGCCACTCATGCGTTTATTGCTACTCAAAAGCGTTTTGTGCATGTATATATAGTATCACGACTGTATTCCTGGTGTGTACACATTTGTCAGCACTTGATACTATGTAGGCATGATAACAAAACAAGAAATGGAGGTGAATTGCATCCGGGCGCGCGCCTTGATGGCGCGCGCCCGAGCCGAGCATTTTGCCGTCGGTGCATTTAATATCGACAATCAAGAAACACTCATCGCCATCTGCAAAACAGCGCAAAAACTCAACGCACCAGTACTCGTAGAACTTTCCCACGGAGAAGTGGCTGCTATTGGTCTTACCAACGCGCGCGACATGGTCACCAACTATAAAAAAGAATACGGTATCGAAATGTATCTCAATCTCGACCACAGTCCGAGTGTCGAAGCGGCAAAAGCCGGCATTGATGCAGGTTTTGAATTTATTCACATCGATGTTTCTCAAGAAAATCATAATGCCACAGATGCAGAAATAATTGCTGCCACACGTGAAGTGGTGGAATACGCAAAAACCACTGGCGCGCTTGTCGAATCAGAACCCCACTATTTCGGTGGCAGTAGCAACGTGCACACAGAAGCAATCGATTACGAAGAAATCAAAAAAACATTCAGTACACCCGAAGGCTCTAAAGCGTTTGTTGATGCAACTGGCATCGATACATTTGCTGCGGCAATCGGCAATCTGCACGGAAAATATCCTGTGCCAAAAATACTCGATCTCGAACTCTTGGCAAAAATTCGTGCGGCAATCGACTGCAACATCAGTCTCCACGGTGGATCTGATACACCACTCCACTATTTTGAAGATGCGGTAAAAATTGGCGTGACAAAAATAAACATCAATTCCGATATGCGTTTTGCATTTCGCACAACACTCGATAAAGAACTCGATGAAAATCCAAAAGAATTTGCTACCGTCAAACTCATGGGGCCAGTGATCGACGCAGTTGCTGCTGTCGTAGAAGACAAAATTCACGCATTCAACTCCGCGGGAAAAGCAGTGATATAAAAATACTGCTTCCCAAATACCCGCACACTTACTTGTGTAAGTTAAGTGTGCGGGTATACTAAACGTATGGAAAAAACCGATGACGAGCTTATTTCCGAGTATCAAGCGGGCAATGCGAATGCACTCAATATCCTGATTGAAAAATATACACGACCCATTTACATCTTTACCTATCGCATGACTGGCAGCAGTGGCGAGGCAGAAGATATCACTCAAGAAACATTTGTAAAAATTTGGCGCTCGCTTCCAAAATATAAAATGACCAACACCTTTCGGTCGTTGCTTTTTACTATAGCCCGCAATACAGCACTCGATCATTTACGAAAGAAAAAAATGGCAGTCTTCTCCGACTTTGAAGATGCAGAAGGAAACAATTTTCTCACCGAAACACTGTCCGACCCCGAAACACTTCCCGAAACACTCATCGAAAAAGCTGAACAAACAAAATCCCTCAACAAAAGCTTACTCCAGCTTTCCCCGGAAGACAGAGAAATCCTTCTCCTCCACTACGAAGAAGATATGACCTTCGAAACCATCGGCAAAGTACTAAATAAACCCTTAAATACAGTCAAAAGCCGGCATCGTCGAGCCCTGGCAAAATTACGAGAACAGTTTGAAAATAATCCACAGTAGAATTCGTGCAAACAGATGCAGTTCGAGGCGCGAGCGAGGCTTGAGACCAAGGTGTAGTAAACCTACTCCGCGGGAACAAACGAGCGAAGCAACAAAGAAATGCGCTGTTTACACAAATTCTCTAAAATGCACCAAATGTATAAGACAACACGTATAGAAAAAGGAAATATGACACTCAAAAACCTGTTTAAACAAGAGAACGAAATCAATATACCCAAAAATCTCTATCAACAGGTCGTTTTTTGCGTAGAACAGGCAATCGAAAAGAAAAAACGCCAGGACCAGATTGTCTGGGGCGGTTTGTTTCTTGCATCGCTAGGAATCTTTGTAGCGAGTGCAATCCATACCACGCTCGTCATTACACGCTCAAGTTTTGGAAATTATTTCTCGCTTATCTTTACCGATTCTGCTACTGCGCTCACACTTTGGAAGCAAATCATTCTTTCACTTATTGAATCACTTCCGTTTATTGAAATTTGTATCGTACTTACCAGTGTGGCCGTTGTACTTTGGTCAATTCGGAATTTCTCAAAATCATCACCACTTTTTATTACTCATACTAATGCGAGTCTCGCCTAATTTCTATGAACGGAGAAACAATTAAAACAAAACTGCAGTCAAAAACAACAAAAAAAATTGTTGGGGTTTTTATCATTGCCGTTGTTGCACTCCTTATTTTCAATATCGGAATGCGTGTAGGATTTATGAGAGCTTCGTTCACCAATGTTGCGGGTGACAACTTCTACCAACCGCTTTCATCCGGTGACCCACGTCACCTCGCTGGATTTGTTCAGGACGCAGAATCGGGAGCCCACGGTGCAAGCGGAAAAATCGTGAGTATCAATCTTCCTACTCTCGTCGTTGCCGACAAGGATAGTACGGAAAAAATAGTACACATTGAAGACGAAACGATTATTCGAAAAATGCGCACAACAATTTCAGGTACAGATTTGAGAACAGGAGATTTTATTGTAGTTATCGGTGAGCCAGACACAGCAAGTGCCGAGGTCGATGCAAAACTTATTCGTGTAATGCCTGTCGGTATGGTAAAAAATACGGTACAATAATTTTGTTCATTATGTTTTTGTTTTAATTATTAATAATAATTTTTATAATATGGAAAATAAAGAAAATAACATGTGCGGTATGAGTGGATGCAGTGGTTGCGGTTGTGGTCATCACCACATGCACATCATGAAGTGGCTCATCAAAATCGTAGTGCTTGTGCTCATCTTCTCTTTCGCATTCAAAATGGGTGAACTCAAGGGAATGCTCGAGAGTCGTGGATATGATAGCTACAATCGTCATTTTGGTGGCGGAATGATGTATGGTGCATATGGCACTGATTATGGTCCAGGATTTGAATCAGGAGTTGTTGTACCAAACGGAGGTACTACAGCACCAAGTACACCTGCTACGCCAGCACCGAAGAAATAAGTAGATAAACATACCAATCAACGAATAATACAAATCTACAAATAGCTACAAATCTGCCCGCTCGGCTATGCCGAGCGGGCAGATTTTATTCTGGTGTTCTTTTGTTCTCGTGCTATATTGACTTTATGACCAACCCAATGACCATCAAAGTAATAAAGGCGCTTCATCAAAAGAAACATCGGCAAGAGACCAAAAAATTCCTTGTCGAAGGCACAAAAAATGTCCTTGAGCTTTTGCAAAGCGACTACAAAATCGACAACGTATACGTAACAAAAGATTTTATTGACGCACATACAGACATCATCGACAAGAGAAAAGATATCCGCGTACAGGCTGTCGATAGTGCAGAATTGAAAGCCTTTGGCACACTCGAACACAACGATGGCGCACTCGCTATTGCTATCCAAAAAGAAGCCTCTGTTCCAAAGATGGACGGTGTTATTTTAGCCCTTGATGACATCCGTGATCCTGGCAATTTGGGTACGCTCATTCGTATTGCCGATTGGTATGGAATCAAACATATTGTCTGTTCAGAATCTTGCGTAGACTGGCACAACCCAAAAACAATAGCCGCAAGCATGGGTTCATTTACGCGTGTGAGTGGTTTTTATACCAATCTGCCTATCTATCTCAAGTCACAAAAAACGGCAGTGCTCGGCGCGTTTCTTGGTGGTACGTCAGTGCACACACTCGCCTTTCCAAAATCAGGAATTCTCGTTATCGGAAGCGAATCACATGGCATTAGCCGCGATGTCGAAAAATGCGTAACCGAAAAAGTAACCATCCCATCATTTGGTGGCAAAGCAGAATCACTCAATGCTGCCATTGCTGGCGCAATCATTCTCGATCGCTGGAAAAGCAACATCGCATAACATAGCAAAAAAATAATCACGACATATGTCGTGATTATTTTTCTGTTCGTATCAGTGCTATTTTTTGTTCGCGTGTTAGCCGTTTTATTTCCGCTTCTCTTGCACGAGCTTCGGCATAGGTAGCTACTTGTTCCGAATACCGAAGCACCACCGGACGACGAATCTTTGTATAATGCGCCCCGGATTTTAAATGATTGTGTGCATGCAATCGCTTTTCAATATTATCTGTCGAACCTACATAGAGAGTTGTATCGAAACATTCAAGTACGTACACAAAAAACATTTTCTCCATGATTATTTTGCGTTTACCAAATCCGTGCCCACAACTTTCAAATATTTTGAAACACCGATAGATGGCTTTGTTGTCATTGGCTCCCCTGGTGCTCGATCCGCATAATTTACAATAAGTACACCATCTTTGATTTCAGTTGTCTGTGGTGCAATTCTATCTCCGAGAAATACGGCGCTTGTTCCCACGTATCCTGTGCCAGTATTGAGTGCAGCAACAACGTAATACATTGTTCCACTTCCTCCACCATCTTGTGACAACAAAAAGGCTGTATCAGGTTTTCCATCAGCGTTAAGATCGCCGGTCGCCGCATTTCCAAAATAGCGCGTAGTGAGCTTTTCAGCCGAACCCGGCGCCACATCTTCTACGGCAATCCCGTCTTTAAGCGTCACATTTCTCCCATCGATTTGATAACTTATATTTTTGTACGACGGAGATACTACTGGAGCTTGTTTTTTCTGTGAGAGAAAAAGATTTGCCACAACAACAATCAAAACAAGAACAGCAAGAATTGAAATAATTTTTTTCATCCGATAGTGAGAAATGGCATTATTGTTTCTGCCAATCTTGATTTACTGATAATAGTTTATTCAATTAGGACTTTTGAAAATCGATGCAGTTCGAGGCGAAAACTTTATTTTATACGTATACGTATTAAACATACGGCGAGTAGAAAATATGGTTTTCAACAAGCTCCAAGAGTGAATCTACTGATTCAGAAATGCGCGATTTACATAAGGACTAACCTTCGTAATGTTCTTCCGCTGCCTCCGCTTCGGCCTTCGTTTTATGCGTCGTACCCTCCTTATGATTTGGTGGAGCATAGAGCGTATAGAGCTTCATCGGATTTACTGCTGAAGTATTGATAATATTATGCATTGTGCCGGCAGGAATAATTACCACCGAACCATCGGCAATCGCTGTTTCTACACCGTCGAGTATTGCTTTCCCTTCACCTTTCTCAATGCGAATAAATTGGTCGAGTTTGTGCATCTCCATACCAATATCTTCGTTTGGATTAAGACTCATCACCACAAGCTGTAGCCGTGGATCAGTGTAGAGCACATTTCTAAAATACTCATTTGATAATGACAATTCTTCAATATTTGCGATGTATCCTTTCATAAGTAGAGTATATACCTATTTCAACAAAATTCCTCCATCCACTACCACCTGAGAACCAGTCATATAGCTCGAAAGATCTGATGCGAGAAAAAGTGCTACCTTGCCAATATCATCCGGCATGCCAAGACGATGCATTGGAGTTTTTTCAATAAACGGTTTCATTGTTTCGTTCAACTGTTCTTCGGTCATTTTTCCAGAACCAGTGCCAGGCGTAGCGATTGCTCCTGGAGCAATCGTGTTGATTTGAATGTTGTGTGGAGCAAGTTCGAGCGCGATATTTTTTACAAAGCCGAGCAAACCATGCTTTGATGCGTCATAGGCAGCAAGTCCAATCATGGATGGATGCAATGAATCGATTGAAGTCACCACAATCATTTTTCCACCACGTGCTTGCGCTATCATTTGTGTTGCAACGGCTTTCATACACAAGTATGCACTTTTGAGATTTACGGCGATGACGCGATCAAAATCTTTTTCTTCCATTTGCATCACTGGAATATTTGGATAGATGCCGGCATTGTTTACAAAAATATCGACTGCACCGTATGTTGCCACTGTTTGCGCAATCATGGCATTCACTTGGTCTGCTTGCGAAACATCCACTGCAAATGCACTCACCTTCCAGCCTTTCGCTGAGAGCTGTGCCACAGCAGTATCCGTCGCCTCTTTATTCATATCGGCAATCATAAGTGATGCACCAGCTTCTGCTAGACGATATGCAATACCATATCCGATACCCATTGCACCACCAGTAACAATAGCAACCTTTCCTGCGAGATTTACAATCTCAGTGAGTGATTTTGTTTCCATATTAAAGCTCTGTTTTTACAGTTTTATAATATTCACGAAGTGAGCCAAATTTATTTTCAACTACAGAAAAAATTGCAACCTCCATCATGTCAATATGTAAGCTACGTTTAATATCTTTAAATGTTGCGTGCCACTCTGCAATTACATCATCTCCATCAATCCAAACATGTAAAAGATCAAAATGAATATCTTCTTGTTCTCCAATAACTTTTGTCTCCCAGTATTTACGAATCTCATCCCGACCAGTATTCAATGGCTCTTTTGGATCATGATACGTAGCGTTTTCAGTAAAAATTGTAGTAATCAGATCTGGGTCGCGAGTTTCCCATGCCTTCCCATATATTTGCAAAAGGCTTGTAGCTTGTTCATGTGTCATATAAAGAATTGTACACCTCGGTCTTAATTCTCCAAAATGTGTGTTGGCACCATGCCAAGCGAGAGATATTTCTCACGAAGTTTTTTCGGGAGTGTGCGAAATTGCTTCACTATTCCTCGGCACGTTTTCGCATCACAATGACATTCCATCTCCCATGTATCGTCCGATGCGAGAATTGTTGAGTAATCGAATACGATTTCCTCGCCTTTGCAAATAGGAGCGATAGCCACAAGAAAAAGCTTGTTGTCTTTTTTGACAACCTTACTGTTCGGCTCGCATGCATGATTGAAATAATTGCCGAGCATTCCCTTTGGACTCAAAAAGTATTCGTCATCAAAACGAAATGTATTTGAGCGATCTTCCTCACTCAAATTGTCATCTTCATAACAAGTAACGAGCTTTCCTTTTATCTGCAGGATAGTTTGATCCTGTTTAAAATTCTTTTTTGCAAAAACTCCTTTTCCATGTGCAGATTTTTTAACCTGCAATTCCTTTTTTTCTTTTTGAGTAGCAATCATGAGCTTGATATTTTGAATTAAAAAATCGTATTGTGTCATCCCGGACCCGATCCGGGATCCATTTCTTATGCATATTATTCGTGGATTCCGGATCAAGTCCGGAATGACAACTTAAAACTATACAACTAATCTCTCTAGTACATACCCTGCGCCTTTGTTCAATTTTGCTGAATACGGGAGTACTTCGATCTCGGGAAATTCTTTTTTGATAGCATTCATTGAAGCAGACAATTCTTTTTGGTTGAGTTTGTCTACCTTGTTTACCACAAGTACGGCATGGTGATGATTGTCCCAAAGAATTTCTAAAACATCTCGATCAAAATCGGTAATTCCTACTTTTGCATCGAGCACAACAGCAACAGTGTGTGCCTTTGAATCTTTACGGGTGAGATATTCAATAATCATGGCACGGATTTTCTCGCGCATATCATGACCACCTTCGGCAAATCCGTAGCCAGGCAAATCGATAAAATAGTATTTTTTGTTTACCAAAAATACATTGAGTTCTGTTGTCTTACCTTGTCGCTTGCCAGTACGTGCAAGTTCGCGTGCATTCAAGAGCGAATTGATTAGACTCGATTTTCCCACATTCGAACGACCAATAAACGCAATCTCAGGGATTGCGTCATGGAGTATTTCGTCGTCTCCAACGAGTCCTTTTATAAATGTGGCAGAAGTGATTTTCACAAGATGAGTATACAGTATTTTCTGTATGAGTACGATTTGACAAATTAAAATAATACTGTAATGTGAAAATTGATAAAGTATTTTTCATTCAAAACAAAAAAACATTTGTTTATGAGCAAGAAAAGAATGTCTCTGTACGACCTACCGCGCGTACTATTCGAGAATTACCTCAAGGAACTAGGGTTAGCCGTAACTGGAACCGTTGAGTATCATGAGAAAAAACAAACTGCGCTTTGCACTTACGCAATCATCCCTATTGAGGATGATACGGATGAAAAGCAGGTAGCACTCGTTCTTTTTGACGCACGTCATACCAGTGCACATAAAGTAAAGTTGATGGTTCTTCAAGGCAAATTGAAGACAAATGGTAAAACAATCGAATTATTAAATGAATTCGGTTCCATTTATACAGAATCAACTTCTTGTGGAGAACGAAACTTCAAGGAGCAAAATTGCTGGCAATATTGGCTTGCAACAGGAACACAACTGGGTATTAATGAAATGCAATTTTCATTTCATTACTCAGTAAACAAAAGATTACATCTTCTGGAGCTTGCTAAAAGAGGACAACTATTATTTATTGACAAAGAATATGAATGGATAAATAGTTACTACCTCGTGGGCAAAGAAATGGTTGCCGCAGAAGTAAACGGAAATGATGTTTCGGATAATGACTAAGTTCTATAGTTTATAATAAACTAGCTGGTGTAATCTTTATTGATTACACCAGTTTTTTATATACGGAGGTCTTGCCTCCGTATATGCATATCTATTTATTTGCGTTCATAATCATTTCGCGCGACACATAGGAAATAACAAGAAGAATCATAAATACTACAGGGAGAAGTGCAATTCCTGAGAATCCACCGACGGCAACAATACTCACAAATGCACAGATAAAGTCAATCATGAGTCCAGCATATGCCCACTCTTTTACACGATTTGGTACAGCAGGAATAATAAGCGCAAGCGTTCCCGCAACCTTAAATACGGCGAGGAGCGGAATAAAGTAGAGCGGATAGCCAAGCTGCATAATTCCCTGGCGAGACATTTCACTATTTGAAGTAAGCGCAGTAACTACGCCTTCAAACAAGAAAATAATAGTAGTGGTAACCCAAAATGCAATTTTATATTTTTTCATATTACTATAGTAATGAATAATTAAATTAAACTCAATGCGTTAATATCAGCGATGTCTACCTCTCTCAAGAGTTTTTTCTTATAAGCAATCAATGTATCTTTTGGTATAACTGAAACAGTAATGCCGTACACTTCTTTCATTTCGCTTACAGTAAGATCTTTGTTTCCAGAAATCCAAGTGTTGTTATTTTTATCAAAAAATTGAATTGTGTCTCTTCCACAAATATCAATTTCCTGATTTTGTATCTCCGGAGGTCTTGCCTCCGTATATGTCGAAATAATAGGCTTTGACAGAATATATAAAATGCGTATTATACGAAGTAACTAAATTGTACAAACGATGGAAACATTACAAGTATCCGTTAAAGAGGCTTACGAAAAATTACACCTCTTGATAACTAAACATCCGGGACCGATTGATCAGTATTCAGATCTCAAAAAAATGCTCCGCAAGTGCGGATTTAAATCTCAGATTGTTTTCCGAGGAAAAGATTACGAAGCAACAAAAAGTTCTGATAGGTACGAGATCATAACCACAGATCCTGGAAGCACCGGATGGTCAAAAAGGGGGAAGGGTCGAAGTTTAGGCGAAGCTGTAAAGGAAACAGTGGAGTCGTGCAATCGCATGCACTACATACACCAGCAACAATAACAGCTCGAGCTGTATACAATTTTAGTCCAACCTACCCGGTTGGGCTTTTTTATTCTGGCAGTGTGTCTTGAATTGTTTTAGTCACGACAGCCAACACTTCTTCTGCTGTCGGTTCACGGTCGCCAGTACGATAGAGCATACTGCGTGGATCATAACCAAGTAGTCCTGTGTCCCCCTCCTTTCGTGGAATGATATGTAAATGAAAATGTGGCACTGATTGGCCCGCGAGTTTTTCTTGATTCCATACGCAGTTGAATCCTTCCGCCCCATAAGCACTGCGAAGTGCTACCATAATACGGTCTGCACATGAGAGGATTGCTAGTCGCTCAGCATCAGTCAAATCTGCCAACGTCTTTACACAACGTCGTGGAGAAATGAGTGTGTGGCCTTCGGTAATAGGAATATTGGTCGGAAAAGCCCAAACCAAATCATCTTTCCAAATAGCTCGCTCCAAAATTTCCGGAATCGTGCAGTACACGCATGTTGTATTTTCTTGTTGTGCTGGCGTGGTGGTCATAGATTATTTTTCAATTACCACAAAATCGCCTTCTTCAAGTGCGTAGATAAATAAAGAAGTGTCGCCATATGACTCAAGTTCTTTATATCCCTTTTCCCAGTCAATCGGTCCACGAGAATCAGCATCTCCATATGCAGATTTATAATGAGGTAGAAATTTAATTGGCAAAATTCCCAAACCATCCATGTTCTGTCTCCAATCACATGTCCAAAAATGTTTCGACAAAGCATTAGAACTTGCAGAATTTGTTACAACAACTTTTCCATCCCAAATAGCCGGTATATCAAATTGTTTCAACCAGTATTGAATCAAATGATCGTCTCCTCCTTTCATGTACACAACATCACAATTTTTGATTTGTTCTTTAAAAATATTAGGGAGTGCCATTTCAATGAGTGGCTGTACGCCGTCAGGAAATACACTTGGAAAACTTTCTTTGTCTTGAGTAAAGGCTTGCTCCCAATCTTCTCTTGGCTGTGCAAAATAACAAAGTAACAAGCGAGGTTTTTGGCCTAACCCTTTAAAAATCTCAGCAAAAAAACCTTTTGCCTTTTCAGGATATTTTCTCGCCCCGCCAGAATTTACTACGTATTTTGTCATCTATTTAATTATATCGTTGTTATTAAAACAAATAGAACTGACGCATCTCGGGCGCACAAGATATTTCATTTAATTACGCTGAATGCATTACTAATTGCTTTGCATCTTCTGAAGTATCGAGAGGGCCCGCAACAGACTCCATTTCCTCTTTTGTTTCAAAGTATCTCCATCCATTCTTCAGCATATCTTCCTTTTTTGAATATATATCAATGAAAAGGTTGTGATTGCCTTTTCCTGATTTTATATTCTTCATAAAGGAAACTGGAAATAATTTTAAGTAATAATCCTCTTTGATTAAAATTGATATTTTAAATTCAAGGTAAAAAAACTTTTGTGTGTTTTCCTCGGTACTGATTTTTATAACACCAAAATCGACTAAATGTTCACCGAGAGTCCTGGGAAATAAGGAATTACTCCATGCATAATCAACTATCTCTTCCTGGTTTAAAATTTTATCTTTAACATAAAATCTCCATTTGCGTGTATCAGTGGGCAGAGAAAATGTACCTCCACCACTGGAACTATGTTCTATCCGTAAAGAATATCCATCAATATAAGGGTCAATATAACGCATGGGTATAAGTTGATCAGTATTTCCAAGTTTATTATCAAAGACTTGAAAAAGTTGAATATCGTGTAAGCTAGCAGCATCTACTGCGCCCTTAGTAAAACCCAGAGGACACACAATAACTCCTAAATTAGCGCCGACGTCCATTAACTTTGTTTTGAGTGCATCAACTTTTTCTATTCCAACTTTTTCGGCATAGTTTTTAGCTTCAACCACAATCTTAATGTCAAAGGATTTCTGTGTGGCCTCGATCAAAACATCAATCTGCCTTTCTGTGCCAGATTTTCCTAAAATCTTAATATCTCGTTGCACTTTTGAATTATCAAAACCCGCACACAATTTTTCAACGATTTGCTCAAGAAGGTCTCCTTTTTGTTTTGTACTTTGACTACTCATATTTAGCAGAGCTCTTTGAAGCAACATAACTTCAACCAATATAACTACGATTTTGCTAATTCAGCTAGTGCTTTTACATGCTTCCAAGAAATTGCCATAAAAATGTTTCCCTGAGTACCTGGAGCACTAGGACCACTAGATAAGACACCAATAACTTTTGTAGGATCATCTTTTAGTACTACAGGTGCACCACTATATCCACCAGCGACTGCGCCTGTAATTTGAATCTCTTTCCTAAGCAACCCTTCTCTTAACTGTACGGCTACCACACCCTCGGCATAAGTTGGAGAATGAATAGAATTCAAAAGTTGTGAACCCATAGGAAAACCTGCATATCCAACAGCACTTCCAACTTGAGGATAGTCATCAACAATTTGTAGACCAGAATTTGCTTCTTGATTAATGAACTGGGGAGTTTCTTCAACAACCTGTAAAACCGCAAGGTCATGGGCTAAATCAAGAGCAGCAATAGTGGCACGTGTATATTTACCCAAATTACCAACCACCAATAACCCAGTTTGTTCTAAGGATCCAGCCAAAAGACCTTGTACTACATGGGCACAAGTCACTAAAATTTTATAATCTTTAAGCCAAAAAGCCGTACCGATTACTTGTAAATCGTTTCCGAAATTTTTTGTTTGTAATTGATATGTGGGTTTTACTACCCCTATAGCTCTTACCGCTTTATAAACTTGAGGTTGACCAGTACTAGAAACAGATGTGTTAACAGTTTCTTTAGTATTTTGATTTGGTATTGCCGGATTGCTTGTTGCTTTATCCATAATATATTTTTGTCAGTGACTACTAATTTTCACGCATCTCGAGCCCACGAACTGCGCTCAACTTTGCTGGGAGACTAGGGGTCGAACCTAGATTAAAAGCTTCAAAGGCTTCTGTCCTGCCGTTAGACGATCTCCCAATATTATTACACCGACAATCGATACCCCAAAATCACGAACAGCCTATAGCTTATCGTTTTTTTGCTTAAAAAACAACCCTAAATAGCCAAAGCTCCGAGCGCTCTCTTCATTGCTACAAAACTATAGCCCCAAAGAAATGGCAGCCAAAGAGGCATAATACCGAGTAATGAGTGTCGGGCGAATACTTCTACCCCAGTCATTACAAAGAAATACTCAGAAACAATCATGACACCAAAACCAAACAAAAAGACCAGAACTTCTTTTTGTTCATAGTGAATTTTAAATGACCCAAGGATTACCACAATATATAGTGCTGCAAGTAAGTAGTCGTTTGATACACCAGGAATGAGCGCAATCATCAAAATGATTGGCAGTGCATTGAGAAAAATAAAAAGATATTTATTCATGACTCAGTATTTTTATAAGCGCGAGTTCTAGAGGCAACTCGTCGATGAATGCATTTTTTTGCAATGACAGTGCATCAAGCAATACGAGCAAGCTCGAAGAATTGATGTGGATAGATTCCATCTTTGAAATTCGAGTAATGAATTCTTTTTCTTCATCGGAGAGTCCGTCGATTTCCCCTTTTGAAAGTGCAGGTGCCACTTTTATGAGCAAGATTCTACGGAATGTGTGCACGATCAATTCGAGCAATGTCTTTGATGCAATATTTGATGCGCGAGATTTTTCTACAGTGAGCAATGCATCTCTAAGTGCTCCACGTGCGATTGATTCAATAATGTCGTGCACGATAGAGTCGGATGGTGCTCCCGTAATACGCGCCGCATCTTCAAGAGAAATTTTGTTGCCAGCGGAACCAATCACCTTTTGCAACGTGCCGAGCGCGTCGCGAAATGATCCATTTGCGAGTAGCGCAATCAAATCTGCAACTCCTGCACCGAGCGTGACCTTTTCTTTCTTTGCTGTTTTTTCGATGAGTGTGCGAAGAATAGCTTGTGATGGTTTACGAAAAAGAAATGTCTGACAACGCGACACTATTGTGTCCGGTACTTTTTCAAGTTCGGTTGTGGCGAGAATAAATACCACGTGTACTGGTGGCTCTTCGAGCGTTTTCAAAAGCGCGTTGAACGCCGCTTTAGAAAGCATGTGCACCTCGTCGATGATATACACTTTGTATTTTGAATCGAATGGAAGCGTGCCCACATTTTCACGCAGCTCACGAATATCGTCGACGCCGTTGTTTGAAGCAGCATCGATTTCATAAATATCGCTTGGGCTCGTGCCGAGTGCCTTCGCCACAATACGAGCCGAAGTCGTCTTCCCTGTTCCACGACTGCCACAAAAAAGATATGCGTGTGCAATCTTGTCGGCTTTGAGTGCACCTTCGAGAGCAGCCACAATGTGCTCCTGTCCCACAAGGTCAGAAAAAGCTTCTGGTCGGTACTTTCGATACAAAGCGGTGTGTTCCATATAGAGCGATTATAGCAGAAATCTCTTTACTGTCATTAAAAAAGAAACCGCTGGATTACTCCAACGGTTTTGTAATTATTTATTTCCTGTTCTCTCTGATTCTGTAGCCGGAAAATTCGCCACAAATCATATCCCTGTCCTTTCGGAACCGAGGGCGCCCGGGAAACGTCCCCCTCTACCTAGTAAATCGCCGAAGCAAAATTACAAGTTGTATCATAGCAAATCTATTCTATTTTGTCAATAGCCAATTTGAGACCGTATTTTCAACGTCTTTTGCGTTTTCGCATGCCATAAGTTTTTCGCGAAGTTCGAGTGCTCCCGGGAATCCGTGCACGTATGCTTTGTAGTGCTTTTTCATAATGGCAAAACTTTTGATACCACCTAAAACCGGTTTACCGGTTCGGTCGACCGTACTTTCAGTACGGTTTAGACCAAACAATTCTTCGTACAATTTTGTATGCTCCACCATTACCTGCAATTTTTCTTCGAGCGGTATCTCTCCCCGACTCTGATCAAAGAGCCATGGATTGCCGAAGATTGCTCTGCCGAGCATGACGCCATCACATCCTGTTTCTTGAATCTTGATTCTTGCCTCTTGTATCGTCTTCACATCACCATTTCCAATGATGAGTGTTTTTGAACCAAGCTTGTTGCGAAGCTCCACCACTTCTCTCACATGTTCCCAACGTGCAGGAACTTTACTCATCTCTTTGCGTGTACGGCAATGCAATGTGAGTACGGCAATATCTTCTTCTAAGAGTTGTGGAATCCATGTAGCGATTTCATTTTTGTTGTAACCGATGCGAGTTTTTACGGAGATCGGCAAATTTGGAGCGCCGCGTTTAGCGGCGCGAATAATCTCTACAGCCCTCTCCGGATTTTTCATCATGGACGCGCCAGCGCCTTGCTTCTCGATAGATTTGTCAGGACAGCCCATGTTGATATCAATGCCATCAAATCCCATTTCTGCGCAGAGTCGTGCAGCGCCTTCCATCTTGTCTGGATGCGATCCAAAAAGTTGTGCCGCGATTGGTCGTTCGCCTTGTGTAAAAGCCAAGTCATGACGAAGCACTTCACGCCCCGGACTCATGAGCCCATCAGCAGAAACAAATTCAGTCCAAAACACATCAGGACCACCTTTTACTTCTCCATGTCGAGAATATTTTGCAATGATACGGCGAAAAGCCTGGTCAGTGACATCTGCCATCGGCGCAAGCACAAAAAATGGTTTATTCAGTTTTTCCCAAAAATTCATTAGGTAAACATACTAATATACGAATGCTACAAATACAACAAATGACTACGAATAATTTTAAATATACATACTAATATACGAATGATACGAATCGGCAAATGACTACGAATAATACAAAGATGCAGGGCGATTCGTAGATATTCGTATCATTCGCATGATTCGTAGATTGGTATATCTAATTTGCGAATTTGTAATATACCTTGTTTGTGAATCGTAAGTCAAAGTATTGTAAGTTCGAAAGATTTTTTTTGATCTTGTCGGCAAATTCTTTTTTCTGCAACGCAACAGCCAAATTGTCTGCAAGAGTTTTGTAATCTGATGTCGGAAGAAAGCGAATGATGGCTGTTTTTTGTTTGCCAATGTCGAGAATAAAATTGTACTCGTTTGGAGAAAGCAGATTGATGGCTTTTACTCGAAATCCAAATCCGGTGATTCGACTGAGGAACGAAAGTAGATTTTGAAATTGTGATTCATCAATAAATACTTTCCCGAGCGGATCAATATCTGTACTATTGCCACCAAAGAATCGTGGGTACACATTGCCGGAATAGTACGGCGCAGTAGAAATGATCTTTCCCGTATCATCGGTAAAATAACATGGTGCTGTCATATCTATAGCAGTTGTGTTTGCACCACACCAGAGCGCATAACCTCGACGCTCAGTGACAGTGACTGCAAGCGTCGTATGATTGATACGGTATACGGAAATATTTTTTAAACGCGGAAAAGAGTTTTCCAGATTTGCCACAATCTTTGCTTTTGGGTAGAAAAAAGCGTTTGCATGCGGAATAACATAGGCGTAATTTCCATGAAGCATTTGTTCTACGGCGTGCGTAATATCATCGGTAGAGACAATCTGATTTCCTGAGACAACAATAGTTCCGAGCTGGAGTTTTGGATAACGAGCAAAGAAAATAAATCCAGTGAGTATTGTCAAAAAAAGAATTCCTAAAAGAATTCCGAGTCGTCGTCGCGAAGACACGCGCTTAGCACGAAGCTCTTGTATCTTCGGTGACTCTTGAATATGTTTTTTTAACGGAGAAATTTCTACTCGCGACATGAATACTAGTAGTATACATGAGTAATTATATAAATGAATGCAGTTCGACACGTAAGTGAATCTGCTGATTCAGACGCGAGCGAGGCTTGCGACCAAGGTGTAGTAAACCTACTCCGCGGGAGCAAACAAGCGAAGCAACAAAGAAATGTGTCATTTATAAAATTACTAACCGATGTAATCTTTCCCCATGTAAGCTCGGAGAACCTCCGGAATTCGAATGCGTCCATCAGCTTCTTGATAGTTTTCAATGATAGCAATAAGCATACGTCCAATAGCAACAACCGTCGCATCATTCATATGCACTGGTTCTATTTTTCCATCTGCGCGCTTTACTCGAGTATTCAAACGACGAGACTGAAAACCAGCGGTGAGATCAGCACTGTGTGTTTCTCGATATTTATTTTGTCCAGGCATCCAAGTCTCCACATCAAATTGGCGATAGTCAGGAAATCCCATATCTCCCGTACAAACAAGCACGACTTGATATGGAAGATTGAGTTGCTGCAAAACGTGTTCTTGAATCGCCACCAAAAAATTCTGTTCTTGCATTGAATTTTCTGGCAAAGAAAATACTTCCATCTCAAGCTTGTCGAATTGATGCTGACGCAAGATACCTTTTGTATCTTTTCCATACGATCCAGCTTCACGACGAAATGCTGTTGAATAGCCAGCGTAACGAATCGGCAATTCGGCTTCAGAAAAAGTTTGATCCATGTGCATTGAACCGAGTGTGTGTTCAGCACTTCCAATCAACATGAGATCATCGTTTGGAAAAAGGTAATGTTCCTCTGGAGTCATGAAGCGAGACATCTTCACTTGTACAAGTGGTTTTACAAATACTGGAGGAATGATCGGCATGAACGTATCAACAGGAATAGAAACATTCGCATTTTTTGCAATAGTTTCGAGTGTTTCTTTGTTGGTCAAAATACCAAAGCAAAATTGAAGGATCGCAAACTGCATGAGCGCAAGATCACCTTTGATATAACAAAAACGTGAACCGGCAACTTTCGTCGCAGTTTCAGTGTCTATAAGACCGAGCGCCTCGGCAACCTCGTCATGTTCCTTTGGAGTAAAATCAAACTGTCGCTTGTCTCCCCAATTTCGCACCACGACATTTGCTGTGTCGTCGGGACCTTCAGGTGTGTCAGCAGAAGGAACGTTTGGAACCTTCAACATCATAGTCTGCCAGTCTCCCGTGATTTTTTTCAGCTCATCTTCTTTTTCTGACAAATTTTCTTTCAAGACGCGGAGTTTTTCAAGAAGTGCTTCACGATCGGAGACCTCGAGTGGACCAGCCATTCCATCGCCAACAATCTTCTGCTCAGCACGAAGAGTCTCGACAAGCTGCAAAATCTCACGACGCTTATCGTCGAGGGCTACGAGTTCATCAAGGTCAACTTTTCCGAATTTCTTGCGAATCGCATCCTTTACAATATCCTGATTTTCTCTGATGAATTTGATGTCTAACATATACTCCAAATCCTAGCATAAATGATACAATTAGAAAATCATGGATTTTAGAATCGAGAAAATCGATCCTTCCGAATTCCCTTCCCAGCTGCTTGAGATTCCTGACATTCCAGAGACACTCTATATAGTAGGAGCGCCACTTGAAAAAGATGCCTTGTATCTTTCTGTGGTCGGTTCTCGCACACATACTATATATGGTGCTGATGCGTGCGATTCACTCATCCGCGGACTCAAGGGTTCCAACATCGTCATTGTCTCCGGGCTCGCACTTGGTATTGATTCCATTGCACATCGATCGGCCATGAAAGCCGGATTGAAAACTGTTGCCTTCCCTGGTTCAGGACTTTCTGAAAAAGTACTCTATCCTGCTACAAACTTGTCGCTCGCAAAAGAAATTCTTGCTTCAGGTGGTACTCTCGTTTCAGAATTTGAGCCATCATTCCGCGCAACACGATGGAGCTTTCCTCGACGCAATCGCCTCATGGCTGGAATATCACATGCGACACTCGTGATAGAAGCTGAAGACAAATCAGGAACTCTCATCACGGCTCGGCTCGTGCTCGATTACAATCGCGAAGTCCTCGCCGTGCCGGGACCAATCACGAGTCCTACGTCACTCGGTACCAATCTCCTCATCAAGCAAGGAGCAACGCCCATTACGCGCAGTGAAGATATTTTGGAAGTGTTTGGATTCAAACAAGATACATTGTTTGACGAAGCGCAAAATGAGCTCGAAAATATTTCAGACGAAGAAAAACAAATTTGGGAAATCATCATCGAACCACAGTCGCGCGACGCCATCATCGAAATTTCCGGTAAATCGATTCAAGAAATCAATTCACTTTTGTCAGTAATGGAAATCAAAGGACTCATAAAGGAAGAGCTCGGTGAGATACGAAGAATTTGACCCGGTAGTGAGACTTTCTGAAGCAACTTTGTTGCACGGCATAACCGTATCAGAAAGATCTACTACCGGTTGACAACTTTTTTTGGAAGAGTAAGATACTTATCAAATTAAGCACACTATGCATTTTGATATTTCATTTACTCAGTTGGTACTTGTACTACTGATTGCATACGAGGTTCTTGATTACTTTTTTACATATTTCAGGGACTCTCTATGGGAAGAGTATCCCTACAGCAATCACAAATTCAAATACTCATCATGTTATTGTATTTATCCCCCAGGACAAAAAAGAAAAATGGAGGTGGTAAAAATGAGCAAAGGACCTCATAGAATCCGCGCACCTGCGGAAAAAAATAAGCATCACGAATTATAGCTCAGGAAGCTATCGTGATGCTTTTTTATTTGCGTAAAAAATAAATGTGTAGTACGCTCCGACACAGTATAGAGTATATGGTATACGGTATTTAGTATGAATACTGTATACAAAATACTGTATACTAAATACTCATTCATGAAATTACTTATCGTTGAATCACCATCAAAAGCAAAGACAATCGAGAAATATCTTGATGGGGCTTATACCGTGCGCGCATCTGTAGGACACATTCGCGATATTCCAAAATCAAGTAAAAAAGCTATCGACATTCCGGCTGGATTTGTTCCGCATTATGAAATTTCAAAAGGTAAAGAAAAAGTAGTACACGAGCTCACTGCCCTCGCAGAAAAAGCAAAAGAAATTATTCTCGCGACCGACCCGGACCGCGAAGGAGAAGCTATTTCTTGGCACCTCAAAGAAATCCTCAAAGCCGACAAAAAAGTAAAGGCTCCAATCAAACGTGCAGCCTTTCACGAAATCACAAAGGAAGCAGTGGAAGAAGCACTGAAAGAACCGCGCGACATCGATGAAAAGCTCGTGAAAGCACAAGAAGCTCGTCGTGTACTCGATCGCCTTGTGGGATATGATCTCTCTGGCGTGATTTGGAAAAAGGTCCGCTATGGTCTTTCTGCTGGACGCGTACAATCCCCTGCACTTCGTATTCTTATGGAACGTGAGCGTGAAATTCGCGCGTTTATTCCAGAAAAATATTGGGTACTCGAAGGACTGTTTGAAACAAAACAAAAGGCTAAATCCGGCAAAGCCGGATCGCCCGACGCTTCTAACGAAGCGTTTAGGGAACAAATAAAACTTTCTTGTGTTGAAGAACCACGCGACGAAAAAATCGTTGAAAAAATTCTTACCGTTGGAAAGAAAAATCCGTGGATCATTTCCGAAGTCAAAGAATCTGAACAGAAACGTAGCCCACGTGCACCATTTACTACAAGTTCACTCCAACAGACAGCAAGTACTCGTCTTGGTTTTTCACCAAAGCGCACCATGCAAGTAGCGCAAAAATTGTACGAAGCGGGACATATCACCTACATGCGTACGGACAGTACAAATCTTTCTGCCGTCGCACAAAAACAAATTCTTGATCTCATAGAAAAAACGTACGGTAAAGAATTTGCTGAGGCACACACTTACAAAACAAAATCAAAAAATGCACAGGAGGCACACGAAGGTATTCGCCCAACACATTTCGACAAGCTCTCTGCTGGAATGAATGACGAGCAAAAAGATTTGTACAGACTCATTTGGGAACGCGCTGTTTCGAGCCAGATGACCGATGCAAAATTGTTGAAAACAAAAATCATTGCAAATGTAGAAGGTCACGCCGACATCCCCGATTTCACTGCCAATGGTTCACGTGTTCTTTTTCCTGGTTGGCTCAAAGTAGATAGCGACGCTCGTGGTGAAGACGTAGAATTGCCGAAAGTTGTTGCCGGCGAATCGATCAAACTCCTTGATCTCAATAGTATTGAAAAAGCGACTGAACCACCAAATCGCTACTCTGAAGCTGCACTTGTGAAGGCACTTGAGGAACGTGGTATTGGACGACCGTCTACCTACGCCTCTATCATGAGTACGCTTGAAGACCGTGGCTATGTAACAAAACAAGGTCGCACGCTTTACCCTACCGATACAGGCGATGTGGTTTCGAGTTTTCTTGAAGCAAACTTTGCCGAATACATTTCTGATACATTCACCGCAGAGATGGAAGACAAGCTCGACGATATTTCAAACGGCGATCGCGAATATGTAAAAACATTGAAGGATTTTTATGGACCGTTTTTGAAGGAAGTAAAAGAAAAAGACAAACTCGCCAAAGCAACCGACTTGGGTCCCGCACCAGACGATATCAAGTGTCCGAAATGTGGATCGGCAATGATCGTAAAACTTTCTCGCAACGGAAAATTTTATTCTTGTTCAAAATATCCAGACTGTGTCGGTGCTCGCAAACTCGATGGTGAAGAAATGGCTGGACCAAAAGAAACAGGTGAAATGTGTCCGCTCTGTGGCGACAAGACGGGCAAAAATGGTGGCGGAAAACTCGTCATGCGCGAAGGACGCTTTGGTATGTTTATTTCTTGCTCTCGCTACCCAAAATGTAAATTTATCAAAGAAGACGAGGAAGAAAAGAAAAAGAAAATGACCGGCGTAAAATGTCCGATGTGTAAGGAGCGCCTAGCGCGGACACCCTCGGAAGTGGGTAAAGATGGCCTAAACCAATCTGAAGGATTGGTCGGCCGAACTGGTAAACCGGTTTTAGGCGAAATGATGGAACGCCGCGGACGCTTTGGTATTTTTTACTCATGTTCAAACTATCCAGATTGTAAAAATGCAATCAAAGCAAAACCAACAGGAAGAATCTGCCCAATGTGCGGATCCCTCATGATGGATGGTACGAAGACTATTCCCGAACGTTGCAGTAATGTTAAATGTCCCAATCACCGTCCAGATAAACTTACAAAATAGAGAATGGGCGAACGTAAACTTCTTTACGTTCGCAAATAGTCTTCGTAAGACGGAGTGATGCTTTGCGAGCACGCAAAGCCACGAGTCGGGGTCGCGAAAAATCCAGCACGACGGTGCTGGATTTATTTGTGACCGAAAACGATTCCGGAACGCTGTTCAAACACCAAATGCCCCAACCATCGTCCCGACAAGTTAGAGAAATCGAAGTAACAAACGCAAATTTATTTGCGTTTGTTTTCGTTTTGGTGAGACGGAGCGATGTTTTTTTAACAGAAAAAACCGCGAGTCGGGGTCGCGAAATTTTCGAGTGGCGTCGAGAAAATATTTGTGACCGAAAACTATACTGGAATATCATGGCGACAAGAAAATATTTTGTGACCAAAAACAACCAATGTCTCCACATTGCTTTAATTTCCAAATAATATATATTACAAATGAAGTGCTACTGCACAATGACAGCAAGGACGTTAGCTTGGAAGCAGCTATTCGAATAATGAGTGCGTAACAGCTCACTAGCCTAGTGCAAACATTTCCAGCCCCGTGACGTCGCGGGGCTTTTTTGTTACCCAATAAAAAAGGGAGGACCAGCAATAGTCCTCCCCACCTTGTACATCTTTCTCCTTTTTAAAACAATTAAGACAACAATTCACATTTAAACTAGCACACAGGATTAAGATTGACCAGGGCTTTATACTTTCAACTTTATACTTTATACTTTCCCCATGGACGCATACAACATCCAGGACGTGCTTACCGAGCTCAAAACGATGCCACAACAAAAAGATGTGGATCTTATCACGCGTGCCTGCTATTTTGCGTACAAAGCTCACGAAGGGCAAAAGCGACGTTCGGGTGAACCCTACTTTTCTCACGTATTTGAAACAGCGAAAAATCTTGCTCGCTACGAAATGGACGCTACCACTATTGCTGCGGGATTTTTGCACGACGTTATAGAAGACACTTCTGTTACCGAAGAAGCATTGGAAAAAGAATTTGGTAAGGAAATCGTACAACTCGTAAAAGGCGTGACAAAGCTTGGTACTGTCAAATATCAAGGTCATGTTCGCCACGTAGAAAGTTTGCGTAAATTTCTTATGGCACTCGCCCAAGACTATCGCGTGCTCATGATCAAGCTCGCCGACCGCTTGCACAACCTCCGTACTCTCGAACACGTGCGTGAAGACAAGCAACGCCGCATTGCACTAGAATCGATTGAAGTGTATGCCCCACTCGCCGATCGATTTGGTATCGGTAAACTCAAAAGCGAAATTGAAGACGCAGCATTTCCGTATGCGTATCCAAAAGAATCAGCTGAGGTAGAAAAGATTTTGGCAGATAGAATCGATGGCTTGAAAAAATCTCTCGACGACGTGTACACAGAACTCAACGATGCATTAAAAAAATCGCATCTGCATGTCAAAAAAATTGACTATCGCATCAAACATAAATACAGTCTCTGGAAAAAATTGAAGGAGCGCAATATGAATATCGACAATATTTATGATGTTGTGGCTATTCGCGTCATCGTGGAAACCGTCGAAGAGTGTTATGCCACACTTGGCATCATTCATTCTCTCTGGAAGCCACTTCCCGCTCGCATCAAAGATTTTATTGCGCTTCCAAAACTCAACGGGTATCAATCACTCCATACCACCATATTTACTGGAAACGGTGGAATTGTTGAAATTCAAATTCGTACTGAAGAAATGCATGGCCGTGCAGAATTCGGAATCGCCTCGCACTATATTTACAAAGAAAAATCTGCCAAAAAAGCTGCGGACGAAAAATTTCAATGGGTAAGCGAATTTAAAAATCTTGGAAAAAGCGAAACGGGTACCGATGATTTTTTGAAACATTTAAAATCCGATTTCTTTAGTGATCGTATTTTCGTATTTACTCCTGCCGGCGATGTTATCGATCTACCCGAAGGTTCGAGTACAATCGACTTTGCGTATGCAGTGCACTCAGATATTGGCAACAAAGCGAGTGGTGCACGTGTAAACGGAAAATTTGTTTCGCTCGACACAATACTCCATAGTAGCGATATTGTAGAAATAGAAACACGCAAGGATGGAACACCAAAATCAAAGTGGCTCGATATCACAAAAACAACACTCGCCAAAAAACATATTCGCACTTACATCAAAGAACACGAGGAAGAAAGTATCTTTACACGATTTATTCCAAAAAAATTCAGATAATAACAGGTGCTTGGTTTTTGGTGTTAGGTGTTAGATTCTAGTAAAAACAAAATACCATGATAATCCGATAGGATTATCATGGTATTTTGTTTTATCGTATATTCTTTTTTTTACAAACTAAAACTACTTATAGAATACAAATCTGAATCATCTGGTTGCGAAACCGGAGCAACGACTGGAATTTCTTCAAGTACTATTTGATTTGTATTATCTTGTTCTGGTGTTTTACTGTTTTCTTGTTCTTGTGATTCCATGTTCTCCTGATTGTCTGCTGGATGAATTTGTTCCACAAACGAGCGAAGTTCATCTGGATTCATAAAGCTAATAGTGACTCGTCCACCAATCACATCTTGTTCTACACGGACTCGTTCACCAAGCAATTCCTGTAATCGAGCTTCAAAGATAGCAATTTCAGGATCGGCACTGCGTGGTACTTTTCGCGCACGATCAACTGCAATATTTCGTGCTGCACGTTCTGCTTCACGCACAGTCACTTTCTTACTCATGATTTCTTTAAACAACACCATCTGCTCCTCCGGTCGATCGATAAGCATGAGAAGTGGTCGCGTGTGTCCTTCGCTGATTTTTCCTTGTCCAAGTGCGGTGAGAATTTCTTCAGGAAGCGAAAGGATGCGAAGCGTATTTGAAACGTATTCACGAGAACGACCAATTTTTTTTCCGATGTCTGTGTGCTGCAATTTAAATTCTGATGCGAGACGCATAAATGCATGTGCGCGTTCAACAGGATTGAGATCTGCGCGCTGCAAATTTTCAATGATCGCAAGTTCGAGTTTTACTTGAGGTGTATCACCCTGGCGAATAATGACGGGTACTTGTGCTAATCCAGCAAGCCGAGAAGCGCGTAAACGGCGTTCTCCCGCAATTAATTCATATTCTACAGCAATACCACCATCGTCTTTCTGATACTCAACACGCGAGACGGTAAGCGGTTGCATCACGCCATACTGACGGATCGATTCGGAAAGGTCGCGAAGTGGTCCCTCTTCAAATTCACGGCGGGGCTGATAAGGATTTGGGCGGACTTTGTCGGTCTCTACCCAGAAAATTGAGTTGGAATAAAATTCTGCCATGGGACTAGTATACAGTATTTTGTATACGGTATACAGTATGTATGAAAAAATGCCAAAACCTGGAAAAAATGTGAATTATAGGTTAGAATCTCCGTGTGTTGTATTCTGTATTGTCATTCCGGACCTGATCCGGAATCCAGGCTAATTGAATTCAAATACAACCTAGATCCTGAAATAAATTCAGGATGACCAAAAAAAATGCCGAAGTGGCGGAATGGTAGACGCAATTGACTCAAAATCAATCGATGGCAACATCATGGGAGTTCAACTCTCCCCTTCGGCACAATAAAAAAGACCTTTATCAACTAAAGGTCTTTATTGTTTTAATATAAATGAACTACTACCGCCTGAAAGGCGGTAGTTTCCTAGCCCACAACGGCTAAAGCCCGGTATCAGATACGGAGAACTCGTCACCTCGATCTTTTTCATCATCATCTTGGTGAGCAATATAATGCATGATCGCCTCATCAGTAACTGTGCCAGAGCTCACCGCGAAATATCCGCGTGCCCACAGGTGCTGACCCCAATAGAGTTTGCTCACCTGTTTGTCTTCTTGTAAAAGCTTTCTGGAAGTCTTGCCCTTTAAGAGTTGAGTAAGTTTACTGACTGACATCTGTGGTGGAACGGAGACAAACAGGTGTACATGATCTTTTGAGACATGTCCTTTGATAATGGTGACATCGTGGGCACGGCATATTTCTCGGATGAGCTCTCTGACGCGCGTACCACGCTTTACCGTCATGATTGGTTTTCGGTATTTTGTAGTCCAGACAATGTGGTATTTGAGATCAAATACGGAATGCGACCCGGTGCGATATAACAACATGGGTGGAGTATATCATCCTCAAGGGTTCGCCTGAAGGCGAGGGTTTTACTCCCAACGGAGGGGATAATAAAAATTGCCAGATAATGGCAATTTTTTAAAGCCGTTATTCTGGCAATTATCTTAATTAATGTCAGATGATACTATCTTACAATTGTTTCTACTTCCCATATAAGGGTTGAAAATTGTAGTTCTAACACATAGCACATCAGTATTGCTGTATCTGGACGCAAATACAGTTAAACCATTACAATATCCGATAAGTATACTGTTAGTAGCATCACCGGCAATCCTTGACTCAAATTGTATAAGTCGTTCAAGAATTTGATCTGGGCTTATATCTTTTATATTCAAATGGATTTGAATAAGTGAATCTACTGATCCATCAGTAAGACCACTGCCAAAATGACGATCAACACGTAAAATTTCTTTTTCAGTAACACCATTTGTGCACTGTGTAAGAATTTTTTTGAAAAAAGCATCATCACTTTTAACTTCGAACTTACTGATATTTTGTTCAAAGTACTCTTGCCGATTGCGTATTGTAGACTCTATTACAATACCTCCGCATACAGGTAAGTAATTTTCATGGCGAACTACTGGTTTTTCAACAGCATCGCGATTAATAAAACTGTTCATATTTTAAAGGATATTTGATGAAAATGATTTTTTATTCTTCTGAATTATACTCTTTTTTTAATAAAAGTCAATGGGTCAATCAAGGCTATATTTAGTACATAATTCTGGCAATATTCATCATACAATGCATAGGATAACTAGCTTTTAGCTAGTTATTTTTGTATCATGCCGAATTATGGAACAAAAACCAAAACTAGTCGTTATACTCGGCCCGACCGCTACAGGAAAAACGGCTCTCTCAATTCTGCTCGCAAAAAAATATAATGGCGAGATTATTTCTGCTGACTCACGACAAGTGTACATGGGGCTTGATTTAGGTTCGGGTAAAGTTACAGAAAAAGAAATGGACGGCGTCCCCCATCATCTGCTCGATGTCGCAAATCCCAAAAAACAATTTAGTGTCGCCGACTATGTAAAAATCGCCGAACAAAAAATACAAGAAATTCTCACAAAAGGAAAAATTCCTATTGTCTGCGGAGGTACAGGACTCTATATTGATACATTACTCAGTGGTGTGGCGCTTCCGGAAGTTCCGGCAAATGCAAAGCTTCGCAAGCAGCTCGAAAAGAAAAGCGCTGAGTCTCTTTTCAAAATGCTCGCAAAGCTCGACCTTGCCCGAGCAAAAACAATCGATAGTAAAAATCCTGTCCGTCTTATCCGCGCAATCGAAATTGCAAAAGCTCTCGGCAAAGTTCCAAAAATCAAAAAAGTTGAGTCAAAATATCAAATACTGAAAATCGGTCTTGATATGCCAGATGAAATTCTTAAATCTCGCATAGCTATTCGTCTCGATGAACGATTGAAAGCTGGCATGCTCGATGAGGCAAAACGACTGCACGCAAAAGATATCACTTGGCACCGCATGCAAGAACTCGGTTTAGAATACCGGGCAATGGCAAATTTCCTGACAAACAAAGTAAGTTTTGAAAACTTTGAAAAGAATCTTATTTCGGACAGTTGGCATTACGCAAAACGCCAGCGTACATGGTTCAAGCGTGACAAAAAAATCATCTGGATCAATCCACTCAAAAAGAGTGAAATAAAAAAAGCAGAAATAGAGTTGAAGAAGTTTTTGAAATGATTAATACATCGAATCTAAATTTGAACGAATTTCATTAATTTGTTTTAACTCTTTTTCTTTTAATATTGATTGTTCGTCATTTAAGAAATTATGGCCCGTTTCCTGGGCATGTTCTTGTAATTCTTGATACCCTCCCTCTCTTTGAAATCGAATATTGGGAGATGGAATAACCATAATATCTTCATTATTTCTTACCATAATTTCCGCATATTTTTCAGCACTCTCTATATCTTTAAACTGTGCAGGCCAATCAAGTTTTGATGCGTTCCCATAACCTTGAGGTTTAAAGAGGGATTGCCGGATATTTTTTATAAAAGGAATGGGTTGATCGTCAAACATGTCAGTTGTAGGGATGACATCCTCCTTAGATCTAAAGCGAGATTTCTTGGGAACATCCAACTCTCTGATATTCAAAAATGAGAAATACATCACTTCGCCGAATCTACGAGCAAAATTGAGAAACGGCGTAAAGTAGACACCCTTCCCGAGCATTCCTGGGGTTTCAGAAGCTTTTGGTCTTCCCAATTTAATCTCATCTTGTTTTTTTGTGCCATGATACATAATTAGGGGCTCGCCATTTTTATCAACAATTTTACTTGAATTGCCAGCATTGTTTTTCCAGTTCCCAAACCACTTAAGAAAACTCGGAGTCCTAACCATTTTCCAGTGCAGCTCATTTTGCAAAGCTGATACCTCACCATTAGGTGCAAGTAGTTCACTTTTTTCATTTCTATCGCTAGGACCTATTTCCACAGCATCAGCTTCCTCTATTACTTGTTGTGTAATATCCTGAACTTTTTTATGTTCAATCAATTTATCATTTTTATGAGGTAATTCCTCATTGGGCTTTATAGTAGCGTTAAGTTGCTCCATATTTTATATTTTAGCTTAAATACTAAAATCTAGATAATCACGATTCATTCGATATTTTTTAATTGAGTACGGACGGTTCAGATTGCCAATTACATCGGCAGGTACTTTTCAATTTTGCAAGCTCAATAATGAAAAGTCTTTCGATTCTTCACGCAAGCCAAGTAGTTGGCTTGCTCACCGTCCATTTTCACTACGTTCAAAACTGCGGGCGGTGGAAGAATCGAACTTCCGCCTGAGCTTTTGGAGAGCCCAGTTCTGCCACTAAACTAACCGCCCGTGACACTCAGAGAATACCAGAAAAGGATTCAAAAATCCATCTCAATCCACTTGCCATTTTAGAAACACCTGTTTTTAAAATGGCAATTGAATATTTTTGTATTTTGCATAGTCTTGCATAAATGTACTCTTAGACATTAGTAATTAGTCATTAGGATTTGGAAGTCACGAAATAAAAATGCCTCGGCTAAAACAAAACCCCAGATAATATCTGGGATTTTGTTCGCCCGACCAATAAATTGGTTTAGGAGGCATTTTTTATTTTTTGACTTCTTTATGTTTCTTCTGAGCTTTACACCACTTACAGTACTTTTTGAGTTCAATCTTTCGGGTAACAAGCTTTTTGTTCTTGCGACTCCAGTAGTTGATTCGTTTGCAAGTTCCGCAAGCGAGTTTTATGAGTTTATCTTGTGACATGGGAATATTTTGAGGCGTTAGTTCTTAAAATCTAATGCCAGAACACAATATCACAAATCCTTTAAAATCACAAGACTATTGAATGATTCGTGGCAAAAGCGAGCTTATACGGGTCGTAACCTCATAATGGATTGTATCCGAACGGTCGGCAACCTCCTGCGCCGAGATGGATTTGTCTCCTTGTTCACCAATGAGCACTACTTCATCCCCTTCCTTTACTTCGGGAATATTTGTCGCATCTACCACAAACATATTCATTGAAACTCTACCTATTACAGGAGCACGTCTGCCACCAATGAGCACTATGCCTTTGTTTGAAAGTGAACGCGGAAAGCCATCAGCATATCCCTGTGGAACAAGTGCGGTGCGAGTTTCTTTTTGGGTTTTATACGTGAGACCATATCCAACAGTCATTCCAGGAGACAATATTTTTGTTTGAGCAACATGTGATTTCCACGACAATACAGGAAGTAGTTCAAATCCTTTTTTGGTATATTTTCGTTTCAGTTGTTCGCTTGGCCAGAGTCCGTATCCGCCAATACCAATGCGTACAATCGTATTCTTAGGATTTTCATTTTCATAGACAAGCACTCCGGAGGTAGCAGAAATGTGCGTATCGAGATTGGTATATCCAGCATCTTTTGCAATCTGTTGCATGCGAGCGTTGGCGTCAATTTGTTTTTGCGCATGGGAAAAATCAGTCGTGTTTTCGACGTTGGCAAAATGACTATACATACCCGTAACCCGCACATGTACTACACTTTTTACGATCGTAAAAAGTGTAGTAAGTTCAGACTCTAAAAATCCATCTCTGCCAAGAAGTGCATCACAAGAAATATGTACATCTTGTACAACACCGAGATCACTCGCCACTTTTTCAATTTTTAAAAATTGCTCTTCTGAAAACACTCCCAAAATACAACCAAGTTGTATTGCTTCAGCAAGAAAGTCTGGGGCAACATATCCCAACACGAATGTGGGCTTTTTTGAAACAGCACGGAGCAATCGCAATTCTTCAACTGAATTTACAATAAAATAATCGACGGAACCTTCTGCCATTTTGACAATTTCGTTTTGCCCGTGTCCGTACGCATTGCCTTTGATAGGAAATGCTATTTTTGCACCCTCCTTCAAGAGTGTTCGAAATGCAGCAAAATTGTGTTCGAGGTTTTTACTCGAGAGTTCGATATAGGAAAGTGGAAGCTTATCAGACATATCGGGATTTTAGCACCTGTATGCCAAATATGAAAAGAATTGAAAGAAGCAAAAAAATATGTATACTGTATGAGTTCTCACATATACGCGTCGGTGGTGGAGTGGTCTATCACAACAGACTGTAAATCTGTCGGCCTTGGCCTTCGTAGGTTCGAATCCTACCCGACGCACATAATACAAAAACCCTCACAGTAAGTGAGGGTTTTTGTATTATGCAGTTTTGCGATTTCGAGTGACAACCGTGCTTTTTACTTTCTTCGGAGCGGTTTTCTTTTCCACGACAAGCTCTCCCTCTTTTACCGTAACGCGAACAGTATCCCCTTTGCCGGCGTTGTTCGAAATAATAAACGAAGCAACTGGATTGAGAATTTTTGTTTGAATAAGACGATTTAGTGGACGAGCACCATAGTGTGGATCGTGTCCTTGTGCTGCCATAAAGTCGAGTGCTTCATTCGTAATCTCAAGTGCAATGCCTTTTGTAGCCAAACGATCTGCCACAACTTTTGTGCGCAAATTTACGATGTTGCGAATCGATTCCTTTGAAAGAACATCGAAAAGCACAATCTCATCCACGCGGTTCAAAAATTCTGGACGGAATTGATCTTTCAAAGCTTCAAGTACTTTACCTTTTACATTTTCGTAATTACCAACATCGGTAGCGTTGGTAAATCCGATAGATTCCATCTTTTCAATAAACTGACTTCCGATGTTACTGGTCATAATAATGACAGTATTTTTAAAGTTCACTACACGACCCTTTCCATCGGTAAGTCGTCCGTCGTCGAGCACTTGCAGAAGCATATTGAATACTTCAGGATGTGCTTTTTCAATTTCATCAAACAAAATTACAGAATATGGACGATGACGCACTGCCTCAGTAAGCTGACCTGATTCGTCGTAACCAACGTATCCTGGTGGTGAACCCACGAGTTTGCTTGTGCTGTGACGATCCATGTATTCACTCATATCTACGCGAATGAGTGCCTTCTCATCATTGAACATAAATTCGGCAAGTGCTTTGGTAAGCTCTGTTTTTCCCACACCTGTTGGTCCAAGGAAAATAAACGAGCCAATCGGTCGATTTGGATCAGAAATTCCGGCACGAGAACGACGTACAACATCGGCCACGCGTTTAATAGCTTCATTTTGACCTACCACTCGCTTTTCAAGTTCACTCTCCATGCGCTCGAGTTTTGCGCGTTCTTCTTCAAGCATTTTAACAAGTGGAATGCCTGTCCAACGTGCAACCACTTCAGCAATATCTTCGGCAGTGATTTCTTCTTTCAAGATTCGGCGAGACTTCTGCAACTTTTTCAAGCGCACGAGTTTTTGTTCGAGTTCCTTTTGCAACGCTGGTATGCGTCCATAACGGATTTCTGCGGCCTTCGCGAGATCGGTACGCATCTCAGCATTTTCAGCTTCAAGCTTCAACGATTCATTTTCTTTTTTGAGTGCGCGAATTTCTGAAACAAGCAATTTTTCATTTTGCCATTTCAATTCAATTTCTTTTGTTTTTTCTCGATAGTTCGCGATTTCTTTTTCAATATCTTTGATGCGAGTCTTTATATCTTTTGCATCGTGTGCGTTTGCATTTTCAACTTCTGTCTTCAATGCTTCACGTTCCACTTCAAGACGCATAACCTTGCGGTTTGCTTCTTCGAGTACCGGTGGCTTGTTCTCAAGTGCGATGCGAAGCGCAGACGCAGCTTCATCGATAAGGTCGATAGCTTTGTCAGGAAGAAAACGATTGGTGATGTAACGAGTCGAAAAGTTTACTGCTGAAACAATCGCATCATCAGTAATACGTACTCCGTGATACACCTCGTATTTTTCTTTGAGTCCGCGCAGGATTGCAATTGCATCTTCTGGCGATGGTTCGTCGACAAACACTGGCTGAAAACGACGTGCAAGTGCTGGGTCTTTTTCAATATATTTCTGGTATTCCTTGAGTGTTGTGGCACCAATAGCGCGAAGTTCTCCGCGTGCGAGCGCAGGCTTCAACATATTTGAAGCATCAAGTGATCCTTCAGAAGCTCCCGCACCGACGAGCGTATGGATTTCATCCACAAAGAGAATGATTTTTCCATCTGCACGTTCGATTTCTTTCATGATTTGTTTGAGACGTTCCTCAAATTCCCCGCGATACTTTGTACCAGCGAGCAAACTTCCGAGATCAAGCGAAACAATTTCTTTGTCTTTCAAACTTTCTGAAATATCACCTTTGGCAATGCGATTTGCGAGACCTTCCACTACGGCAGTTTTTCCTGTACCGGCTTCACCAATGAGAATCGGATTGTTTTTTGTGCGACGAGAAAGAATCTGCATGATGCGCATGATTTCTGTGTCGCGACCGATTACAGGATCGAGTTTGTCTTCGCGTGCGAGCTTGGTGAGATTGCGTGTGTATTTTGTGAGCATGCGTGCCTTTTTTGGAGACTCAGCATCGGTCACATTGCTATTTTTCAATTCGTCGAGCACTTTCAACACAAGTTCCTTTGACAAATGGAATCGTACGAGGATTTCGCGTGTTTCTCCTGGTACTTCGAGAATAGAAAGAAAGAGATGTTCTGTTGAAACAAATTCATCTTTGAGCGATGCGGCGATTTTTGAAGACTGCTCAATCGCTTGCGCAAGATCTGGAGTGAGATAAATCTGGTATGAAGGCGAAAGTGTTTGTGCTGATTCTGGAGCCTCGATTGATTCGAGGAGTGTGTCGGTCAAAAGCACTGTATCTACATCGAGCTTGTCGAGTATGGAAATAACCATTGACTCTTCTTGTGTAAGAAGAGCGCCGAGCAAATGCAAACAAGACACATGGTTTTGGCCACGTTCAATTGCAAATTCGTGTGCTCGACGAATCGCTTCTTTTGCTTTTGTTGTGAAATGGTTGAATGGAGGCATAAAAATAAGTGTAAAGTTGAAAGTTTATAAAGTTCGTAAAGTCAGAATAATACAAAATAAATACACGTTTTATAATAACATATTTTTGACTAAAGTCAATTTATGGAGTGACGGATTGCGTAGCTACTGGTGTAGGAAGAACAACGGGATTTGTAATAAATTTTTCTACGGCATCGATACCTACTATCTCAGATCCCTTACTATTTTCAACAAGAAAACCGACAAGGTCGCCGTCAAGATTTACTACTGGACCAAGAGGTAATTGATATAACGGAACACCTATGTTTATAACGTTCCAGGAAAAAACAATTTTATCTCCACTTTTAACATTTTCTTCTTTGATTGACTGTACTACTCCCTTTTGCACTGAATCCGAGCTCGCTATCACAAGCGTCTGACCAGGCTTTACATCTGAATCTTTTCCGATACTTACGTTCGATAATTTCTTTTCATCACCTTGCGCATTGGATGCAGACAATATTGCGATACCAAGCTCAGTCGAACTTGTACTCTTTTTTATGTCATATACCACTTTATCTTTCTTGATTATATAAGCACGTCCTGTTTCAATATTTCCCACTGAAGTAACAAATGTTCCACTTCCCAGCGAAAATACTGATCCTACATAACTTCCGTCATCAACAGCATATAGCGACCCAGTATTTTCTCGTATTTTTGAAACTGCATCCACAACGAGATCGTCTTCTTTCACTACTACAGTCTGTGTTTTTCCAGGAGTGTAATCAGGTGTAACTTTTTCAATTGTTTGTTGTACGACGCGATTGATAGTTTGTGTTACGCCAGTCGGAGCCTGTTGCATGAGTGTGACGGTGACAATTCCGGTAGCGATTGAAATCACAAACGACAAAAGCACCGCAAGCCAAATAAGCTGGGTTTTGTTGAGGTCACGTATTTCAACTGGGCGAATTTCTTCTTCCATACCGCTAGTATAACACAAACAGTAATAGCTATTTTATAGCAACACTTCACAGTTTATTCAGCAAGATTATTAGATTAACTACAAGAATTGGGAGGTTAATCTAATTTATTATTCGAATTCTTGTTTAAAATAGCGATACATTTTTTCACCATTCTCTGAATTTTCCTTACCTCGTTTTAATGCCTCAGTGGTTGTTTTTTCTTTCATATAACTTGAAACATGTGTTGTATTTATTACTGCTATATTTCCCTTTTTGCTCATAAACAACGCTAACCAATAATCTTCGGGATTACGAGACAATCCAAGTTTTTTTGAGAGATAAATACTTTCTTTATAGATATTTTCTACTATTGATTTATCTTTAAACCAAAAAGCAAAACTTGGTCCCCAAATCCACATTGAAGCTTTCTCTCCGGTGGAAACACATTGATATTTATTATAAAAATTTGAAATACATCCAGCAAGCGTACCTTTGAATTTTACCCACGAGCCAACAAGAATATTTTTTCTTGCAAGAATCTTTATCATTTCAGCGATCCAGTTATTTTTTGCATATGAATCTCCATCAATACAGCAAATTATTTCGCCTGTTACATATCGTAAGCCTTCTATTCGCGCAAATATAACACCGGGGAGTCCGTTAAGAGAAACTATCGTGATTGGATATTGTTCTGCAATTTTTCTTGTACTATCAGTCGAATTATGCAAAATCAAAACAATCTCATCTGCTTTTTGAGACTGTAGCAAAATGGATTCAATGCATTTCGCAATATATAACTCTTCATTATGAGCAATGATAAGTACTGAAATTTTCATTATTGAATAGTCCACTCAGCATATTTTTTAAAAATTGAAATAAGCGAACGAATTACATAATCAATATCACTTTTTGTTGTTTTTCTACCCAAAGAAAATCGGACACTTCCCCATTCTTTCGCATCATTATTTCCATACAGGGTTTTCATTACCTGAGAACCAGAATCCTTCGCACTGTCGCACGCACTCGCAGAAGAAGCACTGATACCTTTTTCATCAAGTTCGATCACAAGAAGATCACTCGCGATATGCGGAAAAGAAACATGCACGTTATTTGGAAGTCGATGCTCAATACTTCCATTGATACGCACATTTGGAAATTGTTTTTTTATTTGTAAAAAGAAATAATCACGTAACGATGTAAGTCGAGTAATTTCTTTTTCTTTTATTTTTTCGGATTCCTGCAATGCGGTAGCGAGCCCAACTATAGCAGAAGTATTTTCCGTTCCAGGACGCAGACCATTTTCTTGCTCTCCACCAAAAAACACAGGATCAATGGGTGTTCCTCGGCGCACATACAAAACAGCTGCACCATGACCACCACCTATTTTTACACCGGAAAACGTGAGCATATCTACTCCAAGTTGCTCAACGTTCATGTTTAGATATTGCGTTGCCTGACATGCGTCAGTATGGAAAATAGGATAGGTGTTTGGTGTTTGGTGTTTGGTATTTGCTTTTCGAAAATGGCGAATTTCTTTTGCAATTTCTTTTAGCGGCTGCACAATACCAATTTCATTGTTGGCATACATCACCGAAACAAGAATGGTTTCTGGTCGTAGTGCATCACGAATATCTTTTGGGTTTACTATTCCATCACTTCCTACTGAGATATAACTTACTTCTGCTCCATTTTTTTCAAGATATTCATAATGCTTCACAACAGCTGGATGTTCTGTTTTTAGAGTTATGATATGTGGCCTTGCCACCATCCCATTTTTGACTGCATGTTCGAATACTCCGAGAATCGCCAAATTGTCTGCTTCAGTACCAGTGCTCGTAAACACAATTTCATCTTTCTGTGCATGTAAAACACTCGCCACATAACGACGGGCATTCAGAAGCAAGTCATGTGCTTTTTGTCCGTCAGTATGAATCGAGCTTGGATTGCCAAAGAGCTGTTCCGCTCGATGTTTTGCACGCAAAACAGCCGGTAATTCGGGTGCTCCGGCGGCATAATCCATATAGATATGTTTCCTAAACAATTTTTTCATTTTTAATTTTATAATTTTGATTCACTACTACTCCCTAACACCCTGTTCCCTAAACCCTATTTTTAGTATATACTCGGATTCGTATGAGTCCCGTTAGAAGTCGCGGTCACGGGCTCTTGCTCTACAATATCATGAAAATACAAACTGTCGAAAAAAATAATGCAGTTGTAATTAGTAGTATAACGACTGCGACCTACTTCTAACGGGATGAGTACAAACACCCTCCTTTTTGGTGTCCTTTTTCTTTTAGTGGCAATTGCCCTCTTTTTCATCGTACGAATCGAGATTCGCATGAAGAAAATGTTTAAAGGAACAAAAGTTTCCTCATTGGAAGACCTCATAAAAAGTATAGTGGAACGAGTACACGAATTGGGTGAACAAGCAATCGCTCACGAAAAGCACCTTGCGCATCACGACGAGCGCATCATAAAACTTGGACGTGGAGTAAAACTCATTCGCTTCAATCCATTTCCTGACGTTGGTGGCAATCAAAGTTTTGCCGTAGCAATCATGAACGAAGAAGGTGACGGTGTTGTCTTCTCAAGTCTCTACTCACGCGAACGCATGAGTGTGTTTGCAAAGCCAATCACCAAAGGTAAATGTGACATCGAACTTACACCAGAAGAACAAAGCGTAGTAACCGAAGCACAAAAAGACGCTGGGCAATAAAAATATGGTACAAAAAAAATCGACGGAACAATTGAATGAGAAAACTGCCCGCCCGCCTATCGTGGTGGTTATGGGTCATATCGACCACGGCAAATCAACACTCCTTGATTATATTCGAAAAACGAGTGTGGTAGACAGTGAAGCTGGTGGAATCACACAGCATCTTTCTGCATACGAAGTGACTCATAAAGATCCAAAAGGAGTAAATCGTTCTATCACCTTCCTCGACACGCCTGGTCACGAAGCATTTAAAGGTATGCGCAATCGTGGAGCCACAGCAGCTGATATTGCAATTCTTGTTGTATCTGCTGAAGACTCAGTAAAAGCACAAACTATCGAAGCATGGAAATCTATTGTTGAATCAAACATTCCTTTTGTTGTCGCAATCAATAAGATAGACAAGCCAAATGCAAATCCACAAAAAGTAAAAATGGATCTTGCAGAAAAAGGTATCTATGTGGAAGGATTCGGTGGCGATGTTCCCTTTGCTGAAATTTCAGCAAAGACCGGCGCTGGAATCGACACACTCCTTGAAACTATTTTGCTCGTTGCCGACATTGCCGAATTCACTGGCAAGCCAAATATTCCTGCCGAAGGTATTATGATCGAATCGCACCTCGATGCACGCCGTGGTATCACAGCGACACTCATCGTACAAAATGGCACACTCGAAAAAGGCATGCACATTGCTTGTGGTGGTGCTATTGCAAGCACACGCATGATGGAAAATTTCCTTGGAAAGCCAATGGACCGCGCAACACTCTCTCAGCCGGTTGGAATTGTTGGTTGGAGCGAAATGCCACCAGTAGGAGAACTCTTCCAAGCGTTTGCAACAAAAGTAGAGGCCGAGCAATCTGCAAAAGATTACACGCAAAATATCCATGCGAAGAAAAATACTGGCATTGAAAAACCACTGCAAGAAAAACGTATCCCAATCATTATTCGTACCGATACTACAGGTACAGCTGATGCCGTCGTTACAGAAATACAAAAACTCACTCAACCTACTATCGGCTGGAAAATTCTTTCTGCCGGTGTCGGTACGATCGGAGAAAACGATATTCGTCTCGCTGGCGTAGACAAAGAAGCAATCATTGTTGGATTCAATACAAAGATGGACAACCGCGCTCGTGATCTCAATGAGCAAATCCAGGTGCCTGTGTTTACTTTTGATATTATCTACAAACTTTCTGAACATCTTGCCGCACTTCTTGAAGAACGTCGTCCTCGCATTGAAAAGACAGTTGTCGCTGGAATACTCAAAGCGCAAAAAATCTTTTCAAAAACAAAAGACCGCCAAGTGGTAGGAGGTACAGTGCAAGAAGGAGAAATTGCAGTTGGAAATACTGTTCGCATTCTCCGCCGTGAAAATGAAATTGGCCGTGGAACGATTGTTGGACTTGAACAAAGTAAAGCAAAAACAAAAACAGTAGTTGCAGGTCTTGCCTGTGGATGTCTCATTGAAAGTCGTATCGAGATAGCTCCGGGAGATATGATTGAAGCAATTACCAAAGTTGTCGAATAATAAAAGTATAGCAGCAACCACGGCCGTAGTTACTGCTATACAAAAAACCATGCCAATACGAGATCACAACGAAAAATTAGAAAATGCCATTACCCGCGAAGCTGCGGAGTACTTTTTGCGTGAAGGCAATCGTCAGGCACTTATTACAGTCACTCACACTGTACTTACCAAGCGTGGCAATGGTGCAACACTCTTTATTTCGGTATTTCCAGAAAACAAAGAAAAAGCTGGGCTTGATTTCGTAAACCGAAATCTCGGCGAATTGAGAAAAGTTCTTCGTGAAAAAATCAGATCACGCGCAATCCCCTCACTCAAAGTGATAGCCGACCACGGCGAACGCGCCCGCGACGAAATCAATCAGCTTTTGAAAGAATAAAAATAAAAGTACCTGATGAAAGGTACTTTTATTTTTATTTTGGTGTCCCTCTCCAGTCTTGGAATTAATGGTGCGAGACACCGTAAGGCTTTTTGGGGTACTTTCATAATATCACATTTAGGGGGCTCAGTCAGGGTCAATTTTCCTAAAACAATAGTTTAAAGCAAAATTGTGACTGGCATGAATGGCAACCAAAAACGTGATTTCGAACACCCTGCCATTTACAATGAATTTTATACCGATGGAGATGTAAATGATGCGATGAAATCCTGCTACGATTAGAGTTGGTCGCATTACCAACTAATCATTAGCAATCATATGTACTCAATAGGCATAGATTTACATAAGGAAAGTTTGTATTGGACGGTGCT
>JAHFNO010000009.1 GCA_023267275.1 Candidatus Nomurabacteria bacterium | reverse complement strand
ATTCGGTCTCATCCCAAAATTGACCGCTCATGAAAAAGTTCATTTACATTCTAATCGCAGCCTTTTGCATTATGGGCTTAAAATCGAATGCACAAAATACCTCCGATACTGTACTGGTAAAACACACGAATGAGGTAATTGCCGAAGAAATAAATCCGACAACAGTATGGTTTATCCATACCTGGTATTATGAACAAGCAGGAGTGCCAAATGTGGAAAAATTTCGTCCATATTCCACAAAAGTGGATTCACTCGTAAAAATAGTTACAAAAGAAACAACTATTCCTCTGATTGTTGCAAAAAATACTTACGTATCCGGCCCACAAAAATATAAATATACTGCATACGAGATATCTGTATATGGAAAACTCGGCTTGAATGGAATTGTGACAAGAAAATATCAAAAAACTGCCTACAGTGAAAAAGCCGGAATAACATCGATCCTTGAAACTGACTCCACCCCGACAACCTGCAATTCAATTGCAAGTCTTGGAATAATGCTTATAGTTATTATTTTCCTAGCGATTTTTAAATCAAAAATTGTCTGGTCGAATGTTAAAAGCGAATGGTCAAATGACGCAACTCGGTATTTTCTTACAATGCTTATTGGAATTGTTTTTCCTGTTGTAGTAATTACAATCTCTTATTTAAGTACCTCTACCGGTTTTACAGAATTGCGCAATGCTTTGTATCTGTACACACAAAGAAACCCTGTTGGCTTAATTTTTAATTCGGGCGGAATATTCATTGCTTGTGGACTTCTTGAATTCGCACTTACAGTATTAATGAAGGGAAATCTACCGAAGCAAATGGAAATATTTATGAAAAAAACTAGCTATACGCGATGGATTGTCATAGTTTTCATTTACTACGCAATTATTTTCCACGCATTCACGCATTCGTATCTCATTGTCGGATTATGGTTTTTGGTTGGTCTTGGAGTTCGAGTGCTAATCATATTTTTAAGAGAATTGCTATTATCTTTATTTCCTTACACTTTTGCATCATAACAAAATAAAAATATCATTCCCCGGTTCGCATTAGCGAACCGGGGAATTTTCTTTTCACTTTATAACTTTCAACTTTTACCTTGCAAGAGTAACGACTCTGTCGTTACTCTTGCGGGGCGGCTTCGAGCTTCAGTGTTACTTTCTTTTGTGTGCCTTTTGAAAGCACGGTGAGCACCACACTGTCGCCTACATTTTTTGCACGAATCGTTTGTGCAAAGTCATGGTCAGCATCAATTTTTACACCATCCACTTCGAGAATAATATCATTCTCAACAAGACCAGCTTTGTCCGCAGGAGAACCTGGAATCACGGCGAGTTCGTTTGTATTCTGTCCGGCTTTTACAATCACACCATAATCGACAGTGAGATTGTTCGCATCTTTCATTTCAGGAGTCACTGCTTGATAGCGAATACCAACATATGGTCGAACGATCTTGCCAGTCGTTTGCACAGAACTGATTACTGATTTGATACTATTGATTGGCAGAGCAAAGCCAATATTTTGTGAACCTTGTACAATAGCGGTATTCACCCCAACCACATTTCCAGAAAGATCAAGAAGTGGTCCGCCAGAGTTTCCTGGATTGATTGCCGCGTCGGTTTGAATGACATGATCGAGCGCTTCAGACATTCCCCCCCCATCACCAGCAGTGATAGAACGTGAAAGTCCTGAAACAACTCCAACAGAAATAGTATTTTGGAATTGTCCGAGCGCATTACCAATAGCAACAACACTTTGACCGAGTTTCAATGCACCCGAATTGCCGAGCGAAAGATATGGTAGTCCGCTTGCAGAAATTTTTACAATCGCAACATCAAGAATCGGATCACGTGCAAGAACAGTCGCTGTGTATTTTTTACCACTTGAGAGCACCACAGCATATTCTGCTGTTTTATCTGCAACAACGTGTTTGTTTGTCACAATCAAACCATCAGGCGAAACAAGGAATCCAGATCCGGCACCGACTTGCTGTTTTTCAGTGCCATCTGGAGTTTGGATTGGAATTTGAAAATTGAAATTTCCAAACGGACTATTGTCACCGAACAACTGTTGAAATGGATCTACTTGCTGTTGATATGATGTTTTATATTTTGGAACATCTTTTGTAATAGTGATCGCAACCACGGCAGGATTTGCATGTGCTACAGAATTTTCTACCAATGATTCGTTTGACAGTACTGCGGGTAGTTCCGGATTTGGCAAAACAAGACCAGTCTCAGGATCTTTTTTTACTTCAGCAGATGCGATTGATTGCGCATACTTTGTCGCAAAAGAACCAAAGATGTGTGCGCGATTTTTCCAAACAATTCCGAACAAAATTGCAAAGACAACAATCATCGTACCGACAGTGACACCGATTATTTTTACAGTTTCTGGATTAAAAAAATTTTTGAGTGAATCTTTTGTAAACATATATACTAGGCTCTAGGCATTAGGCATTAGGCTTTAGGCGCTAGAGAAGACAATTATTACTAATGTTTAATACGAACAATCCCGCTCGAATATATTTCAAGCAACCCGTCTCGTACAAGACCTTCAAGTGCTTTTTCTGCACGAATTTTATCAAGTTTTTTATACGATGCAAGTAGTTTTTTTCTTGCGATTGAGCCTTTACTACACATTCGCAAAAATTCTCCACGCAATTCACGCACTGAACCTTTGAAAGTACTTTGTTTTACGTAATGAGCACTCCGCTGGTTTGGATTTTTGATGGTTAATTTTAAATAGCTCCCATAATCCATAAGTGCCCAATACCATTCTTTTGCACTTTTTCTTTTTGGGAGCGCCTCTTTAATATACGGAATGAGTTTTTCATCAGAAACGTTTCCTCCCTTCGGAAAAAATGTATATATAAAAACTCGACGAATATTCGTCTCTACAAACGTATACGGTGCATCGAATGAAAAAGTTGCAATGGCTTTTGCCGTATACGGACCGACTCCCGGCAAGGTCTCTAGTACCTCGGGATCCTTGGGAAATATGCCTTTAAAATCATGTACAACGGCCTGTGCTGCTCTCTGGAGATACAAAGCTCGACGGTTGTATCCAAGACCACTCCACCCTAAAAGTACCTCCTGAAGGGGTGCTCGGGCGAGGGACTCTATGGTAGGAAATTGCTTCAAAAATGCCTTGTATTTTGGTACTACACGATCAACCTGCGTCTGCTGGAGCATCACCTCAGAAACGAGGATTTTGTATGGGTCACTCGTCTGCCGCCAAGGCAAATCATGCCTTCCCTCTTTTTTGTAAAAACTCCAAATGGTTTTCTGAAATTGTGCAATTTTTTCCGTTTTCACCCGCCAATTTTAGCACAAAAAATCCCGCCTCAAAGCGGGATTTTTTAATAAACTTTATGGGAGTTTTATTCCAAGCAATGTAAGTATATTTCCATCGCCATTACTTGCAATCAGTTTATTGTCTGTACCATCTGTATTCATCGTATACAAACTGGCACTATCGGGACCAGATGAATAATCAACTACATCATAAGCAATAGTATTGTTAGAAAGCCATGCTATAGGATACACAGGACCTAATGTAGTTTGAGTAAAAATCTTTTTAAACTCATTCGTTGTGATGTTCAAATTAAATATACCGCCGGTTGAAATTTTATTAATACTATAAGTAAGTGCTTTTCCATCTGGTGACCAAATTACATTTCCATACAAATCAGTATTACTCTGGAGTAACGTTTTAACTGTTTTATTTTTTAAATCTGCAATTCCAATTGTATATGGAGGTTTCCAGTCAGTATATCCTTGTCCAGGATTAAAAGTGACATACGCAATTTGTGATCTGTCTGGAGAAAATGAAACATGGCCAATACCTACAACATCTGGCATTATAGTTTTTTCTATAGCACCTGTCTTCATATCAATAGAAATCATTCCTTGCGAAGTGACACCATGATCACGTCCGGGGACAACTAATGCATACAACTTAGTATTATCTATTGACCAAGTTACAGGAATCAAAGGGAATAATCCATACTGCGTAAGACTATATTTTTCTGTAAGATCAGCAACCATTTTTTTACCAGTTCCATCATTCTTGATCACCCAAAGCTGAATCGATGGATTAGCCCGAAAAACATTCGGCGCTTTTGAAACAAATTGATTGCTAGCAAAATAGGCTATCTGTTTTCCATCAGCAGAAATGGATGGATACGTATAATCAAAACCACCCGGATCATTCGGTAAAATTGTAACCTCTTTAGGAGAATTCCCATTACCAACAATCCAAAGAACATTACTCTTAAGATATGCAAAATCCCCTACTAGAGAGTGGGATGTTAATCCTGCATATGTGCCACTATTAACTGAAAACTTGGTTGAAGTAGTATCTTCTGTTGAAGATACTGATGAATTCACCTTTTGATTAGTTGAATTCGATATTTTTATTATGTCTTGATTCAGCAAAAGAATATACCCCACAAGTCCAAACACTATCACAATCAGTGCAATAATAATTCCTTTTTTATTCATAGATGGGAGTTAGTTTTATAATACATATAGTGTATCACATACAAATAAAATCCTGAATCCCGAATCAAGTTCGGGATGACACAGAACGGAGCCATGCTTCTATCTTTTTACCATCACGAGCGAGCCAGCGTACGTTGGAATCGATATGTTCAAGTGTTTGCTGTACAGTACGCTCTGCGGCTGGTGCACTGTGTGTTTTGAAAAAGGTTTTAATATCATCGTATGCCTCGCGAGTTGTATTGCGATTGAGAACTCCAATAAGGCGAGACAGGAGATGGTTTCCATCACCATATGCTTCACCGATTTTTTTCCAATTCTTTTTTAAGAATTTCCAACCCAGATCTCGTCCAACAGAATTGATGAGTACACTCGCAAATCCCCCGTTGCGATCTTGCATGCGAACTTCATCGGTCATAATAAAATCAAGTGTTCGTGCGAGCAATTTTTTATTGCGAAACGCACCGAGCGCCGCAAGCAATCGCTCTTTTTCTTCATGTAATGTTTCTGCTCGATACATTTTTAAAATAGTTTCGTATTCTTTTTCTCCCCCCTCACGTGCAACGGTGTTGTATACAATTCCACGCAAGTCGGCATGAATCGGATTTTTTGATCGGTTTGCAAAGCGACGGAGTGCTTCGTCTATTACTTTTTTGTTCCCATACAATGATGCGCTTCCAAGTATAAGAGGACGAAGAAGCGTATCATTGTGCGATTCGCCTTCTTTTTGCTCCCAGCCTACATGATCAACTATTTTTTCTGTAAGATTTCGTACGTATGATTTGAATTGTTCTGACGATTTTCCATCAGCAAGCAAATTGTTGATGAAGCGAAGTCCGAGCATAATTTCCGTCCACACAATGTATTCAGTTTCATTTTTATACACGAGCGCCATTTCAAGTGCCGTTACCGTATCACCATCACCAGATTCAGCGAAAGAAAACAAATCACGAATAACACCGAGACGGTCCGAATGTGGCATTGTTTTTGTGGTAATCGGTTCAATAAGCGAACCGAGCAACTCACCTTTGTATTGAGTACGATACAGTGAGCATTCATACGCGTTCAATTTAAACCACTCACCTTTTTGCAAGGGCAACGTAACAGATTTTTTCGTCATTAAACCAAGCTGTTGCTCACCGGCTTCACTTACACATGAAAGTGGAATTGGCCACGTTGTTGTATCTTTCGATTTTTTTACACTCTGCGCGCTTGAATAAAATCGCTTCTGTAAAAGTGTTGTTTTTGAACCCTTTGCAGAAGCAGTAATCATTGGATACCCCGAAGTTTTTGTCCAGACGGCCATCATTTTTTTGACTGGCTTGCCAGACACTTTTTCAAAAGCATCCCACAAATCAACAGTGCTCGTATTTTTATAACTATGCTTTTTCAAATAAAAACGCAATCCGTCACGAAAATCTTTCGGCCCGAGATATTCAGCAAGCATCCGAATAACCGATGCACCTTTTCGATACGAAACTGCATCAAAAATTTCACCAATTTCATTCGGATGATGTACTTCAATTTCAATTGGATGCGTATGTAGAAATGCATCAAGCTTGAGCGCCGTCATAAGTGTATCAGTAGCAAATGTATCCCACATATTCCATTCTGGAAAAAGCTCGTCGATTGCGAGATATGGAATATAAGAAGCAAAGCCTTCGTTGAGCCACAAATGCGTCCACCACTCCATGGTTACCAAATTTCCAAACCATTGATGTGCAAGCTCATGCGCGATCACTTCAACAATCATTTCTTTTGAAGAAGTAGAAGAGAGTTGTTCATCAAGCAGAAGCCCGATTTCACGGAATGTAATCGCTCCCCAGTTCTCCATCGCAAGTGATGAAAAATCTGGAATCGCAATCATATCGAGTGTGTTAAGTGGATATGGAATTGCAAAATACTTTTCGTAAAACTCCAAACAACGAACAGTCACATCGAGTGAAAATGTTGCTTGATGCGATTTGCCCGGCACGGTCATTACGCGAACAAGCACACCTCCTTTTGTTTTTTTCTCTACCCATTCAAAATCACCCACAATAAATGCGAGAAGGTATGTCGACATTTTTGGAGTCGGTGCAAAAGAAACTATTTTATATCCAGCTTCATGTTCTTTGATAGAAACTGGAAGTGTATTTGAAATTGCTGTTTTGTCCGGAGCAACGGCGAGTGAAACTTCGAATACGGCCTTGTGTGCAGGCTCATCAAAACATGGAATACAACGGCGAGCATCCGTCGCCTCAAACTGCGTGGTAGCCATAAATCGCTCCTTCCCTTCAACCTCATATCGAGATTTGTAGAACCCGCGCATATTGTCTTTTAAAATTCCAGAGAATGAAAGCGAGAGTTTTGCTTTGCCTTTTGGAATCGCTCTTTCAAAATGAAACGTAGCTGTCTCATTTTTTTCGTCGTACGAAATTTTTTGTGCAGAAATTTTTTGTTTACCTACAGCAATCATAGCACTCTCGATTGCGAGCTCGAGTGAGTGAAGTGTGATTTCTTTTGTTGGTTTTTGAATTGAAAGTGTAATTGTTTCTTCACCAGAAAACACATGAGTCTCAAGGTCAGGATGGAGAAAAATACTATAGTGTAACGGGGTTATATTTTGAGAAAGACGAATAGATTGGTTGCTTTTTTTCTTGGTTTTCATACCGTATTTATAACACAAAAACTCCTATAAAAAAGGAGTTTTTGTGAAAGAAAACAGCGCTTGATTTTACACAAATCGAGTAATAACAAAAATGAAGACTACACCGAGCACGGTGAGTACTACGGTCTTCCAAGAACTATGCTTGCTGTGTGCTTCGGGAAGAATGTCCGATGCGCCGATGTACAAGAGGAATCCCGCAAAGAATCCGAGGTAGAGAATAAGAAAATTACTCGAAACAGTGAAAAAGAGTGTTGAAGCGGCACCAAGTACTGGAGCGAGCGCATCGACAAGCAAAAACCATCGGGCTTTTGCTGTGGTATTTTTATGTGTCAGCATAAGTGTGATGGTATTCATGCCATCGGTAAAATCGTGCGCGATTACTGCGACGGCAACCAAAATTCCAACAGCTGGCGACACTTGAAAACCGAGTCCAATACCGACGCCGTCCATAAAACTGTGTCCGGCAAGCGCGAGTGCTGAAGCAACGCCTACATGTGGATGTTTATGATCTGCATACTCATCTTCGTGCGAGTGGTGCATCACGATTGATTTTTCGAGAATATGAAAAAGAAGAAAACCAACAACGAGCGCAATCATCGCGTAGAGCGGATTGTATCCTGTGCGAATGATTTCATTGATGATTTCAGGAAAAATATCAAACGCGACTACAGCAAGCAAAACACCGGCAGTAAATCCCATAATGAGATGGAGGCTATCTTTGTTTTTCAACGAGAAAAAGCCTCCGAGCAATGTAGAAACAAATGTTGCAATTGCGAGTAAGATAATAGTCATACGAAATACTTTATGCTTTGTGCTTTTAACTTTTAGCTTTTAAAATTTTAGAATGTTTTGTACTCCATGAATAGAGAGCCACAGCTGCACTCGCTGCCACGTTGAGCGATTCACAGTCGGGACTCATTGGAATAACGAGTGGAATATCACAAAGCTCGAGCGTCTTTGCACGAATACCATTGCTTTCATTTCCTAGAATAAAGACGGTTGGAGCTTCAAAAGCTTCTTCAGTAATTTTTTGTTTTGCTTCCCCATCGAGTCCATAGATCCAAAATCCGCGTTTTTTCAAATCACGAATTGTGTCATTTACATTTCCAATCGAAACGAGTGGAACACGAAATGCCATACCAGCAGAAACTTTTACAACCGAACCAGTGATCTGCGCTTGATTATGCTCGGGGATGAGCACGCCGGAAATACCAAAAGCTGCAGCGGTGCGGATAATCGCTCCGACATTTTGCGGATCTTGTACCTCTCCCAAAACAACAAGGGCGGTATCGTTTGAAACAGCGAGATCGGTAACAAAATCACCATATTCTTTTACAAGACGGCCGAGCTTGATTGCTGCAATATATCCCTGATGATTTGCGTATGGTTCCACTCCGCGCGGCAATGTTTTTTCTTCAAAACGTGAGTATGCGATGCCAGATTGTTGCATCAAAAGCGCAATATCCCCGTCTGGTTTTTCAGAAAGGTATACGTGCTCGATAATTTCCGGTCGTGACTGCAACGCTTCAACAAGCGCGTGTCGGCCATACATGTAAATTGTTTCATTTCGCATATAATATGCATACTAGCATGATTTCAAAAAAAGCGGGGGCTACAACAAAAAACACCAGAAATTCTGGTGTTTTTTGTTCGCCCGACCAGTAAAGCTGGTTTAGGGAGCTTTTTTTGAAATCTATGATTATTGATTTGTGTTTCCAGTGTTACCTTCTGGAGCCTTGTTGGCATCACCTTGGCTGTTTGCATTTCCTTCTGAATTTTTATCTTTTTCTCCTTCGTTCTTGTTTTTATCACCTTCGCCATTGTTTGGGTGAACGGTCTTCAATGTTTTTGTAATCATTTTTACATCTTTCTGTGCTGCGTTGAGATCTTTTTCAGCAGTAGCGATTGCAGTACGAGCAGTCTTTAGAGAAGCCTGGTTTGTTTTTATCTTTGCAGCATCTCCATTATCTGGAACAAGTCCTGAGACTGCATTGATTGCGGCAGTTGCCTGTGTCTTTGCATCAGCAAGTTTTGCAGTGATGTCAGATTCTGACGACGTAATTGTTGTCATATCTTTTCCAGCAGCTTCTGCTGCGGTAATGCGTGTCTGCAACTTTGCATTCATTGCAGTGATCATGTCAGCTACTGTGTTTACACGATCTGCAGCTGCAAGGATGCGAGCCTGTGGTGCAACGAGCATATATACACGAGTGTTTTCTGTAATTGCTTTCATGTCTTCTTTCAAGACAGTCTTGTCAGTATCATTTTCGATTTTTGTCTGAAGTGCGTTGAGACTTGAAATAGTACTTTGTACTGAAGCAGAAATATTTGTCTTTACTGTATCACTGACATGCGCCATATCTTGGATGCGAGTCAAAAGAGCAGAAAGATCATCCTCACGCTGTTTGATTTCTTGTGCAGCACGAGCCATTGCACCAGTCTTTACTGGAGCTTTGATACCTGTAGTTGTATTTCCTGTTGCTGTACGCACTGTTGAATCCTCAGCAAACACTGGTGTTACAAGGCTAAAAAGGAGTGCAGCAGGCACAAGCACTGCAGATATTTTTTGAATAGTTTGTTTTTTCATAAATAAATTTATTGTATTAGATGATTGATAATTGTATTTCGCTTATTGTGCTGCTGCGGTTGAATCAGTCTTGAGACCTCCCAACTGTGCATCAATAGCAGCTGTATCTTGATTCAATGCAGAATCTGAAATACCACTACCTGAAATTTTTTGCTCAGGAGTCATTGGAGCTGTAGATTGTGGAGTGACATCTGAAGTCGTTGGTGCAACTGGCTGATAATTCTTTGAGTCATCAGATCCACCACGAGTCATTAGCCAGACTCCAATAATGACGATGATGATAACTACGACAATACCAATAGTTTTTGATGATGATTTTTGCATACAATTTAAAATGACTACGTTTGTAATCGACAAGTCTCATTATACCTCCTATCAATTGCAATCAAAAGGAATGGAATGTTAATTTTACAAATAGACCTTTGCCTGTATACTAAAAAGTATGAATCCGGTAGTAGATAATGGCATTGCGGTAAACTACCGTGATTCAATAATTATCACGATCAATTATTTCTTTATTAGTTAATAATAATGGTACCTATTTAGCTGCAAGGCTATGCCATTTCTCACTACCGGATGAATACTCTTATTCAAGCAAATATATTTTTCTTTATTACTAGCATCGCCGTGGTTGTGTTTCTTATTCTTGGCAGTATTTGTTTTTTCTATATTATTGGAATACTTCGAAATATCAAAAAGGCTTCCGATACAATAGAGCGACAAATCGAGAACGCGAGTGCACATACTGACAGTTTGTATCATGCAATCAAGGAAAGCGCTCTTTTCCGCTTCTTTTTTGGAAACAAGAAAAAAAGTGCTTCTCGTAGGAAGGAATAGGATCTGCCTGTATACTTACCATATTACCAATTAAGTAAATGAAACAAGTCTCTTTATGAAAAAGAAAAATACAAACACAGCAAAGGCAGTAGCGGTCGGCGCAAGCATTATTGCACTCGGGACAGCAGCATATCTCCTTTTTGGACCGGAAGGCAAAAAACACCAGAAAGATCTAAAAAGCTGGATGATCAAGATGAAAGCCGAGGTGATGGAAAAAATGGAGAAAGCAAAAGATATCAGTGCTGACAAATATGCAGAAATCGTAGATGCTGTCGAAGCAAAATACAAGACAATGAAACATGTCGATACGGCAATGCTTACAAAAGAAGTTGCGGAACTCAAAAAGAACTGGCGTGCAATGGAAAAAATGGCAAAAAGTAAACCAGCCAAAAAAGCTACAAAGAAATAATTACCAAAAAAAATACTCCAACATTCTCAAGAATGTTGGAGTATTTTTTATATCTATTTTTCAAGCGATGACTGGCGCAAGCGACTGCCTTCTTTTTCGTAACAGGCGTTGCAACACAAAATCTTTTTTGACGGGCGGACACTGTCATCTGAACAGTATTGCTCTGTTGTCTCTCCGCAAAACACACATTTTCCAATAATTTCTTTTTCGGGGATAGGTACGACATCAGTCGTCATGCGATCATCAAACACAAACAATGTTCCCTTGAAATGTTCACCAGGATATTCCTTCATATAGGTATGAATACCATCTTTGAGCTGATACACGTCAGTAAAACCTTCGCGTTTCAAAAGACACGTCGCTTTTTCACAACGAATTCCCCCAGTGCACACGGTCACGACTTTTTTATTTTTCAAATCCTGCATTTCTCCAAGTTTTCCTGGCAAATCACGAAAGTGCTCAAGCTTTGGATCGACAGTGCGATCAAATTTTCCACTTTCAATTTCAAAATCATTGCGTAGATCAAGCACAACAAAATCTTCATTTTGCTCATACCATTTTTGCAACTCTGAAACAGAAAGCTCTGGTGCTGTTTCTTTTGCCACATCAAATCTTCCGGCGCCGAGTGTGACTACTTCAGGTCGCACTTTTATTTTAAGTTTTGCAAATGCATTTCCCGTGCCAGCGCTCTCCTTGATCGGCATGTCGGCAAAGCGTGAATCGCTTCGCATAAATGCAATATATGCATCGATGTTTTCTCGAGTACCTTCAAATGTTCCGTTGATTCCTTCTTCTGCTACCAGCATGCGCCCCGTGAGACCGAGCTCCGCTGCTTTTGCTTTATGCAGAGCAACAAAACCTGCTGGGTCGGCAATGTCGATGAATTTGTAGAATAAAATGACGATGTAATTTTTTGTTTCCATACTTTGGTTTTTGGATTCTAACACAAAGTGTTGACTATCAAAACAGGTATGCTAGAGTCTCAGTAACAAAAACAGTTATATCATGTATACTTTGAAATTTGTAATAATCACATTAATAGGAAGCATTATTCTTGGTTTTGCTTTCAAAAAGAAATTGCAATCGCTTTTTTTAAAAAAACCTAAAAAAGCAAATGGTCCCGATCGGATTTGGGAAACCAAAGCAATAGCCGCCGAACTGTTCATAAACAAAGAAAAAAGTTTTTTACCGGAACAGGTAACAAAAATTGTTGAATTTGAAGAAAAAGCAAAAGAAGCATTGAAACTAATGGAAAAAGCAGTTTCATTAGATTGCGTACAATGGGACAAGTGGGAACAGGAACGAAAAAATACTCCGGTTGCTTGGTTTGATCCACTCAAAATACTTCAATACGGGCAAGATAGTATGTCAAAAATGCGAGTTAAAGCTCAAAAGCAATCGCTCGAATTGGAGATTCCCATTCTTGAAGTAAAAATTCTTATAAATAAACTTCACTTATTTTTTGAATCCTTGAATTATATCAAGCCGGAAATAAAAGAAAGTTTGCAATTCCAAGAAAGGCTAGCGCGAGCGATGGAATCTGATATTGCTTGGATGGAAGCAAGAAACGGGAAAAAACTAACAGAATGGGATGAAATGGGATTCTGTATAGTAGAAGATCTCCTCAAAAAATTGAAGATTACTGAATTGACTGAGCGCTTTATGCCTCGGTTACAAAGACTTAGTTCTTAAAAAAGAAGATGTTGAATCCACTCAATGAGTGGATTTTTCTTTTGCCAAATTGACTCTGTAAGAGCCCATCAAATGACTCTTGTGTAACAACATAATCATTCATCCAAATGCTTTCGAAATTAATAAAAAGCTGAATGAAATTCTTAACATATAATTTTTTTGTACATTACAAAAGCCACACTATCTTGCGAGGCTTTTTATTTTTGGTTATATTTGTAATCCGAGAATTTTTAACACAAATCCTGCAAATGGATCAGCTGACAATCCGTACACCATCACTCCCCCGAGAATTCCCGTCACGGCAATGGCAATAAATCCGGCAACAGCAAGTATTTTTGAAAATGTTTTTTCGCAAAATACTTTTTCAAAAAAAGCACACAGTTGCAAAATAGTTTTTGATTGAATCTTTGTTCCGTATTCAGCGCGAATCACTTGTGCAATTTCACCAAGAAGGAGCAAGGCGTATATCCATGTTGCGATTCCTGCAAATGTCGAATGCATTTCTACTAGTGCGCGGTTTGGACGGAACAATTGTTCGGCAGTATCTCCAGTAGCAAGCGCTACAAACGCGCCAAGCACACCAAAAAACAATAATGCTCGCTTGATATGTTTCCACGCACCATTCGGAAACCATTTCTTGAGCGGGAGCACTTTGCTAATCGAATACAAAAACAAGAGTGCAATAGGAAAATGCACAAACAATGGATGAATATTATATGTAAGCATATTCCTTAGTATAAAGTATAAAGTCGAAAGTCGAAAGTCTTAAAAATACATACGGGTTAAAGAATAGAGAAATGGTATACTGACCTCATGAAACTTCCGATTGCTATTCTTGCTGGGATTTTTGCCATCATCGGCAACATTCCCTATTTACGCGACATCATCAAAAAACGAATTCAACCACATCCATACACGTGGCTCGTATGGACTATTGTTTCTTGTATTATTTTTTTCGGACAAATCGCGAAAGGCGCCGGTGTCGGAGCAATCGGTTCTGGTGCTGCAGAAATATTTACCGTCATTATTTTTCTTTTTTCATTACGATACGGATTTAAAAAAATTCGCGCTATTGATACAGTATTTTTGATTGTGGCACTGCTCGGTCTTATTCCCTGGTATCTCACGCACGACCCTACTATTTCTGTCATCATCGCCGTAGCAATCGATTTGTGTGCATTTGCGCCAACAGTACGAAAAACCTGGCTCGACACACGCACTGAAACTCCCATGCTGTTTGGCATGAATGTACTTCGACATATTCTCATGCTCTTTTCGCTCCAAGCATACAACATCGCCACAACACTGCACTCTATCGTCATGATCATCATGAATACTGGTATGACAATCATAATTTTGTTCAAGAAAAATATGGATCCTGAATCAAGTTCAGGATGACCCAACAGGTTTTTGGAGTTTGAGTTGTTGACAAGTGATTCATTAAATCGTAGTATTTGAAAAAATCACATACTATGGTTAGCACATACGAAACTTGCTCATTGATTATACTTCTGCGGAAGTTGAATAAAGACTATAAAGATATTATTTATGGAATCAATCGCGATGGAGACATGAGCGGTAAGGAAGATATTCTTCGCATGAAAATGCTTGAATTTATCTTACCTTCCCACAGAGAAATCGTCGAAGAAATTGAAATAGCTCATCGCGCAATACCAATAGATGCACGAATTCTCCTTTTTAAATATGCGAAATCGCTTATTGGAAAGCCCGAATTAAGTTTTGCATATGCAGACGAGAGAGATATCAAGCAATATTTTAGTGATGCAATCACAAATAGTCTTGATGCGTTCAACAAATTCATTAAACAACAATAGTAAAAGGCTTCACGCAAGTGAAGCCTTTTTTTAATTCTCTTTTATTCTACCGTGACCGAATTGATAACAACTGGAGTGATTGGTCGGTCTGAACTATCCGTAGGAACAGCATCGATCGCAAGCGCGACATCAAGACCTTTTATTACCTTTCCAAACACAGTGTATCCGCCATCAAGGAAATTGTTGTCTTTTGCATTTATATAAAACTGACTACCGTTGGTATTCTTTCCAGAATTTGCCATCGCAATCGAACCCAATACATTTTTGCTCTCTGGTGTAATTTCATCAGCAAATTTATATCCTGGTCCACCCGTTCCCCAACTACTCATTTTACTATCATCTTTTGAAAGCGGATCACCAGACTGAATCATAAAATCCTTGATCACTCGGTGAAATTTTACTCCATCATAAAATCCAGATTTTGCGAGCTTGATAAAATTGGCAACGGTATTTGGTGCGATATTTGGGAAAAATTCTAATGTGATGTCTCCTTTTGTGGTGTGCAATGTGGCATGCATATTTTTTTGATCGGTATTAGTTGATAACGGCGTACTATTTTGTTTTGTCGCATTTGCATCTGAGGGCGGTGGCGTTTGTGCTGCCGGGCTAGTAACCGAGCCTATCGGTGGCAGATCCGAATCCTGACTTGGCATGTCTGCACTTTTAAAATAATAAACAAATCCTGCAACAACGACTGCAAGAACAATAATTGTATAGATAATCGTTTTTGTCATGGCTTTATCCTAACGCATGCTTGCCGAGTTATCAAGAAGTAAATAATTCTGCCACAAAACCAGTAGATTTTTCAACCGAGTGATCATTTCGCACAATACAATATTCAAATGAATACATATCGCTCAATGTCTTGGCTTCCACAAAAAAGAGCGCGGTGGCAATGATGTCTGCAATAAAAGCACTCTTTGCAGTGACCCACACCGCAGAAATATGTTTTGGCGAAACCAACGTCTTTGGATTGATCACGTGGGTAAAATCTGCCCATGCGCGCCGATTGCCAGCTGAGCCACAAATACTTCTGTTTTGTAATGGATACACGCCAATGACCTGTTCCACATTGTCTGGGTTTTCAAGGCCAACACGAATAGGCGTATTCCCTTTATGTAAAATATCACCGCCGGCATCAATACAATATGAGTGAACACCGTTTGCTTCGATAACCTCGGCGACTAAATCAATGAGGTAGCCTTTTCCTCCAGCACCAAAATCGAGCATTGCAGGTTTTTTTATTTGTATGTTTGGATACTGAAAATCAATTATCTCTCCCCACTCTGGTGCGACAGTCAAATCCTTTTTTTGTTGCAAAGAATATTGCGCATCATATCCAGCATCGGAAAGAATATTTCCGACAAGTGGAGTGACAAGTCCGTTCGTGCGAGTGTAGACATCGTGATACACGGAAAATAGTTTTTGCGAATCGGCCGGCAACTGAAAGAGACCGCCCTCTTTTGCCATTTTTGTTACAAGTGAGTCTGCACGAAAACGGGAATATGTTTTATCAAATGATTCAATACGTTCTTCTATGCGCGAAAGAAGCTCCGCTTCTTTCGCGCTAGATATAGGTTGATAGATATCAATCTGCCATTTCGTTCCAATGGCTCCGAAATTGAATTGGGTCATAATAAAATGAGTAAAACCCTGGATCCTGAAGCTCCAAGAGTGAATCTGCTGATTCACAAGTTCAGGATGACATAAATACAAAAAGCTTTTAACTTTATAAACTTTATGAACTTTATGAACTTTCAACTCGTTTACGCTTTTGCCTTACTCTTTATTTGAGCGAGCGCATCATTAAATCCAGCTGGCGTGAGAGATGAACCAGAAACGCGAGAGAGTTGTACGTTTGCAATATTTTTTCCGACAACATATGTCTGGTATCCACTTGCAAACATATTCATGTAACGCTGTGATGTTCGTCCACCTTGAAAATTACTTACTGATGTGGCGACAATAATATCATTCTTCAACGTAACACTCACATCGAGTTGGTCGTAACCACCGGGAGAATCGTACGAACCGGTCGCCGTATACGTACCATCAACATACATCGATACAGTTTTCTTGGTTGTATCAGCGGGAGGAATTGATACTTTTACTGGCGGAGGAACTGGTTTTGTTGTCGCACCACCACCGTCATCTTCCCCATCTTCTTCATCACCTTGAAATCGAGAGACCGGGGATGCGGTAGTTGTAGTTCCTTGTGTAGTTGTTGTTTTTGTTTGTGTTTGTGCTGTTGGCGAAGCTGTTGTTGTCATCGTGGCATCTGGAGTATTGTTTCCAGAAAATGTTGTAACCGCGACAACAGAAAATACAACCACAAGGCTGAGTGCTGTACCTATTGTTTTTTGTATTTGTGTTTGCATAAAATAAAAATTATTGCTGGATTATTGCACAAGTCTACGTGGTTGCACATACTGCTGTTGTGATTGCATTGGTTGTGCACTCGGTGTCGACAGTGAAATGTCTGGTTGTTGCACGCAGAGCGGATCTGGACCGTTCATAAAAACAACGAGTGTTGCTATCGCAAGTCCAAAATCTCGCACACCGATTTCTCCATAGCCCACGACGTACATAATATCAAGTAAGTGAAGCCCAAGAAGAAGCGCGGCAATTCGTGTCTGCCAGCCAAACACAAGCATCAATCCGAACACGAGTTCGAATACAGCATTGAAATACACGAGAGCTGTAGCACTGAGTCCAGTCATTGCAGTAGCAGAATCTGGAACATATGCAGTCCACTGCGATGTATGGAAAAATTGTTGGATACTAAACCAGAGAATGACCGCTGGCATGGCATAGCGAAGAACGCTCGGTCCATACGTTTTAAGAAAGAGAAAGATTTTTTGCATGTAGTTAATATACGTTTCGAGTAGTAATAATGGTGCGTTTAGAATTTTCTTGAATCGTATGCCCAATGCAAAAGTGCTTGGCGTTGACGCGGACGACAATGTTCCTCACCTACCCTGCAATATTTTCGCACCTGTGCAATATGACGAGTCATTTGACACCAACGTTGTATCTGACGAGCATCTTCTTCGGGAATTCTGCGTCCCATGTAGTAGCGACAGTACCATTCAAACCAACCACGCGGATCGTCTTTGTATATCCATCCCTTTTTTCTCCACACGGAAAGCGGCTGACTTGCCGAAACCTTGAAATAGTTGATTGTAGGATCGTGATAGTGTTTGCGGGTCTTGTCTGTTTCTTTTGGAGCAAATTTTGCTTTTGTAAACCAATCGCTCGGATATTCTTTCGTGGCATCACGCATATACACACCACCAAATACGCCAAGTGCAAGCATTTGTTTGGGCGAGAGATCTGGTTTGAAATCTTTGGCAAAATGCTTCCCTACTGGTTCCGTACAAATGTACCGATAACCCCTTTGCATTTTGTTTTGTACAAGAACTTGGCGTGCCATATTTTAGATACCTGAAACTCCAAATAGTTTTCCGATTCCAAAAGTAATAACCATGGCAATAATTCCACCAATAACAACACGTGCCATAGCTCGGCCCTTGTGTGCTCCACCTACATGAGCACTCAAACCACCCGTTACAAACAGTGCAAGAATAGCAAAAGTAAAAATCATAGGGATGCGAATTTTTTCAGGAGAAAGAATTGCGGCAAGAAGTGGAACAATTGCTCCACAAAAAAATGCAGCGCCTGATGCGTATGCGGCGTGCAGTGGATTGGTCAAATCGTTGGGATCAATACCAAGCTCGGCATCGATGTGCGCAGCAAATGCATCATTTTTTGTAAGCTCTTCTGCAACACGTTGTGCTGTTTCTATTGAAAGGCCTTTTTTCTTGTAAATCTGTGCGAGTTCTGCCAATTCTTTTTCTGGTTCATTCAAAATTTCTTGGCGCTCTTTTTCCAAGAGTGCCATTTCCGTATCTCGCTGAGAACTCACTGAAACATATTCGCCTACAGCCATAGCGAGTGCGCCAGCAACAAGTGCTGCCACGCCGGCAGTGAGAATAAAACTGCGATGTGTCGTTGCTCCAGCCACACCGACTATTACTGAAGAAACAGAAACGATTCCGTCATTGGCACCGAGTACGGCTGCCCGAAGCCAGTTGAGCTGCGAGTTACTACCAAAATCTTGTGTTTCAATATGAGCGATTGGGTCACGATAAAAATCCATAGACGAGCATTATATCACAATAATTTATACGTTTGATCCGGCGACATAACCAGTCGTCCAGCACAATTGCAATGATTGACCACCCGTAGGGCGATTGATATGCAAAAGATCTCCAGTCACCAAAAGATTGGAAAATCGTTTTGTTTGCATTGTCTTCATATTGATGTCTTCTAAAGCAATGCCACCATCGGCCACAACTGCACGGTCATATCCCATCAAACTAGTCACGGTTATGGGGAGTCCTTTCAATGTATCGACAATAATTCTGCGTTGCTCTTTTGTTATGCTGTGTACTTTCGTATCCAAACCAATACCCGAGAGTAGATGTGCAATCGCAGGAGCCATACCTTCTGGTACAATTTCTTTTAAAATATTTTTGAGCATTTTATTTTTATATAAATCAAATGTTTTGGTGATATTTTTATCAAGCGCGCCAATTTCTGTATCTGGATATGCATCTATCTTTGCAGTCACACGGCCACCTTCAAGCATTTCTCCGATCTTCACCGCCGAATTGAGAATGAGCGGACCAGAAAGTCCAAAATGAGTAAACAATACTTTGCCTGTTTTCGAAAATGCTTTTTTATCATCCAGAAAAAATGTGATCTTCATAAATGAAAGCGATACACCAGAGAGCATGTGTACCCATTCATCAGAGACAGCAAGTGGAACAATAGTCGGAGTTGGTTTTTTTATTGTATAACCGATTTCACTCAACCATTTAAAACCGTCTCCAGTAGAACCAGTTTCAGGATGTGAAAGTCCTCCGGTAGCAAGAATATATTTTTCTGCAGTGTATGTACCCTCTCCAGTCACAACACTCGTAATACCACTATCGTCACAAGTAATTTTTTTTACCGGAGTGCCAGTTTTTATAGTCACCTTTCCTTTTTTCATATAAGCAATGAGTGCATTGCATACATCACTCGCTTTTTCTGTATGCGGAAATGCGCGGTTGCGTGCCTGCACGACGAGCGGTAGTCCGAGTGATTCAAAAAAAGTGAACGTATCCTTCACGCCAAACTGTGAAAATGGAGAAAATAAAAATGGTGCTGCCTTGCCGTAAAATGCAAGAAGTTCATGAATGTCATATGTTGCATTGGTGATATTACAGCGTCCCCCACCAGAAATTTTCAACTTTTCGCCAAGTTGTTTGTTTTTTTCCAAAAGAAGCACTTTTTTACCAAGTGCTCCCGCGCGTCCAGCCGCCATCATACCTGACGCGCCTCCGCCGATAACAATGACATCGTAGTGTGGTGTCCGTTCGTTCATTACCCAAACACTCTACCACAAATACATATTTTGGTAATTTGATTGCAAAGAGTATATAATCCTCGCATGAATGAAACAGAAGAAGATGAAATCGAAATTACCAAAGATAGCAATGGCAACATACTCGCGAATGGCGACTCGGTTATGCTTATTAAAGACCTTAAAGTGAAAGGGAGTTCCGTCACATTGAAACAAGGATTGAAAATCAAAAATATACGACTCACTGACGACCCCGAGCAAATCGAATGTAACGCGGACAGTTTAAAAAATCTCGTTCTCAAAACCTGTTTTCTCAGAAAAGCATAAAAGCCCTCGCGAGGCTCTTTTTTCGTTTGCTGAGCGTCTCGTGTTAGAACCAAATGGTTCGTTACCCTGTAAGGCTTCCGTGACTATTTTCAGTATAGCATTTCGACGCGTCCTGAGCGCATCATGAGGTGAATGAATCGTTCTTAAAAAACTAGTTTTTTAAGAGGTATATTTTGTCAACCAAAACAGAAACCTTTCTCTCCCACTCAGTTAATTCCTTATATGTAACTTCAGGAGAAGTCAAACCATTCTTACTACCATGAGATATCGGGTTAAAATTTCTTCTTTCCCAAAAATTTAAAAAATCGCGTTCCTCGTAAGTAGATATTATTAATCCGTTCTTAATTAGTTTTTTAATAATTTCTTTTCCGCTATCTGTATCCTTAACCTCCCTAAAAGAATACTTAATACTCTCATGGGTAATCATTTGTAATTTATTAAATGCCACGCTCCATCTTCTAAACCTAAACTCATGCACATACCCACAAAGTGCCGTATAGGTAGAATCAAGATTACGAGTTTTATCTAGAAAAATAATTGACTTGAAAGGATGGGAACATCCTACACCAAGGAAAGGAAAATTTTTAAATTTATTATCCCTCTCTGCGCAAATTCTTTCGTACACACGGTTGCTAATTGTCCAGTAATTATCTGAGGCTAATTGCTTTTTGCTTTTTGGAAAATAATACGCTACCAAGTATTTTCCATAATCATCTTTTATTAATTCTTTTTTATATTCATCCACAATGCTCCTGAACAAATTAGGATTAAGCATAACAGCACTGGCAATTAACATAATATGTATGTGACGTTTATCTCTAGGATCAAAATTCTTTTTAAAATAGGAAATCAAAACTGAACGATAAGGTTTTTTACCCTGACTACCAATTTCAAATAACGCTCCAAAAATATTGAATTGTGTAGCCGAAAGCTCTAAATCAACTAAACTTAAAACTTTAGTCATTTTTTTTACTTCCGATTTTTGAGCGAGTTTGTTCTTTACAGACAGATCAAAAATATATTTCAAATTTTCCCTATCTTTGCCTCCAATCAAGCCATCTGTAAAATCTAGAGTGTTAGGGTAGGCAAATCCAGCAACGGCATCAGCGAAAAGTTTAATTTTCTCATCAAGATCCTCTTTTACTATTGGAGATGGTGCGGAACCGGAGGTTTTCTTTTTAGCGCTATTAATAAATTCATCCTTCTGGGTTTTTTCTATAATAATTTTTCGGGATGTTTTTTTATCATTAAGATAAAGTCCTAATTTTTTATACAGCCACTTACTAATTCCATGCTCGATTTTACTTAATTCTTTATATGTACTCGAGTTCGATAACTCTTTTTTCTTCTTAAAGAAAATGTGAACATCATCGACGTATCTAACCGATGCAACAAATTCAAATAAATCAGAACCTACTAGAGACTCCAGCTCCATATCGAAATTCACCAAATAAAGATATGCTAGATAATCAGAAGCAAAATTCTTTTTACCTTGAGGTAAACCTTTGTTCTCTCCCATCATTGAAAGAAAATAATGATTTAAAATATCCTCTGAATTTCCATCGAAAGAATACTTTTCTCGGTTCTGAGCACTAGTAAAATCATTAATAGTTTCTGTTAATTTTTTATGCTTAATTGATTTAAAAAAATTTGAAATATCAATACTAAGCACAAGATCAGATTGTTCGGCAGTTTCTTTTAATTTGTTTTTGTATTTATCATACTCTTGCTGCCATTTATTATTTATTCTCCACTTTGCATTTTGATTTGTATATTTTGTTGGAGCATAGCTATATATACCTCGATCCTGAAGGTTTAAATTTGTTACCATCTCAGCACACATCTCAGCAAAAAAAATGCCGAGCGCATTATATAAAATCATCCCAAACGCAGAAAAAAATCTGTACTCTCGAACATCTGAAACACCTTTAGGTATTGTTACGAGATCGCTCGCAAAAAATTCTGGTAATGAATATACCAACCCATTACTAATATATTTATTATAAAATTTTTTAACCTGGTGAACAGTTAGTCCCGTAAGATAATCTGAGATCAATATCAAATTAATATCCTGCAAACTGTCAGCTTTTTCAATTACAAAATCATTCAAAATCTGATATGAACTAATAAACAAATCTTCAGTTACGACCTTGGAAATATCTTTCATTTTTATATTCAGTTGTATTTTGCTTACTTTTAAAGCAAACGACGCGTCTCGAGCGCGCTCAAACTGGCTGACGGGGTCGGTCGCGAACCCGCCTCGCTAGACCACACAAGGGTATCTCTCCGCGCCTTCTACTCATGCGTCTACCCCACTCGGTAGGTATACGATATTCACGAAGTATACCAGCATTTGAGCCGAACCACCACCGTGCCGTGAGCGGCCGTGACCCCACTCGGTCGGGCAATTTTGGAGCGATTCGGGCGCGGGAATTTTCGGGACGGCGGACGCGCGGACGGTGGCGTATTTTGCCGAAATCGGCGAAAACGCGGGAGCATTGGCGCGTATGGCTGAATCGCCAAAAGTGCGACAAATGCGACAGTGACACGAAAACGTGGAATCCGGGTATACTGGATACGGCAATGAACAAAAAGAAGTCAAAACCGAAATACAACTACCCCTTCAAAGACAAGGCCGAGGAGGAAGCCAGACGTCGAGGCAAAGCGGCGGGTCGCCGGTATATTTCTGCCAAAGGAACGCTCGTGACGCTCGCGCAGGAGAACTTCGACAAGGACATCATTAAAGTGACGCTCATCGAGGAGGCGTACTACACCCTGACGAAAGATACGAACGTCAGTGATATTCTCTCGTGCATACCGCAAGGACAAAAACTGACGGAAAAATATATCGTCCTTGAATACCACATGGTGGACGACGGCCGCATGATTCTTATGAATCCGAACCTCTCAGGCGCGTTCGCGGAATTCAACAAGAACGAAGCCGAACTCATCGTGTATTTCTACCAGCACGTAAACGTCGGTCTCGACATCGTGGCGGAAGAGATCGGATACAAGTACAAAAACAGCGCGAGCGTGCGCCAAGCGATTCTAGACATCAACAGAAAAATCGCTAGCGTCATTCCGAACGCATCGAAAAAAGAGAAGATCATCAGCGGTGAACAAGGCAAGCGATATAACTTCAGCCCGTACATTCGGCTCAGGCAAATCGACATGAACGGATAGGCGAAATCATTAGGTGTAGTGGATTTCCAAATTCAAAAAGCCCTGAACTAAGGGGCTTTTTTGTTGCGCTCGGTGTTTCACTACATCATTTTTGCAAATTCTAATGTATGCCTTAATTAAGATAGATCTCCGGCCGGAAATCGTTATCAATTAATTATTTATTGCTATGAAAAAACTCCCGAAACTCAGTTGGAAAACTGACCTAGACAAAGTGGGCAATCTTATCGCAAACGAAGACAACGCCCGCATCATGCCGCCGCGCATGAAAAGCGAGCTGAAGAAAAGTTACCAGAAATTTGATTACGTCGAGCCAATAGTCGTCGACTTCGATCGCAGGGTGATCAGTGGCAACCAACGACTCGCCATGCTGATCGAAGAAGGCAAACAGGACGAGGAGATCGAGATCCGCATACCGTCGCGCAAACTGACCAAAAAGGAATTCGATCAGTACTCCCTCATCGCCAACCGCGTGCATGGAGATTTTGATTGGCAAAAATTAGCCAACTTCGATCTCGATCTCATTCTCAACTCGGGATTCGACGAGGCCGATCTTTCCAACATCTTTGATGACCATTTGGAAATCGAGGACGATGACCATGACCTCGAAAAAGAAATTGCAGAGGTGAAGACGACCGACATCCAAGTCGGACAGATTTATCAGTTGGGCGATCATCGTTTGGCTGTAGGTGATTGCCGAGACGCCGCCCTGCTTGAACGATTGTTCGAGGGGCGGAAGGTAGACTGCGTGGCATGTGACAACCCCTTTAATCAGAAGCTAGATTATATGGCCGGAGCGGGCGGCAAGGCACACTACGCGAACGAGAACCCCATCGACGATAACAAATCCATTCCCGAGTACGAGGCCTTCGTGCGCGATGGTATGAAAGCCATATTCCCCCATCTCGCCAAAGACAGCCATTGGTTCTGGTTCTGCTCGCAGAACTACGTCTGGATGACGCAAAAATTATACATGGAGCTAGGTATCACGCTCCGCCGCCTGTGCTCGTGGTTCAAGCTCAACGGCAATCCGACTCCGAACGTGGCGTTCAATGCTTCGACGGAGAGTTGTGTGTATGGAACGATCAAAAAACCTTACTTGTCCAAAAAGGTGCTCAACCTCACCGAAATCCTGAACAAGGACATCGGCGTGGGCAACCGCGCGTACGACGACATCCTCGACATCATCGATCTCTGGGTAGTGAAGCGCGTAAACGGAACCGAGCAACTGCACGCGTGCCAAAAGCCTCCATCTCTTTATGAGAAGATGCTCCGCCGCACGACGAAGCCGGGCGACTTGGTATATGACGGGTATGGAGGCTCGGGATCCAGCCTCATCGCGTGTGAACAGTTAAAACGCGTGTGCTACACGGTCGAGATTTTTCCTTTATTCGCACAAATAATCATAAACCGTCATGAAAAACTCACCGGAAAAAAGGCAGTTAAAATCGGTTAAGTCAGGCCAGATCTGGCAGCTCGGCGCGAGCCGCCTGCTCGTTGGGGACTGCACTGATCCGACACTCGTTCAGGAATTGCTGAAGGGCGTAAAAATCGACGCCATAGTCAGTGATCCCCCTTACGGCATTATGTACGTCGAGTCAAAAGCGGACACAGGCGGCGTATCCAAAAACAAGATCATTCGGAACGACGACATCACGGACGAGGCTGGGTACAAAAAATTCAGCGAAGACTGGCTGCGCCTTGCCGTCCCCTTCCTCGCTAAAAAGAACAGCATCTATATTTTCAACTGCGACAAGATGGCGTTCGCGCTCCGCGAGGCTATGAAAGAGTGCGGTATATATTTCTCCCAGCTCATTATCTGGATCAAAAACCAGGCGACGCTCGCACGGAAAGATTACGCACCCCAGCATGAGCTGATCCTCTACGGCTGGCACGGGACACATGCGTTCCGGAAAGCAAAGGACAAGAGCGTACTCTTCTTTCCGAAGCCGCATAAGAGCAAAGCACATCCGACCATAAAACCTTTGAACCTAGTGTCACAGCTCGTGCTCAACAGCACGCCCATCGGCGGCGTAGTGTATGACCCATTCATCGGATCGGGCACCGCAATTCTGGCGTGCCAAAAAACCGGCCGCGTGTGCTACGGTGTCGAAATTGATTTAGAGTACGCCACGACCGCGATCCTGCGCTTCGAGACCATGTCGAACATTGAAGCGACTCTCATCTATGAAGCGGAACAACGCTAACATGAAAAAAATGATCGAATACCTTGAGCGAACTCCCATAGTAGAGTCCGCGTGTTCGAAGATCGGCATAAACCGCGCCACCTATTACCGCTGGATGGAAGAATTCCCTGAATTCAAAACGGAGGTGGATAAGGCGCTCACGACCGGCAGATCCGTCGTGGACGATGTCGCAGAGTCGCACCTGGTATCGGGAATCAAGAACGGCAACATGGCAGCCGTAAAATTCTGGCTCTCAAACAACAATGAGCGTTATAAGCGAAAGGTCGAATTTACCAAGAATGAGATGCGGCCGATACCGGAAGAGATTATCGATCAATTCTTCCGCCTAACGTACCCAAAACTGTATGAAGAAAGAGAACCTCCCACAAGTTAAGAAGTTTATGCTCAAGCACCCCGAGGTGATGCACAAGCTCGCCAACGAAGGCCTAGGTCACTTCATGCTCTTCTGCCTGTCGCATCTCTTCAAGTACCCCTTCGGGATCTTCCAGATGATCATGATGGTAAAAGCAGAAAACGACGATCGAAATATCGTCTGCCCGACATATCCCGACTCGTACGCCGAGGAAATATTCATGTACTCCTATGTCCTCTGGAGCGTGCTCGGCATAAAGAAGTTCACGAACTGCGTCATCGTCTGCGGCACGCGCGAGAAGGCGAAGGAAGTCTACCTAAAAATGAAGGATGAGTTCCTCAACAACACCGAATTGCGGAAGTTTGATCACAAAGTTACCAAATTCACATGCGACGGCTGGAACATCTTTGTACCGGGATACAACGCGAGAATTTCCATCGCCACGTACCCGATGTGCCCGAGCAGGTTCAGGCATAAGCGTCGAAGCCCGGATATCGTGATCGGCTGCGACTTGGAATGCCTGTATTCAGACACAAGAGCGATCACCAGATGGATGGAAACTGAACTCTACGACGACATGCTTTTCTATGAAAAGACTATCGTCTTTGGAACGGTCAAAAAGAACTCCGATGTGGATATATTTGAAGATATTCGCAAACGAGGCACTGACAACGACCGCCGAAAGCCCTTCAATGTGGTAACGGTGCCATGTCCGCTTTTTGATGACGATCAGGACTGCCTCTGGCGAAGAAGGTACACCGAACTGGAAGTCCAAGAGATGCTCAAGAATTGGGACGATGAGGCTTGGCGGCTGAAATACCTCCTACATACGATTGAGACGTTCAAGGTGCCTAAGCGGTTCCTAGGCGAAGACGGCACATGCGATGTTGCAGAATACAAGAAATATCTACATGAGAAATACCGGGAGGAACTGAAGGCTACGCCTCCGACGGGGCATTGGCTGTTCCAAGAAATCTCTGTTGAAGTCGCTGAGCAACGGAAGGCAGACGAGTATAGAATCCTAGACGGGCATTACGGATATTACGGCACAGGTGTCGTGGTGAAATATGAGCCGGAGGATTAGCCTAGGATCTTCTTTTTGTGGGCATCAAATTCTTCTTGGGTGATAGCACCCTTCTCTTTGAGTGTATGGAGTTCTATAAGATCGGAAGCCGAGCTTTTCTTTTCCACCTCTTTGACAACCACGGTCGGCTTCGCGTCTTTACCCGCCGACATGGAGAGCGCGACGATCCAGCCGATGATTGACCACCCGAGGAAGAAGTTAATAATGAAAACTGACCCAGCGTTCCGCTTCTTGTTTGAGTACGCGTTGAATGTCGGAAGGAAATACAGAATGATGATAAGCAGAATCCACATAGCTTACTTCGTAGTTCCGGTGTCTCCGGTTTCCTTGATAAGGTTCGACAGCTCGTACGCGTCTTTGATGGCCTGTTGGTCGCGCTTAGTTAGGGTGAAATCCTTTACGCCAGCCGAGCCTCCAGCGAAGCGGACTTTGACCGGAGTATCGCCGCTCTCGGCTATGGCCTTGATGATCCCGTTGTCTCTGTCTGCCGTGTAGCTAATGGATTCCCAAACACTACCACCGGAATTCCAGCTTGAGTTATTGTCGTCATACGACGGAATATCGTCCGTCTTGTAGAGTGCCTCTCCGATCTTTACTTCGGTACGGGTATGGAATAGCCAATCGCTTCCGTAGTAGCGGTCTACGAGATATGTATATCCTTTATTATTAACCATGAGCTGAAGCACTTGCGAATTGAAAGTGGTTCCGGGATCTTGTGTCTTTGCCGTATACCATCCTTTCTGCTCGAACTCGTCGTACTTGTACGTGAACTTTGTTTTGATTTCGGCGAGCCGTGCCTTGTCGGCTTCGAGCTTGGCGGGATCGACTGGGGCGACGGTGGATGCTGTTGATTTTGGCGATTCGCTCGACGGTGATTTTTTATCATCCGAACTGGCGATGCCGCCGATGATTATTAATACTACAAAAATACCTACAACCTTGCCTTTGGTTGTGCCAAAGAAATTCTTAATTTTTTCCATAAATTCTACTAGGATTTTATGAGCGGGAGCCTTCCGAGATAATCAAAAGACCCCCAGCCATCGCGATAGAACCTTGCGGCTCTACCCGTACCCGTTTCCAGATACGACCTAGTAGAGTGACTCTGACTGGGAGTCTTTTGATCTCTACTAGGAGTTTTTGCAACCATATCCGAGAAACCGTAAGGCTTTTCGGGGTTAGGCCGTCTATTAATTTGTAACCAAACTATACCTCATTTTTCGAGGTTCGACCATCCTAGCTCAAATCTATCTTATTGTGTAGCGAGTTACCAACAATTAAAAAAACCGCCATTCCTGACGGTTTAAAATTTTTTGAAGTGACACCACTACCATAATCCGGTTGTAAAACGAACGTTGTTTCCACCTAAGGATTGGCACTCTTGCCAAAAGAAAACCTTGCCTTGTTCGTAACCATCTTTCTGGTTTTTCTTCCAGAAAAAGCTAGTTTTCCAACCATCTGTTTTACTCCATTGTATGCTCAAAAGAGAGCGTGAGACATCTGTCGTGCATTGGCATATTGATATTCCGTTATGGAACCTGAGCAATACCGAGTGCGCGATTGTTTTGTGTTGAGCAGAATAGTCAATAATCTTTTTTGCGAAAAATAAGTTACATCCTGCTGTTACAGCACTTCCGATCGCCCATGCGATGAAAAGTATAAAGGCTAATTGAATAATGAACATCATATGATTGTTTTTTCATACAATAACATAGAATTTAATTTTATGGAAGTCCTTGGAAAACGACCCTAAAAAGAAAAGGCATTAATCACTCTGTGATTAATGCCTTTTGTAATATTACAAAAGCTGATTTTTAGCTTTTGCCAAGAAACTTCGGCCAGCCCGGAAACTGTGTTTTATAAGTTATTGCTGGATTACTAGGCAATGCAGAATCTTGCTTTTGAGCAAGCTGATATTCATCCTTCGTATTCAACTTTAACTTGTGAACAACCTCCATTACTTCTTCGAGGGTTTCATACATCTTTTTCCCTCCAAAAAATATTCGGCATCCTGGGAAATCTTTATACTGTAGTCGAAGATTACCGTAAGAAACCAGTTTGCTGTCTTCTTTGTAACGTTTGAAGTATTCGCTCTTCGTTGTAAGCCCCAATTTTTTTGCCGCAAGTGCCGCTTTCTGCCAAGTCCGGTAGTACATATCTAAGAAGACTGGAAGTCCCGGATAATCAGGATAATACTCAGAAGGATTAGAAGGCAAGAGAGGATCCTTACTTCTTAATTGCTTATACTCACCGCTATTCGTAATACCCAATCTTCTGGCCGCAACTGAGGCTCTTTTCCAATTGGTATAGAACTTTGTTTGGCTAGTCTTCCTTTTTGTAAATGGATACCCAGTGAAATCAGAATAATAGATACCTGGATCTGAAGGAAGTTTAGGGTCAAGCTCGCGCTTTTCTCTAAATTCAGTTCTATTAGCAACGTCCAATTTTTTAATTGCCTCGCAAGCCTCTGCCCAAGTTACATAAAACGTAGGGAAAAAACTTTTTGAACCAGGATAATCCGAGTAAAACTTATAGGGCTTAGGAGGAAGACGAGGGTCTTTTCTGTAATCTTTACGGTATTTACTGCCATCGGTAAGACCAACGGCAATTGCGGCCTTCGAAGCTTCCTGCCAAGTAGAGTAGGGCTTTCTGAAAAATACATCATCTCCTGGATAATCAGCGTAATAAGTCCAAGGATCAGCAGGCAAACTACTGTAGTTTAAATACCTTTTCTGATACTCTTCCCTATCCTCAACATCCAAATTTGCTGTAAGTTCGCTAGCCTCCTTCCACGTAGCGCAAATGATACTTGTTTGGTTTTCCTCAATTACGACATTCCCAAAGAAGACATGCTTCCCAGGATAATCGTCATAATACAAAACTGGGCTTGAATGCAAACGTGCATCTTTTTTATAACCGAACTCGTAATCTGTCGGATTTTTAAGTCCCAATTTTGCAGCCGCCTCAGAAGCCTCTTTCCAAGTTGGATAGAACGAAGCCGCAAAGCGCCCAATCAAGTCAATAAGCGGAATGACTTTTTCCTTAAAGCCCTCCGAATCAACATTGAGAAAAAATGGAGGTACTTTAGTACGATCTCCTGTCTGTTTTTTCTCGTAATCGCGTCTTCTTTCTTCAACCTCTTTATACAGGGTGACGATAGTTCTGACACGCTCGCAATTTCCAACAAAATCCAGAATAACCACCTTTGTCTTGCTTTCATGAGGACGCAATCCCCTTCCAAGCTGTTGGTGAAATATCCTTTCTTCGTTTGTAGTTCGCAAGAATACAACAAGGTTGATCTCAGCAACATCCAAAGCCTCGTTGAACATGTCCACAGTAACGCCTGTTGGGAAAACTCCCTGACGGAAGAATTCAACCCTTACACGTTTCTCGGACGGGCTCACCTTAGAATGGATAGGAACTGCGCCCTCGATGAATTCTGCCATACGTTCGCTGTGCTCGATTGAGGAACAGAAAATCATCACGCGAGGATTTTCAATCAAAGCCATTTCGGCTAAGATAAGCCTCACAATTTCCTCGTCTCTCTTTGGCATGAATATTAGGCGATTCAATCTGCCAACACTCATTTTCCCGTGTTCCGTCTCAAGTACCTTTAATGACGATATTTCATCGGTCATAAGTTTATACTCGATAGGACATAGAAGGCCGCGAGCAAGCGCGTCTGGCAATAGAAGCTCATACGCGGGTTCACCATAGATTTCAGAGATATCCTGGTCGTCACTGCGTTTCGGCGTAGCGGTAATCGCAAGAGTAAACTCCGGATTAAAGTACTGATACGCGGGCAAATAGGTCTCCGCCATCACATGGTGGGTTTCGTCAACAATGATAAGATCAAACTCCTCCGGATCAAACTTATCAACGTTGTCTCTCATGGTCTGAAATGATGCAAATAATATTTGTGCATCGAGTGTTTTTTCATACCCATGGAAAAATCCGTACGCTATTTCGCTACCTAGTACCGACTCGAAACGGGTTTGTGCCTGTTCCAAGACGTTATTTTGATGGCAGAAGAATAATACACGGGTTTTTGGGTTACGATCGAGCCGCCGCTTTGTGTGCAATGCCGCTACGATTGTTTTACCTAGACCGCTCGCCATTATGATGAGCGCGTGCTTTTTCCCTTGGTTTTCTGCATTATCAATGCATTCAAGGGCTTCCTCCTGATACAGGTAGGGTTTGATGTCCGTTTGGAAGTCTGTTTCTATCATATTTTCTATTTTTTAGTTGTTAAGTTGAGTTTTTTGTATTTTAGCATAGTTGTTAATAAAGTCAATGTATCTATTGACTTTATTGGCTTTTAGTGTAAAATTCAAGAAAATCGTTAACAATGGAAAACAGCACTTATTTGGAGGCTCTGCCCTCCTTAGAACAAGTTACGGGCAGGCTGACGTCTAACGCTCACGCCATGCTCGAAGGGATATTTGCCCAAAAACAGATATCTACGATTGAGATCATCCGCCTGCTTCCCCGCGACAAGAAAGGTGGGCTTCGTTTTACGACCACCCTTTCTTCCCTGACCAAAATATTCGGCCAGTACGGAGTTGCAGTAACGTATGTCACTCAGAGAAAAGTTTCGTTCAAGGAACTTGACGTAAAAATTGGTAATGCAAATGCTGTGCCACTTGAGTCCATTGCGTCTAAAACGATAATCGCGCGCACAAAGACTCAGGTTAAACACAGGCAAATACCAAAAGCCAACGAGTCCGTTGATTTCAACGAACTCGAGAAGTATGTCCGGATCGAAATTGAAAGAAGCCCGAAAGAAAATTCTGATTTCTTATTCCCTGAAATCGACTGGTACGCCGAAACGGTTAAGCACCACAAGATCCTTGCAAAAGATGTCATATATAAGCTGATTGAAGAAGCCCAACAGGGTAATGTTCATTCACAAAATATGATCATCATGCACAATCAAAAACTGCTTCTCCAGCTAGGTGGAAAGTACAAAAGTAGGTTGGGATTTAAGCCTCATGGAATTGAACTTGAAGATATTCTTCAAGAAGGAAACTTCGGAATCAAACGGGCTATCGAGTTGTTTGACCCCTCTCTTGGCTTTAGCTTTAGCACTTATGCATATAGGTGGATAGAGCAATCTATGGGTAGGGCGATGGCAGATTTTGGGCACACAGTGAGATTCCCTGTCCATGTTCATGAAAAGCTATCAAAATTCAGAAAGTTGTTTGCTTTAATGGAAGCCAGAGGTGCAGAAAAACCCAATTTTGCGGAAATCGCTGCACGAATGGAAATTAAAACGCATGAGGTATTCGACCTTGAACAACTTGAACATTTTAAGAATGGTATTTCCCTGGATGAACCTGGCAAGGACGATGACGACGGCGAAGGATCTGGTATCGGTGATTTCTTAGGCGATACTCGCGACATTACACCAACACAAATGGTGGATCGCAAAATCCTTAAGGAAAAGATCCGCAGATGCATGAAGATAAACTTAAGCATCAAAGAATACCAAATTATTGATAAGCGTTATGGACTGAGCAACAATCGGTACATGACACTTAATGAGATCGGTGACGAGTTTGGAGTAACCAGAGAAAGGATACGACAAATCGAAGCCATCGCACTGGCAAAGGTAAAAAATGATGCGGCACTACGAAAGTTTGCAGAGGAATATTTGGAAAGGCAGTTTGCTGAAACAGAGGTCACAGAAAAAACCCAGCTCGCTGGAAGTGATCAAGTAATTAAAGCAGCGACTAACCAATCATTAATCCCCCGCACAATCGGAGTTGTCGGTAAATTTTACGGCATATCCGAAGAAAGCATCTGTAGCGATAACCGAAAAGAAGATGTAGTTCTTGCTCGACATGTCGCAATGTACATTCTCAGAGGTCACTTTAAACTTTCTCTCAGCGAAATCGCTCGTAAGTTTAACGAAAGAGACCACACCACAGTTAGACACGCGTACTTTAAAATAGAGAAGGACGCACGCGAAACCAAAGGGCTTTCAGGCGACATTCAGTTTCTTATAGAATTATTAAATTCTTACTCTGAAATCGCTTCATAGGACTTTTGATTTAATTAATTTATAGAGGGTTGCTATTAGCAACCCTCTATTTTTTTGTCATTGACAGATATAAATAATATATGTAGTGTAATAAAAAACTTCACATAAAATTCTTTAACATGGATTCACAGAGAAAAATACAGTTCGCACTAGAGTGGGCCTTGGACAACTTCCTTGGACTCCTCAATCCCCGCTCTCGCCTTATTATCGAAAATCGTTTCGGGATAGGCTCAAATAGCGAGCCGCAAACCCTCGAATCAATCGGTGAAGGATACAGCATTACACGTGAACGTGTCCGCCAGATTGAGCAGGACGCACTACGCATCATCAAAGAAAGCGATGAGTACAAAAGCGGCCAAACCGTTAGAAAAATGCTCAAGGCTATTTTTGAAGAAAAAGATCAGTTACTGCTCGAAAATGAATTATTGCTATCGATTTCTGAGGATAAAAAAATACAGAATAAAATTCTTTTTTTTATCACTTTGGATGATGATTTCATTAAATGGAAGGATGATGATATTTGTCTCGCTCACTGGAGTATCAATAGAGATCTTTCATGCAAAGTTCACTCTTCCATTGAGCAACTATACACGGAACTCTCCGATACTAAGCTCATTGATGAAAGTGAAATCATTTATCGGTTTTTAAAGGTATTAGAAACCTCCGGCGTAACCTTTAAACGAAAAGAAACCACCTTAAGGTGGTTAGGATTTTCAAAGAACATCGTAAAAAACCCTCTCGGAGAATGGGGCAAAGACATTACAAACGGAGCAAAAGTAAGCGGTGTTAAAGATTACGCTTACCTTGTTTTAAAGAAAAACGCTGTTCCCATGCATTTTGGTGAGATAGCTAAAGCTATAAAAGCAACGTTTAACATTCCTTGCAACACAGCTACCTGCCATAACGAACTTATCAAAGACGATCGTATCGTCCTCGTAGGTCGCGGCACGTACGCCCTCTCTGAAAATGGATACACACCGGGATTTGCTCGCGATGTGATAAGAGAACTCCTGAAAAAAGAAGGTGCTCTTAGCAAGAATGAGATCATATCCAAAGTTCTTGAGAAACGAGTGCTTCAGCAGAATACGATTCTTGCAGCCCTGCAAGATCCAGCGTGTTTTAAAAAAGACACACAAGGAAAGTATTCCCCTGTCGCAATCGAAAAAGTGAATTAGAAACAGAAATGTTTGAAGAAGACCGTCTTTATCAGGCGGTCTTTTATTTTGACAAATTTCTTGACATATTTTAATAAAGTATGTAGTATGATTTTTAATCATCACTCATAAATTCTTTAATATGGCTCAAACAAACAAGATCATTTTTCTGCCCCAGAAAGCGGCGGAAGATCCCGGAAAATTCGAACAAAAGACAAACATCGTATTTCAAAACAAAGGAATCCTGAAGCAAGCCTTCGCCCATAGATCATACCTTAACGAAAACAGAGGATTGGTCGCGGGAAGCAACGAACGTCTGGAATTTCTTGGAGATGCGGTTGTCGAACTGATCGTCACCAATTACCTGTACAGGAAATACCCTGACTGCCCAGAAGGCGATCTGACGAATTATCGCTCAGCCCTCGTGAACGCAAGGATGTTTGCTGAGGTCGCTCAGGAACTCGGTATGCACAATTACATACTACTTTCTGAGGGACAAAAGAAGGACAACCACAAATCTCTACAAAGCATTCTTGCTGATGCCTTTGAAGCTTTCGTCGGTGCCGTTTATCTCGATCAGGGATATGGCGTTGCTGAAGCCTTTATTGCAAGCAATCTTTTGCCTCGCATAGATGAAATTGTGAGATGTAAACTTTGGCGTGATCCGAAGTCATTCCTGCAAGAGAAAGCTCAGGAACACTTTAAATTTACACCAATGTACGATGTAGTTAGTGAGACTGGCTCAGACCATGACAAAACTTTCATTGTCGAAGTCTACTTTGGAGACATTCAACCAGCGAAAGGTACGGGTAAATCAAAAAGTGAGGCCGAGCAACAAGCGGCTCGAAATGCCCTTGAAGTAAAAAATTGGTTTTAAGTAAAATTGCTCAAAAAATAATGCCCGACACATTGTGTCGGGCATTTCTTATTCTTCATTTTAAAAACTATCGGTTTTTTCTAAAAATCACAGGCTGAGATTTAGTGATAGTCTTCTTCTTACGCTTCTCAATATGGACGTTCTTTATAGATTTAAACCTACTCAGAGCGGTGTACTGTCTACACACTACTGCCTTCAAAACAGACTCGTGAATCGTCCCATATTCGAGAGTAGAGCCTTGCGAACGACGAACTGATAAAAAGTAAGCTGACAAAAGCGGCATGTAGAAATAATAATCTTTTTCTTGAACTATTATTTCCTTCTGCTCATTATCTAGGGAATACACATTTCTGTAATATTCTCTTCTTACTTCCTGTACGGAAACGATCTGATTGTTTCGATCCAACTGAATCAAAACATCGTCATTTTTCTTATCGAATCCCATAATTTTTCCAGTGTCACCATTCACATACCCTTTCCTTAAATTATTGGAAGTAATGATAACTTTCATATCCTTCCATAATTCCAGCCTGTCATAGGGTCGGTCATCGTCTTCAATATCCAGAAGCTCATAACGGCTCTCGATCCTTCCCTTTTCAATTGTCTCGTTCATCTCATTCATAATTTCCCTTGAGGAAACCAGAGTGATACCAAGCTTTTCAGGATTACCTGAATTTTTGTATAGCCAGGGTAAATGATCATTAAGACCATAGAAACGAATGTCCATGAGTTTTGAAATAAACTCAGCATCGCTTTGGCGAACAATTTCCTTCAGCTCCAAAATTTGAAAATCAAGCTCTGGAACAGTAGGTTCGATTGGTCGCAGGTAAGGAATCTTGTAACCCATGATGTCGATGATTTCATTGGTATCACATATCTCCTTCTCTGAATACACATTGAAGAGAGGTTGATCCCAGTGCATCGGCGGCATCTGCCACAAATCGCCACAGATGATGATTTGAACCGTACGGAAATCCGTAGAGTTCTTTTTGATAGACCTCATAATGTAATCCCACTGAGCAACTCCGATCATGGAAATTTCATCAATTACCAGTATCGAGTTATCCAGACGGTGGTGACATTTAAAAGAGGCGGTTTCTTCATCGTAACGCCCTAAGCCCAGAAACGAACTTACAGTCCGCCCGTTTTCAAGGTGAAGCGATGCTCCTCCGGTCGAAGCCGTCAGAAATACTCGCTTGCCAGTCAGCTTTTCTATCAGATTAAGCAGGAATGTTTTTCCTGTACCCGCTACGCCTGTCAGAAAAAGATTTTGTCCTGATTTAATTTTTAAATAGGCCAATTTTTGACTTCTCGTCAAGGTTACTTTGTTCATTGAAAATACATTTGATAACGCATTCTCAAATAACTGAACGGGCTTGTCTAATACTACCGGCTGTATGGCATTTTTCTTAAGTACAGCAAACCACCAACCGTTAATGAAATTGGTTCTTGTCTCAACCAAATAGAGAACATTCAGATTGCGCCAACTAAGACCCGTAAAGCACAGTCGGTTATCTTCTCGAGGCAATAGATTGTTTTCATCGAGCGAAACGATTAAACCATATTCTTTAATGACTTGTGGATATTGAACTCCCAATCCCAAAAGATACGGCGATGGCGCAGGCATATACCCTCTTGCATCGATTTCTCTAAGAATGACGTCAAATTTTCCTGGCTTGCACTTAATTAATTCTACGGCTTGAGAGCCGTCAGTACTCTCGAGATTGAACTCGAGTTTTTGTGTTTTAATCCATTCATAATACCAGCCGAAATTATCTAAACTGGCCTGAATATCATTGATCGGATTCACCACAAATGTTGTTTGTGTACCCACAATTGGGCTTTGAATAGCAGTTTCCATATTTAGTTATTAAGCGGTTTGTGAACAATGTTTTTCTCATACTACAACTATTTTGGTAAATGTCAAAGTTTAACCCTCTGGCCTAGACTTCGAGATTGGTCTGCGTCATTCAATTGAGTGTGGAAGACATCGACGCTGTCATCGAAGCCGCCAAGCACTACAAGTACTCCGAGGGAAGAAATCTCGGCGTGCTTAATCGGCTGTCTTCCCTGCCAGAGTCCAAGGAGTACGTGAAGCGAGCGATCAAGGAGCGCATCCAACAGCTCGCGGCTTACTACGTCTCACTCGCCACGTTCGTGCCGGACGATGATGCAGACTATGCCGCAGGACTATACGGAGAGCCTAACAAGAAACGGGTACGGCGAATTTTCGTGCGGGTTATATGCGAGATGGATAGGTTAGAAAAAGAAATTCGCGAGTTTGAAATTAGTTCAAAAAATACAGTTAGTGACCAAGAGTAAAATCATGGGTCATTCTCAATTTCCGCGCATCTTCTGAGGTATCATATTGATCTGCCGTCTTTTCCATTTCTTCTTCGGTTTTAAAGTACCGCCAGCCGTGAGCGATCATGTCTTCTTTTTTTGAGTAAGCGTCAATAAAGAGATTGTGCTTACCTTTACCCGACTTTATATTCTTCATATACGAAACCGGAAAAAGCTTCATGTAGTAATCAGCTGTAACCAAGAAATTAAGTTTGAACTCGACGTAATAAAAATCATCAATCTTATCCGCATTCGCGATTTTAACTACTCCGAAATCTGCAGTATGTTCTCCCTCTTTGTGCGGGAACATATGATTATTCCAAGCGAAAAATTCGAGGTCATCTAAAGTGAATATATTGCCTTTGTAATAAAATCTCCAATCTGATCTGTTAACTGAAAGTGAGAACGGAGCGGCCGCGCTCGACCTGCTTTCGATGACCGGAGCCGTACCTCGTATGTCAGGAACAATATATCGAAAAGGTATGAACTGGCTCGTGTTGCCGAGATCGTTGTCGAATACTTGAAACAACTGAATGTCATTCAGCTCAGCAGAATTTATCGCCCCCTCTGTAAATCCGAGTGGGCAAACAATCACGCCGAGGTTGCCTCCGACATCGTGCAATTTGGTCTTCAGCGCTTCAACCTTCTCAATGCCAACTTTTTCAGCATAGTTTTTCGCTTCAACTATAATTTTTATATCAAAGGCGTTTTGGTTAGCCTGAATAAGCACATCAATCTGCCTGTCGGTGCCAGACTTTCCCTTCACTTTGACGTTGCGCTCAACCTTGGCATTATCAAGACCCTGACAGAGGGTTTCAACGATCTCCTCGAGCAAATCTCCTTTTTTCTTTGTGCTCATTTTTTCGCTCATACTTGGACGGTTATTTTAGCATAAAGTTACCAACAGCCCCTCCTAGACTCACAAGAGGGGTTGCGTCATTCCTTGTGTTGTATGACAAATACAGCACAAATATCGGAAGGGGTTCCGACAAAGGACACAACCCCATTAAAGGTGAAGTATTGCCTGTACGCTCGAAAGAGTACGGAGCAGGAAGACAAGCAAGCATTATCAATCGAATCGCAGGTCAACGAAATGAAGGCACTTGCCGAGCGCGAGGGGCTTGAAATCGCCGAGATCAAGAGAGAATCGCACTCGTCGAAAGAGGTCGGCCAGCGACCGGTCTACAACGAGCTTCTAGCGGAAATCCGAGCCGGAAAATTCAACGGCATCCTGACTTGGGCACCAGACCGACTGAGCCGCAACGCGGGCGACCTTGGCTCGGTCGTCGATCTCATGGATCAAGGACTGCTCATCGAGATCAGAACGTACGGTCAGAGATTCGGGAACAACCCGAATGAGAAATTCCTGCTCATGATTTTAGGGAGCCAAGCGAAATTAGAGAATGACAATAAGATGGTCAACGTGAAGCGCGGACTGCGAGCGCGGTGCGAGATGGGCATGTGGCCGACAGTACCGCCTACCGGCTACCTCGCAAATCCGGATCGAAACAAGAAGTGCGAGACCATAGTAGATCCCCTGCGCGGCATGGTCATCAAACAAATGTTTGAAAAGGTCGCTTACGACGGATGGTCAGGACGAAAAATATTCTACTGGATGAAAGACGATATCCGATTCCGAGCAAAGAGCGGAAAACCGCTGACCTTGAGTAACATATATCTACTTCTAAAAAATACCTTCTACTACGGCGACTTCGAGTATCCGAAAGGAAGCGGAAACTGGTACAAGGGAAAGTACGAGCCGCTCATCGCCAAGGAATTGTACGATCTAGTTCAAGAAAAAACGACGAGCCAAAACAAGGTGCGAGTGCCGCCGAAGGAGTTCGCCTTCACGCGCATGCTCACCTGCGGCCTCTGCGGCTCGGGCATCTGCGCGGACGAGAAATTCAAACAGCAAAAAGATGGCACTACACACCGACATGTGTATTACGGATGCACGAAGTTCAAAGACAAGAACTGCCCGTGTGGATATGTACGGGAGGAGGAGCTTATAGAGCAACTGGCCGCAATACTCGACACAGTAGACTTGGACGACATAGGCATGAAAGACAAGATTAAGGCGGAGCTTGAGCAACACCAGAAGTTCAACGAGTCGGTGCTCGGCAAGAAGGCAAAGGAAAAGATTAAAGTAACGGAGATAGACATCCGCAACTACGCGAAGTATATACTGCGCGAGCGAAGCATATGGGAGAAACGAGAGCTACTGAGCCATCTGCGGAGTAAACTGATTTTGAAAGAAAAGAAAATAGCACTGCAATAACTATCGCAATAAATATTTCTCAATCAAACGTGTTTTTGTCTCCTCCTGTTCTGACTCAGTGAGCATTGTTTCCCAATCCCAAATTTTTCCGTTAGTTCTGAATGCTTTTAAATAGTATTCGAGATAAATTCTTGGATTGATAAAAGTAACGTCGTCTCTCACTTCCCAACCAGACGACATTTGGTAATCGTACCCAGTCGAGTGCCCAATCGATCCAATCCACTGGTGCGCTAGAACATTTCTCCAATCGTGAATCTGTTTTGCAATCGTGGAAAATTTTGTATCAGCCGTATCTCCGTCAACAAATTTTTCAAGAAATAGCTTGTAGCCTTCTGAGCCTTTTTTATTAAATAGGCCTTCCGAAACAGTGAGCGCAACTGAGTGAACGCCTAAAAGCAACAATGACGATTGATAATTATTCCCTTGGGTAGTCAGCGCAATTTCGTTATTAAAGAAATTGGCTATCGAATTGAGCAGGGTTGCTACGATTTCATACGGCGGATTATCCTGAAATCTTTTTAACCGTTTCTCCTTCGTTTCTTTGTGAGCATTATTTTCCATACAAACATTTATTCATGATTGAGCCAGAGATCCTTCGGAAGAAATTTATTAATCTCGGCATCAGAGAACGTGAACTCTTCATCTTTTTTTAAGGCTTTCGATGCCATCCCGTAGGCCTTGCTACTTGTCGGTAAAGCATTCTTGTATATAAGGTCGAGATCACAGAGCAACTGGTCTCTTTTTTCAGTTATTTTCTCCTCAGTGATTTTCTGATTCATAATATCAGCAATGAGGCATGTATACCTTTCCCTCACCTGCCAGAGCTGATGGGCTGACTGTTTGTGTTTGTAGGCTTTTTCTTCTGGATTAAAGCTCATCTGAAAAACAGCAAGACCCAGGCCGATAAATGTAAGAATTGCACCAATGACAAGCAAGCACTTCTGATCCGTAATCAACGTGCTCAAGAGGCCACCAGAACCCAAAATCAGGACAATCAAATTTAACCATTTGAAGCAATGGGCGTTCTTACTCTGAACCTCCGCTTCTTTCTCGTGAGTTTTGTGTGAATAAACAACTCGCCCGAATGATTCTCGTATAACCTGTAAATTGATTTTATCCATAGTATTTAATAGTCCTTGCCGATCGGCACGAGAATTCTGCCGATTGCAACGCACTTGTTGTTTTTAATGATGTAGCACTCGACATAATGCTCACCGTGATAAAGCGTGCTTTCGTTTCTTGTTTCTGATCCCATATCGTCATGAATCTGACCACGTAGACCATTAGCCCTCTTTGCTTCCTCCCCGAAATTGCGAACTTTCCATTTTATTTCATATGGACCCTGAACATTGTGAGTTACCCTAAAAAGCAACTTTTTGCTTTTACGCAATGGGAATCTGCTTTGAATAAACGAGAGTAATGTACTTTTCCTAAATCCGTCCTGTTCAACATCCGCATCAAGGGACACCGAATACATAGGGTCAATTTCAAAGGGTATTCCGTGCTTGTCTGTAAGATGCTCTTCGTCAGGAGAAGGATAGTCACGCGTCAACTTAGTGAGCTTGTCGAACTCACCCTCACTAACTGGTATTTCCTGAGTTGCAATTTTAATCGTCTTAGGAAAATCGTCACCGAATATCTTTTTCCATTCGTCGGCAGCTTCTTCAAATTTGCTATTAGTCTCAAATGCGCGAGCCTTTTGCGCGCGGCCAAGAGCAGTATTCAGATGGCTTCTGAGACTCTCATCCGTTGTACTGTTCAGGAAGTATTGGAAGAAATTCACAAAGAGCTGTGCACTGCTTGTACCCTTACCTCCACTCGCAAAGAACGAAAGAGCTACACGCTCGATCTCGAATGTTCGGGTGCGTGCAGTACAGTTGTCTGACCACTTCTTAACTGAACGGATAAGGAATTTTGTTTTTCCAGTCGTTGCGTCAGATTCAGCAATTTCAGATATTTCTTTTCGGTAGTCCTGTCTGTGCCACCTTCCCCCATTCTCTGAGTCAGGGATAGTGAAAGTACCATCGTCGTTTTCCCAGCCCGGTACAAGCTCAACGTCGTGTTTAGTATCGGCAAATTCAAGCTTCACAATCTTCCCGAACGCACTGATCGGCGTATTCGGATATTTTTCTTCCAAAATTCTCTTTACGTCCTGCAAAAGTTGGGATTGCTTGTTTGATGTGTTGTCGTCGTATTGCGCGAACTTTTCCGGCGGCATGATAAAAATAACGTCAATGTCACGCGCAGGACGAATCGATGTGTGCTTACCGTACGACCCGATCAGAAGTTTTGTACTACCGGAATAGGTCGTATTCGGATAGTAATAATCATGCAACTTCGAACAGACGCCGTTGTATTTCGTCTTAGCGTCTTCCTTTTGGGCTGGGGTAAGCTTTATATTCTCGTAGAATTTTTCAAATTGTTTTTCGATGGTATCCATAAAACGAGTCTATTCTACCATACGGCATATAAAATTATTATGAACGAAGACCCAACTTGGACTCGAACCGAGCGAATTCAAGAAAATACGTTGCTACCAAAAAACATTTTCACGTTTTGTGAAATTTGGGGAGACTCGGTCGCGAACTGAGATTTTGAAACGACCTTGAGAAATAAGCCTCTCGGTCTGTCTCACTGTTTTGCTGCCGGACTTGGATTCGAACCAAGATGATGACTTTCAGAGAGTCACATCCTACCATTAGATGATCCGGCAATACTTTATTATTCTAATAACCTGGATTTCCGGTCGGAGCCGGGAATGACACAATTACAAGAAACAACTTCCCCACAATACCTTAAAACAAGGCTTTTTTCAAGCTTGCAATCTAATTTAAGCTAGCACCTAAAGCCTAGAGCCTAATGCCTAGGATATGTTATGATGTCGTTACCATGACAGACAAACCAACAAACAAAAATATCGTATCGCATCACCATCAATCACCTGAGGAAATTCAAAAGGTCTGTAAAAACGCCGAGGGGCCTGGGGGCGTACGCATCTGCCAAATCAACGAAGAAATTCAGCAAGGGATTCATGAAATGTCTGCATACAAAAATACAGTTACATTTTATGGCTCTGCTCGTTTTTCTGAAGGTGATGAATTCTATGAAAAAGCACGCGTGCTTGCTGGCCGCATTTCGACAGAGCTCGGACTCACCATTGTCACCGGCGGTGGACCAGGAATCATGGAAGCGGGCAATCGTGGCGCATTTGAAGCAGGTGGAAAATCGCTCGGACTCACCATCAAGCTTCCGATGGAACAAAAAGAAAATCCATACCTTACCGATGATGTGCCATTCAATTTTTTCTTTGCACGAAAAATGGCACTCTCCTTCTCGTCTGAAGTACTTGTGTATTTTCCTGGTGGATTTGGTACACTCGATGAATGTTTTGAGCAACTGACTCTTTTGCAAACAAAAAAAATGCAGCCGATTCCAGTTATTCTTTATGGCAGTGCATTCTGGAAACCATTTCAAGAGATTTTCAAAACAATCTTACTAGAAAAATACAAAACGATTGATGCAGCAGACCTTTCGCTGTTTACTATCACCGACAGCGACGACGAGGTTATCGATATCATTAAAAAAGCCAAAGGACGAGATATTGATGGACAATACTAACTACAAAAAAATCCCCAACAGGGATTTTTTTGTAGTTAATTAGGAATTATCAATTAAGAATTAGGAATGAAATGCATTCAATTCTTAATTCCTCATTCTTAATTCTTAATTTTCTTTTCTTGAATACACGCTTTTGCAAATGCAGTAAACAATTTGTGTGGAGCGAGTGGTCGAGATTTAAATTCTGGATGAAACTGCGTTCCAAGGAAAAATGGATGCACTCCCTTTGGCAATTCGGCAATCTCCATCAGAGTGCCGTCTGGAGAACGTCCCGAGAATACCAATCCGGCTTTTTCAATCTCAGCAATGTATTTTGGATTGACTTCGTAGCGATGGCGATGACGTTCTGAAACTGTTTCTGTTCCATATGCTTCTCGCGCAATCGTATCTTTGCCAATATATGCTTCATATGCTCCAAGACGCATTGTGCCACCATAATCTTTTGCATCAAGCTTTTTCTTTTGTGATTCCATAATATCAATCACCAGATGGCTTGAGTTTGGATTGACCTCGCGTGTATTTGCGTCTGCCCAACCGAGTTTGTGTCGAGCAAATTCAATCACCGCAAGTTGCATACCATAACAGAGTCCGAAATATGGAATCTTGTTTTCTCGTGCATATTGGATTACAGAAACAAGACCTTCAATACCTCGCGAACCGAATCCACCAGGAACGATGATGCCATCGAACTGGCTCAATTCTTTTACTTTGCTTGGGTCGGTTTCAAAATCGATAGCATTGATCCAAGTGAGCACGGGCTTTCTGTTTTCTCCGTAGGAAGCATGACGAATTGCTTCAATCACGGAAATATACGCATCAGAGAGAACATAATTGCCGGTATCAAAATATTTTCCTACAACAGCAATCTTCAATTCGGCATTTGCAGAATGGATACGATTGGTAAATATATCCCATTGTTCTGCCGATTGCACACGAGATGTCTTGCAAGTCATAAACAAAATTTCGCAGAGCATATCTGAGAGATGTTCTTTTTCGAAATTGGCAGGAATGTCGTAAATACTATCGACATCAGGAGCAGAGATCACACGACCAAATGGAATGTTACAGAAGAGTGACAATTTTTCTTTGCGCTTTTCATCGAGTGGATCGTTGCTACGTGCCACAATAATATCTGGCTGAATACCTGAAGCATTGAGTGTGCGTACGGCATGTTGAGTAGGCTTGGTTTTCATTTCCCCTACCTTACTTGGCACAGGCAAATACGAAACCATAACAAAAGCTACGTCCTTTGGGTGACGAAGCTTCATCATACGTGCAGCTTCAAGGAAGAGCATGTTTTGATATTCACCCACA